>JBPCXA010000054.1:0-29222 GCA_051008975.1 Gammaproteobacteria bacterium
TTTGTGGAGGGCAATCCGAATCATCCGGTCAATCGCGGCGTTTTGTGCGCGAAGGGCAACGCGGCGATTATGAAACAAATGTCGCCGGCGAAACTGCGCGCGCCGCTGCTGCGCAAACCGGGAAGCGAACGCGGCGCCGGCGAATTTACCGAAATTTCGTGGGCGCGGGCGATGGATATTCTGACCGAGCGGCTTGCGGCGATTCGCGCGGCGGATCCGAATCGGCTCGCGTTTTTTACCGGGCGCGACCAAATGCAGGCGTTGTCCGACTTGTGGGCGCGGCAATTCGGCACGATGAATTGGGCGTCGCACGGCGGATTTTGTTCGGTAAATATGGCGGCGGCGGGGCTGATGACGCACGGCTATTCGTTTTGGGAATTCGGCGAGCCGGACTGGGAGCGGACGAAGTATTTTATGCTCTGGGGGGTCGCCGAGGATCACGCGTCCAATCCGCTGAAAATCGGACTGAAAAAATTGAAGGAGCGCGGCGTTAAAATCGTCGCCATAAATCCGATCCGCACCGGCTATCAGGCGATCGCCGACGAGTGGATTGCGATTACGCCCGGCGGCGACGGCGCGCTGGCGGTCGCGCTGATTCACGAACTTTTGCGCGAAGGGCGCGTTGACGAAGCGTTTTTGCGCGACTATACGAATATGCCGTGGCTGCTGGACGCGGACGGACTTTTTTTGCGCGACGCAAACGGCGCGCCGTTGATTCGTGATTCAAACACCGGCGAAGTTGTTTCGGCGTATTCCGCGAACGCCGTTCCCGAACTGCGTTGCGAATTCAATTTACAAAACGGACGGCGCGCAAAAACGGCGATGACCGCCGCGCTTTCGGAATATCTTTCCGATTCGTGCGCGCCGGAGGCGATGTCGGCGCATTGCGGAATCGCGCCGGAAACGATCCGCCGTCTGGCGCGCGAACTCGCGCATTTCGCCTTCGCCGCGCCGGTCATCGTAGACGCGCCGTGGACCGACTGGCGCGGGCGGCGGCACGAAACCACCGTCGGGCGGCCGGTTTCAATGCATGCGATGCGCGGCGTGTCAGCGCATTCCAACGGATTTCAGACATGCCGTGCGCTGCATTTTTTGCAGGCGATTTTGGGCGCACTGGATTGTCCGGGCGGGCATTTGGCGAAGCCGCCGTATCCCAAACATCCGCCCGCCGCGCCGCGTCCGGCGAAATCCGCGGCGGCGAATACGCCGCTTTCCGCGCCGCCGCTGGGAATGCCGCGCGGTCCGGAAGATTTGGCGGTGGACGAAAACGGCGCGCCGCTGCGAATCGATCATGCGTTTTCGTGGGACGCGCCGCTTTCGGCGCACGGGGCGATTCAATTCGCGGCGACGAACGCGGCGCGCGGAGATCCGTATCCGATAGACGCGCTGCTGGTTTTTATGGCGAATATCGCGTGGAATTCGGCGGTCAATCCGCGGGACACGGCGGCGGTGTTGACGGCGAAAAACGCGGACGGCGAATACAAAATTCCGTTCGTCGCGGTCGCGGACGCGTTTCATTCCGAAACCGTGGAGTATGCGGATTTAGTTCTGCCCGACACGACATATTTGGAACGGCGGGACGCGATTTCTCTTTTGGACCGTCCGATTTCGGAACCGCACGCGGCGTGCGACGCGGTGCGCGAACCGGTTTTGCCGCCCGATCGCGACGTCCGTCCGTGGCAGGAAGTATTAATTGATCTGGCGGCGCGTCTGAAACTTCCGGTGTTTACGGACGAAAACGGCGCGGCGAAATATTCCGGCTACGAGGATTTTGTCGTCCGCTACGAGAAAATTCCGGGCGTCGGATTTCTCGCGGGCTGGCGCGGCGAAGACGGCGGCGAACATTTGCGCGGCGCGCCGAATCCGCAGCAATGGCGGCGGTATTCCGAAGGCGAAAATTTTTACCGCCACGAGTTGCCGCCCGCCGCCCGCTATTTTCGCTTCGCCAACCGCGACTATTTGCAATATGCGAATCGCTGCGGCTGGATTGAAGACGATTCGCCGATGGTGATTCAATTGTATTCCGAAACGCTGCGCAAGTTTCAACGCGCCGGAGAAGGCGCGGGCGGAATCGCGCCGCCGAAAGAATCGCAGCGGCGGCGGCTGCGGAAATTTTTCCGTCCGCTGCCGTTTTATTATCCGCCGCTGGAACCGCGCGACGACGCGCGCCCGTTTTACGCGCTGACGCAGCGGCCGATGTTTATGTATCATTCGTGGGATTCGCAGAACGCGTGGCTGCGGCAGATCGCCGCCGACAATCCGATTTTTCTGAACCGCAAACGCGCGGAAAATATGCAAATTTGCGACGGCGACCGCGTTTGGATTTCGTCCCGCCGCGGCAAAATCGCGGCGCGGGCGAAACTGATGGACGGCGTCGCCGCCGACGTCGTCTGGACCTGGAACGCGGTCGGCAAACGCGCCGGGGCGTGGGGCTTGTCGCCGGACGCGAACGAATATGCGGAGGGATTTTTGCTGAATCATTTAATGGACGAACGTCTGCCGCCGGAGAACGGCGTCCGCGAATTAAACGCCGATCCGATTACCGGACAAATGGCGTGGTACGATTTGCGCGTGGACGTCCGCAAAATGTCGCCCGCCGAAGAATCGGAATTCGCCGCCGCCGCCGAGCGCCGCGCCGTCGCCGCAAAAAAATCCGCCGCCGATTCGCCGCTGCGATATTTCGCCGGCAAAATCGTCCGCCTTTCCCGCGAAATGTCGGAACGGCGATAACGGGCGGATATACTATAATGCCGAACATGGCATCGCCGCTCGTCGTTTTGAAGAAAGAAGATTCCACCCCGCCCGGCGAAAGCCGGAATCTCCTTCGGCGAAAAATAAGAGACGTACCATTCCTGCATTCCTGCGGAAAGCAGGAATCTCCGCCGTTGTCCATACCGCAAACGGCGAGGATTCCCGCGTTCGCCGGAATGGCATTTTCTTTTCCGGGCGGAATTCCTGTAAAATACCGTTTCTTATGGACGACAAATTGCTGAAACAATTGTATCGGCGGGCGACGGCGGTTTGTCATCCCGACCGCGCCGCCGCGAAGGGGGAGTAATGCCGCGCGCGACAAACACCCCTCTAACCGGCGCGCGGCGGAAGCGGGACGACGAGTTCTATACGCCGCGCGGGATGATAGAGGCGGAGTTGGAGCATTATTCGCCCGCTCTGTTTCGGGGAAAGCGGATTCTGTGCAACTGCGACGACCCCGATTACAGCGAATTCTTTCGCTACTTCGCCGACAATTTTACCGCGCTGAAACTGCGCCGCCTTGTCGGGTTGCGCTATTCCGGCAGCACTTTGCCGTACGCCGACGACCCGCGCAAAGCGGGAACATGGCGGGCGGCGCGCTATCAAGTACCGGCGGACGCCGCCACGCCGTCTTTCAAGCGCACACTGTTCGCCGACAAAAACGGCAAAAAGCGCGACACCGGCAGATGTTTTTTGCCCGGCGACACCGGCGGTTTTGACGACCGCGAGGGGCGGCGGCAGTTGGCGGATTGTGACATTGTCGTAACCAATCCGCCGTTTTCGCGCTGGCGCGACTTTATCGCCATGCTGGCGAAAAGCAAAAAGAAGTTTCTCGTCATCGGCAACTTGAACGCCGTGGGCTACAAAGAGATTTTCCCGCTTATCCAAAGCGGGAAAGTTTGGCTCGGCGCGGGGAGTTGCAAAGGCGCGTTCATCGGCCCCGGCGGCGGCGAGAGCAAACTCGGGTTTGCCGTGTGGTATACCAATTTGCCGCACAGCCGGCGCGAGCGCAAGGAGATTCCGCTGACCGCCAAATACTCGGCGCGGGACTACCCGCGCTATGACAACTATCCCGCCATAGAAGTGGGGCGCGTGAAAGACATCCCCGCCGATTATGCGGGCGTGATGGGCGTTCCGCTTTCGTTTTTGAACAAGTGGAATCCGGAGCAGTTTGAGATTTTAGGCGTTGCAAATTCTGCGAGATGGATTGGCTATGAATGCTTTACCCGCATTCAAGGTCGGGCGAAATACGACCGGCTTATGATTCGCCGCGCGGGCGCGGCAGCGGATTGGAAAGAGACCAAAGATCTGGAGCGGCGTTCCACTTTCGGCAACGCCGGGGGCTTTGTCTATGTCGCCGTCATTCCCGGCAACCCCGGATTATTCAAGATCGGCAAGACGAATACTTCCGTCAACGATCGCGTCAAGCGGGAGGCGTTCAGCCCCGAAAAACCGAAAGTGGTTATGGCGTTGGAGGTCGCCAATGCGGGCATGGCGGAAAAGCAAATCCACGATGCCCTGCGCCATTGCCGCAAAAAAGGAACGGAGTTTTTCAATCCGCCCCGCGAGGAGTTGGAGCAAGAGTTGAGCCGTCTGGCGCAAAAGCCCGTCCGCTTGTGGCGGGAATAATCGCCGCCGCCCGCGCAAGGATTCTGTGCTATCATTCATAAAATGCGCCGTTATTTTGCGGCGCGAAGAGGAGAAAAACATGATCAATTGGAAGCGGCGGATTTGGATTTTTGTCGCGGCGGTTTGCGTTGCGAATCCGTCCGCCGTCGCCGCGTCCGCGCGGGCGGAAAAAATGATGATTGCGGCGGCGAATCCGCATGCCGCCGCGGCGGGTTTGGAAATATTGAAACGCGGCGGTTCCGCCGCGGACGCCGCGATCGCCGCGCAGATGGTTTTGAATGTCGTGGAGCCGCAGTCGTCCGGAATCGGCGGCGGCGCGTTTATGCTGTATTGGCACGCGGCGGACGAAAGTTTGCACACTTTTGACGGACGCGAAACCGCCCCCGCCGCGGCGGACGAAAACCTGTTCGCCCCCGGCGGCGAAAAAATGAAATGGCGGGACGCGGTCGTCGGCGGACGGGCGGTCGGCGCGCCCGGACTTTTGGCGATGCTGGAAACGGCGCACCGCAAACACGGCAGACTGCCGTGGGCGGAATTATTCGCGCCGGCGATTCAAATCGCCGAAAACGGATTCGCCGTGTCGCCGCGCTTGTCCGAATCCATCGCGAACGAATCCGAAAAGGGCGGGCTGGGGCGTTATGCGGCGGCGCGAAAATACTTTTTTACCGCCGAAGGAAAACCTTTGCCGCCGGGGACGATTCTTAAAAATCCGGAGTTGGCGGACACCTTTCGCAAAATCGCGGCGGGCGGCGCGCGGGCGTTTTACGAGGGCGAAATCGCCCGCGCCATTGTCGCGGCGGTGCGCGGCGCCGCCGACAATCCGGGCGCGCTTTCCGAATCCGATTTGCAAAACTATCGCGCCAAAACGCGCCCGCCGGTATGTCTGCCGTATCGCAAATATAAAGTTTGCGGAATGGGTCCGCCGACTTCCGGCGGTTTGACGGTGCTGCAAATTCTTAAAATCCTGGAAAATTTTGACTTGTCCGAAATTCCGCCGATGTCGGCGGCGGCGGCGCATTTGTTTTCGCAGGCGGCGCGGCTGGCGTATGCCGACCGCGCGATGCATATCGCGGATTCGGATTTTCATCCGGTGCCGGTCGCGCGTCTTTTGGATTCGGAATATCTGAAATCGCGGGCGCGGCTGATTTCGCCCGCGCGCGACATGGGAAAAGCCGCGCCGGGATTCGCGAATGATTCCGCCGCCGGCGTATCACCCGCCCAGCCGTCCACGACGCATTTGTCGGTGGCGGACAAGTACGGGAATGTTCTTTCCATGACTTCCAGCATAGAAAACGCGTTCGGTTCGACGCTGATGGCGCGCGGTTTTTTGTTGAATAATCAACTTACCGATTTTTCGTTCGCCGCGGCGGGCGAAGACGGCGAAAAAATCGCCAACCGCGTACAGGCGAACAAACGCCCGCGCAGTTCGATGTCGCCGATGATCGTGTTCGACGAAGACGGCGCGCCGCTGCTGGCCGCCGGTTCGCCGGGCGGCAGCCGCATTATCAACTATGTCGCGCGGTCGTTAATCGCGGTGCTGGATTGGAATTTGGACGCGCAAGGCGCGGCGTCTCTTCCGCATTATGTAAACCGCAACGGCGCGACCGATTTGGAAAAAGGAACCGCCGCCGAAAAGTTGCGCGGCGATTTGGAAAAAATGGGACATAAAATTAACATCCGCCCGCTCGTCAGCGGTCTGCATCTCATTCATTTCACGGACGGAGAATTGCACGGCGGCGCCGACCTTCGCCGTGAAGGCGTCGCGATAGGAATTTAGTTTTTTAATTCGCGCCGCGCCGTAAAATTTCGCCGAGAGGAAAGAACAACGCGCGCGGACGACGCGCTTTGGCGGCGTTTTTGCATTACGATGATATGTTCGCGCTGCATCGTGTCGTCCCGCGCGCCGGCGACATTGGAGGGGCTGTTGCGGGAGGGCATTCTTTTGTTGGGGATGTCGCGCGCGAACGCGGCGGCGACGCGGAATTCGTTTTCGCAAAAATACGCCTTCGTCGCCTCGTCGGTCGGCAGCACGACTCCCTTTGATTTGCGGTTGCCGACGACATAACACGCGAAGCCGCCCGGTTTTAATATGCGCGCGACATGCGCGGCGGCGCGGCGGTATTCCTCGTAAAAGCCGCGAATTTCGCGCGCGCGGAGCGGATGCGTTTCGCCGACGCGCCCGACCGCGTCGTCCAGTTTTCCACAGCCGAGGGACGCCGCGTTTTTGGAGGGACGTCCGCCGAGCAGTTTGCGGTCCACCGCGGCGGCGTTTTCATATTCCAGCCATTCGTTCGCCAGACGCGAAAACTGCCCGTAGGCGACGGTGGTTCTGGAATCGCCGTAGGGCGGCGAAGTCACGATAATGTCCGCGCATTCCGGCGGCAATGCGCGCGGAATTTCCGCCGCCGAGTCAAAATCAAACACGCGCGTCTTATCCGGCCGTTTTATTTCCGCCGCGTATTTTTGCATTCCCGCAAAGTTGCACGCGAGTTTCGCCGTCAATACCCCGAACATATCGGGCGAAAATTTCTCCCTTTGCGCGGCGGTCATGCGATACATCTTAAATTCGCCGTTGCGGGTGTAGGAACATTCGCGCACGGTCTCCGAAAACGCGACGAGAAAAAACCGGCGAATGTCCGCGTCCGCGACGGCGAAGATTAAACCGCGCGCGGCGGCGAGCGCGTCCCGCGTTTCTTCGCCGAACCAGAAATTCATGTTTTTTATCGGCGGCGGCGGCGCGGACGCCCCGGCGAATCGCGCGACCGACAATTTGTCGTGCAAATCCCGGAGATGCGCGGCGGTTCGTCCGCAGTCCAGGCGGGTCGTTTTGACGCGCGCGATGAGACGGGCGAGCGGATTCAAATCCGCGCCCGCGGCGTTGATGCCGCGGATATTCGCCTCCAAAAGCGAGGAGCCGGTGCCGCAATACGGATCAAAAAGCAGTTTCGCGCCGCCGCCGTAGTCCGCAATTAATCGTCCGGCGATCTGCGGAATCATCATCGCCGGATAGGAATGAATGCCGTGCGTCAGCCGCCGCGTGTCCGCGCCGCGAAATTCCCAATCACGGATGTTATTCGGATTCCGCGATTTCATTCCGCAACAAAGTTTTTTTTGAACATACAAAAGTTATTCCGTTCATCGTTCATTCTTTTATGATTAAAAGTTCGTGCGACTGCTTGACATGGTTCGTCGCGCCGTTCAGTCCGTTGACGCGGTTGAAGCCGATTCGCGTCTCGCCCTGTCCGAGGGTGTATTGCCACGACACTTTTACGACGCGGAAATCTTTGTACCATTTCCGGATTGTGGAACAGTCGTTGTACGACAGCACCCAGCCGCCTTCGTGCGAATGCAGAATGTCGCGCAGTTTTTCGTGCGGGAAGCCGTCGTGATGCACCGGAAAGTTTCGCTGCGGATAAATGCCGCGGAACATTTTGCTGTCGCCGCCCAGAAAATACGGCGGGTCGCAGTATAAAAAATCGCGCGGATGGCGCGCGATCGCCGCCGCGAAATCGGCGCATTCCACGCGAAACGCGCCCGGGCGGAAGTCGCGCACTTTTTTCAGCATGCGAAAATACCGCGCCGGCTCCTCGTAAATTTTGCTCATCCATCCCAAAAAACCGGGGCCGTAGGACAGGTTATGGTTGAAATAATAATTGACCGCGAGTTGTTTTTTGCCGAGACGTTTTTCGCCGCGCCAGTGCGCGCGCAATTCGTCTTTGACGCGCGCGTAGTTTTCGCGGGTCGGCGCGATTTTTTCCAGCGCGGTATGCAGCGCCTTCGGGCGCGCAGTTTGATATTGCCAATAGTTCGCCAGAATGTCGAAAATGTCGTATCCGAAAACTTCCATTCCGAGTTCGCGCGCGCAGGCGACCTCCACCGAGCCGCCGCCGATAAACGGCGAAACCAGACGGCGGACGCCGGCGGGAATGTGCGCGATGACATGCCCTACCGCCAAACTTTTGCCGCCGGCATAGCGCAGCGGCGAGCCGGTGTAGCGTTTATAGTCGCGCCGGACGCCGCGCAAATCCGACAAGAATCGCGCCCGCCGCGCGTCCGCCGCCGAAAAATATCCGCAATTTTCCCGTCCGATCATCGCCGCATTGTACCGCAATTCGGCGGGGGTTTTTCGGGGCGGGGAGTCGTGGTATACTTGCGGCGGGAGAATTTTTTTGTGGCGGAGACGAAACTTACCGATATTGATCCCGAGGAAACGCGGGAGTGGATGGACGCGATGGAGGCGGTGCTCGCCGTCCACGGGCCGGAGCGCGCGCATTTTTTGATGGAGAAACTCATCAATCAGGCGCGGCAGAACGGCGCCTATCTGCCGTATTCCCCCAACACCGCCTATATCAACACGATTCCGCCGTCGCGCGAGCAAAAATCGCCCGGCGACTACGAGGCCGAGGCGAAAATTCGCTCCTATATCCGCTGGAACGCGCTGGCGATGGTGGTGCGGGCGAACCGCAAGCCCGGCGATTTGGGCGGGCATATCGCCAGTTTCGCCTCGTCGGCGGTGCTGTACGACGTCGGTTTTAATCATTTTTTCCGCGGCAAACTGCTGCATTCGGACGCGGCGGAGTACGGCGATCTCGTGTATTTTCAGGGGCATTCGGCGCCCGGCGTGTATGCGCGCGCGTTTTTGGAGGGCAGAATCAGCGAGGAGCAATTGGAAAATTTTCGCGCCGAGACCGGCGGCGGTTTGTCGTCGTATCCGCATCCGTGGCTGATGCCGGATTTCTGGCAGTTCCCGACGGTGTCCATGGGTCTCGGTCCGATTATGGCGATTTATCAGGCGCGTTTTATGCGGTATTTGGAAAACCGCGAATTGATTCCGCGCACCGACCGCAAGGTGTGGGCGTTTATGGGCGACGGCGAAATGGACGAGCCGGAATCGCTGGGGGCGATTTCGCTGGCGACGCGCGAGGGGCTGGACAATTTAATTTTCGTCGTCAACTGCAATTTGCAGCGTCTGGACGGGCCGGTGCGCGGCAACGGCAAAATTATCCAGGAACTGGAGGCCGGCTTTCGCGGCGCCGGCTGGAACGTCATCAAGATCATCTGGGGATCGTATTGGGATCCGCTGCTGTATCAGGACAAAAAGGGGCTGCTCAAAAAGCGGATGGAGGAGGCGCTGGACGGCGACTATCAGACGTATCGTGCCAACAGCGGCGCCTATATCCGCGAACATTTTTTCGGCAAGTATCCGGAACTTTTGGAGATGACCGCCAATATGACCGACGGCGACATTTGGCGGCTGAACCGCGGCGGCCACGATCCGCACAAGGTATACGCGGCGTTTCACAGCGCCTTTCACCACGCCGGACAGCCCACCGTCATTTTGGCGAAGACGATCAAGGGATACGGAATGGGCGACGCCGGCGAGGCGCGCAACATCGCGCATCAGCAGAAGAAAATCAGCGACAAGGCGCTGCGGCGGGTGCGCGACCGTTTTCGCCTGCCGATTTCCGACGACAAAATCGGCGAGGTGCCTTTTTTCATGCCGCCGCCGGACTCGCCGGAAATGCGGTATCTTCGTTCGCGGACGGAGGCGATGGGCGGCGGCGTGCCGTCGCGGCGGCGGCGGTCGCCGGCTTCGCTGCCGGCGCCGAAACTTTCCGCCTTTTCGGCGCTTTTGACGGACACCGGCGAGCGCGAAATTTCCACGACGATGGCGTTCGTGCGAATTTTGTCGACGCTGGTGCGCGACAAGAAAATCGGCAAACACATCGCGCCGATTGTCCCGGACGAATCGCGCACTTTCGGAATGGAGGGGATGTTCCGGCAGCTCGGAATTTATTCGCGCCACGGGCAGTTGTATCGTCCGGAGGACGCCGATCAGATGATGTTTTACCGCGAGGACAAAAAGGGGCAGATTCTGCAGGAGGGCATCAACGAGGCCGGGGCGATGTCGTCCTGGATCGCGGCGGCGACCGCGTACAGCAATTACGGCGCGCAGATTTTGCCGTTTTTTATTTTTTATTCCATGTTCGGATTTCAGCGCGTCGGCGATCTGGCGTGGGCGGCGGGCGACATGCGCGCGCGTGGTTTTTTGCTCGGCGCGACTTCGGGGCGCACCACGTTGAACGGCGAGGGACTGCAGCACGAGGACGGCCACAGCCAGATTCAGGCGCAGTTGATTCCGAACTGCCGCTCGTACGACCCGTCCTTCGCCTGCGAATTGGCGGTGATTATTCAGGACGGCGCGCGCGAAATGTTGGAGGAGCAGCGCGACGTGTTTTATTACATCACGCTGATGAACGAGAATTACCGCCATATCGCGCTGCCGCCGGGGTCCGAAAAAAACATTTTGCGCGGACTGCATCGCGTCTTGCAAAGCGGGGCGAAAAAGCCGAAGGCGCGCGCGCGTCTCGTCGGCAGCGGCGCGATTTTGCAGGAGGCGATCGCGGCGGCGGCGCTTTTGGAGAACGATTTCGGCGTGGCGGCGGATGTGTACAGCGCGACGAGTTTTAATTTGCTGGCGCGCGACGGCCACGATTGCGCGCGCTGGAACGCGCTGCATCCGGGCGAGAAGCCGAAAATATCGCACGCCGAATCGGTGTTCGCGGGCGACGATTCGCCGGTGGTGGCGGCGACCGACTACATTCGCATGTTCGCCGACCAGATTCGCGCGTTTGTCCCGGCGCGTTATGTCGTGCTCGGCACGGACGGTTTCGGGCGTTCCGACACGCGCTGGAATTTACGCCGTCATTTTGAGGTGGATCGGTACGCGATTGCACATTCCACTTTGACGGCGCTCGTGGCGGACGGAAAACTCCCCGCCAAAACCGCGTCCGCCGCCGCCAAAAAATACAAAATCAACCCCGACGCCCCCAATCCGCTGGGGGTGTGAGCAATGCCGCGGCACAAACGCTAAACTCAACATCGCGCAAGAGAATCAGGACGATGAATTCTACACGCCGCGCGCGATGATAGAAGCGGAGTTGGTGCATTATCCCGAAGCTCTGTTTAAGGGCAAAAAGATTCTGTGCAATTGCGATGACCCCGGCGAAAGCAGCGGCGACCGGCGCATGAGCGCGTTCTTTGAGTATTTTGACGACAACTTCACATCCTTGGGGTTGCGCCAATTGGTCGGCATTCGTTATAGCGGCAGCGCCCTGTGGAAGGACATCCGCGGCGCGGCGGCTTATACTCGTTCGCTGACCGCGAACAAAAACGGCAAAAAACACGGCACCCGCAAGCGCAATTTACGCGGCGACAGCGGCGGCTTCGGCGACCGCGAAGGCAAACGGCAATTGGCGGCTTGCGACATTGTCGTGACTAATCCGCCGTTTTCGCACTAGCGCGAATTCATCGCTATGCTGGCGAAAAGCAATAAGAAATTCATCATCATCGGCAACCTTGGCGCTGTTGGATACGACGGCGTTTCCCCGCTGATGCGCGATGGAAAAATTTGGCTCGGCGGCGGACCGAGAACGAGAGGGCGTTTTATCCGCCCGAACGGTTCCACGGCATCGGCGGCGTCCTATTGGTTCACCAACCTGCCGCATAATCGGCGCGAGCGCGGCGAAATCCCGCTGACCGCCAAATACGCGGCGAAGGACTACCCGGCTTACGACAACTATCCCGCCATTGAAGTGCGGCGCGTGAAAGACATCCCCGCCGATTATGACGGCGAGATGGGGGTGCCGATTACTTTTTGGGAAAAGTACAACCCGCGCCAATTTGAGCTTGTATGGACTGTCGACAGGGGCGGTGATGGGATGTTGGAGCATCTCAAAAAACCGCATACTCGCTATGATGCCGCGGTCGTGCGGGGAGACGCAAAATATAAGCGCGTCATCATTCGCCGCGCGGGCGCGGCGGCGGATTGGAAAGAAACCAAAGATCTGACGCGGCGTTCCGTTTTCGGCAACGCCGGCGGATTCGTTTATGTCGCCGTCATTCCCGGCGATGACGGCTGGTTCAAAATCGGCAAGACGACGACCCAAACCGTCGCCCAACGGCTCGCCGGCGATGCATTCCACCGCGAAAAGCCGAAGCCGGTAATGGCGTTGGAAGTCGCCAATGCGGGCATGGCGGAAAAGCAAATCCACGACGCCCTGCGCCATTGCCGCAAAAAAGGGACGGAGTTTTTCAATCCGCCTCGCAAGGAATTGGAGCAGGAATTGTCCCGTCTCGCGCAAAAGCCGATCCGTTTGTGGCGGTAAAATTTGCGCCTTCGGCGCGCCGAATCCGCTGGGGGTGTGAGGCGGGGGGGGGGGGCAATTGTGCCACGTTATTCAACCGAATCCGCCTGCAAATTTTTTCTCCACATGTCCATGCCCGCGGACAATGCTTTTGCAAGCCACGGAATGAACCTTTTTTGCACATGCGCAAACGATTCTTTATTGCGAATAAAAAGCATGTCATCGCTAACCATTCGCCACGCGCCCAAACCGGCAGAACCATCGCCCGATGTGTATTTTCCGACGGAACAGAATACAGCGCAAACAATCTCTCCCGCATTGTCAGTGCCCGAAAAACACGCGCTTATCCAAGCGGGCGCGCCAGGTTCCGCCCGCATATTTACCGCTGCGCGATAGGCGTTTAAATTGAGACGACGACCATGCCGCTCGGTCAGCATTTTTTTCCAATCGGAACTTGCGTTAACATACGCATCTCCCCCGACATGAGAATGCGCATTGCTGCTCCGTTCGTCCGGAAATTGCTTGTTCAGAGAATCGCAAATGGCTCGCATGCGGCCCAGGGCGATTTCAACCAGTCGCCCGGCTATTTCCGAGGATTCCCGATAATCCCGGAACAACCATTTTTTGGAGCGATCGCGCCGGCGCATTGTTTCCGCGCCCGACTCTATGGTCGTTTCGATCTGCAGCCCAAAAGAGCGGTAGAAAAATTCGCTCTGTACCTTGGCGAACAAATTAATCAACGCCGACAAATCGCCGCCGTCCGCCGCTTCCAGCGCGTTCAGATACTTGTTCCGCGCGTCGCGGTTAATCACCAGCGGGAACCATCCCGCCTTAATGAATATTACGGACGCCAGACAACGCGCGACCCGCCCGTTGCCGTCCTGAAACGGATGGATTTGCGTAAAGCGGTGGTGCAGCCACGCCGCCGCCGCCAGCGGCGGAATTTTGCGTTCGCCGTGCGCCGAATACATGGCGATTAAATTATCCATCTCGCTCGCCGTATGTTCCGGCGGGCAATACTGATGAACTTCGCCGGACGGCGTTTTGGGATCGTTCGACATTTTCTTAAACGCGCCGTGCAACAGCGGAATATCCGCTTTTTTGCCGAATTGATCCACACCGACCGCGACATCTTGATTTTGCGTCAGCGCGGCGTGCAGTTCCTTGATATAACTCACCGACAACGCACGCCCGCCTTTGACAAAATCAAAAAGCCCGTCGACAACATTCTGATGATCCTGCAGCATCGCGAGAGTTTTGCCGGGGTTTTGTACGGTGTGCGGAATGAGTTGCTCGCTGATGCCGCGTTCTATGAGCGTCTCGGTCGTGCCGGGATCAATGTCATAGACGCCTTCAATCTGTCCGGTTTCAATCGCCCACTCGCGCTTGAGTTTGTCGGTAAAAATTTGCAGTTGCTCCGGGTCCAGGTTGGACTTTTGCTCGCGCCACACCTCGGCGAGATGCCGCAGTTCTTCGTGGACGGATTCTTCAAAAAAATCGTCCATATCCGTGATCGGATGCCATTTGTGCGCCATTGGTTTTCTCCCGTTTCGTCTTTTCGGAACCGCATTATAGCATGGTTCGGGTGGCGAATTGCGAACGCCGCCGCATTCCGCCCTGACGGCGCTCGTGGCGGACGGAAAACTCCTCGCCAAAACCGCGTCCGCCGCCGCCAAAAAATACAAAATCAACCCCAACGCCCCCAATCCGCTGGGGGTGTGAATCGGGAACGGCGCCGTAATGCCGTCCGATAAAACGCCGTCAATCGGCGTTCGTTCGTTTGCGGAACAGCGCCCATAAATTGTCGTTGAACGGCGCCGCCCACATTTTTTGCATCGCGTATCCGGAGCCGAGCATCTTCGCCAGACTTTCGGGCGTAAAATAATTCAGATGGTCGGGACAGCGAAACCCGCACCAGCGGCGTCCGAAAATTTTGCGGTTCAACGACGCGAAGTTCGGCACTTTGACAAGCACCGCCGCGTCCGGTTTTAATACGCGATGCAGTTCTTCCAAAACCGTGCGCGGACGCGATTCGTGTTCCAAATAGGAACGCAGGGACGCGGCGGTAAAGAATTCGTCCGCGAAAGTTCGCAGCCCGCCGATCGCGGAATCACAGACGACGCGTCCGCCGCGGGATTCCAGCAGCGGCTTGGCGGCGTTCGCTAACGCCGCGGAAATTTCCACGCCGTAGGGCGTGAAACCGCCGCCGCCGATTTTATAAATGCCCCCCCCCCCCCCCACATCCCAGGTCAATCACCGGTCCGGGCGCGGCGAACTTTCGCAAAATGAGATGCGCCCGCCGCCGTCCGAACATGCGCCGCCACGACATTCTCGCCCACGCCGCCGCCGGTTTAATGTACGGGCGTTCGGCTTTGCGGCGGGCGGTTTCCGCCTCGTGCGTACGTTCCCACGCCAATTCTTCGCGCAGCAAATCTTCGGCCGGCGCGGCGTCTTGATATACGAAATCGCAGGCGGCGCATCGCACGATCCGCCACGGCGGACGCGAATAGGGCGTTTCCACCGAATCGGGCGCGGCGCACAGCGGACACCGGCGCGGATGCCGCGCGACATCGTCCGCCGCGGATTGCATTTTATTTTGGTTTTGCATTGCGCGGGCATTTTATCAAAATCCGGCGCGTAAAATAATTCCCCGCCGTTTATAATTGCGGACATGCTGGATTCCGCCCGCGCGCCGCTGATTAAACGCTGTCTTTCCCGGCTGCGGGGGTATCGCGCCGCGCTCGGCGGGATGCTGTTTTGCATGTTCGCGGCGGCGTTTTTGGAGCCGCTGCTGGCGCTGATGTTGAAGCCGCTTTTGGACGGCGGCGGCGATTTCGTCGTCGCGCGCGACAAGATTCCGTTTTTCGCGGCGGCGGTGATGATTGTGCTGCCGGCGGTCATCTACGGACGCGCCTATTTGGGCGGCTGGCTGGATATTACGATGCAGCGCGATTTGCGGCGCGAAATGGCGGCGAAACTCGTCCGCCGTCCGCTCGGCGCGCTGGCGGCGGAATCGTCCGGCAAGACGACGACGCGCTTCGTCGGTTTCGTGCCGTCTTTGACCGGGGCGACTTTGCCGGTGCTGACCGCGCTGGTGCAGGAGCCGTTGAAGGCGGTGTTTTATCTCGCGCAAATGTTTTATTTGGAATGGCAGCTGGCGCTGATTATTTGCGCGGCGATGCCGCCGATGGCGCTGCTCATTCGGGTGCTGCGGCGGCGGATGAAAAAAGTCGCCGCGCGCGCGCAGGAGCGGAGCGCCGGCGTGCAGAGCCGTCTCAACGAATCGCTGGCGCTGATGCCGATTGTAAAAGTGCACGGCGAATCGGCGGCGCGCGACAAACTCGCGGGGGCGTTTTCGGCGTTGCGGGCGGCGCTGCTGCGGACGCAAATTGTTATCGCCGCCGGGCAGCCGCTTTCGATGCTGTTGATTGCCGCGCCGTCCGTAGTCGCGCTGTTTTATATTTCGCGCGCGCTGTCGGAGGGGACGATGACGGCGGGGGAAGTCGCGGCGTTTTTGGGATGTATGCTGCTGATGCCGCGTTCGGTGCGGGCGATCGCGCGTTCGGCGACCCTGTTGGAGGGAATGCTGGCGGCGGCGCGCGAAGTGTTCGGATTTTTGGATTCGCCGGAAGAGGAGAATCGCGGGACGAAAACGATCCAACGCGCGCGCGGCGAAATTGTATTTGAGAATATTCATTTGCGTTATCCGGGCACGGCGCATCCCGCGCTGGACGGCGTGTCGGCGAAGATCGCCGCCGGGGAAACGGCGGCGCTGGTCGGGCGTTCCGGCGCCGGCAAGACGACTTTGGCGAATTTGCCGCCGCGTTTGTATTCGCCGCAGGAGGGAAAAATTACGCTGGACGGTACGGACATCCGCGAATTGACATTAAAATCGCTGCGCGCGCAAATCGCCTTGGTGACGCAGGATACTTTGTTGTTTGACGATTCCATCGCGGCGAATGTTTGCTGGCCGGAGGCGCCCTCGGCGGAAAACCGCGCGCGCATAGAACGCGCTTTGCAAAACGCCGCCGCCGAGGATTTTGTCGCCGCCCTGCCGCGGGAGGCGGATTCTTCGGCGGGCGAAAACGGGCGTCTGCTGTCCGGCGGGCAGCGGCAGCGAATCGCGCTGGCGCGGGCGTTTTACCGCGATTCGCCGGTGGTGATTTTGGACGAGGCGACCTCGGCTTTGGATTCCGAGACCGAAAACAAAATTCGCGGGGCGATGCAAAAATTGCTGTCGGGGCGGACGGCGATCGTCATCGCGCACCGTTTCGCCGCGGTCGGTTTCGCCGATCGCGCGCTGGTGCTGGACGGCGGGCGTCTCATCGCAAACGGGCGTCCGGGCGAATTGCTGCAAACCTGTCCGCTGTACGCCGAATTGTATCGCGCGCAGACGATGCGGGAATGACGGGATTTTTTCGTATAATCTTTCCGCCGGCGGAATCGCCGTTTTACGGCGGCGGCGCGGCGTAAATTTAATACTTTCGGCGGACGGGGAAGGGAGGGGCGATGGACGAAGATTTATTTAACAAAGGTCTCGCCAGGCGGCGGGAAACTTTGGGCGCGAAATATGTGGACGACAATCTCGCCGCGGCGGACGATTTTACGCGCCCGTTTCAGGAGGCGATGACCGCGTGGTGCTGGGGTTTCGGCTGGGGCGACGACGCGCTGGACGCGAAGACGCGCTCGCTGATGAATCTCGCGCTCATCGGCGCGCTCGGCAAAATGCGCGAGTGGGAATTGCACTGCCGCGGCGCGCTCCGCAACGGCGCGACGAAGGAGGAAATTCGCGCCGCCGTGCATATCGTCGGAATTTACTGCGGCGTCCCCGCCGCGCTGGAATGCTTCCGCGCCGCCCGCAAAGTCCTGCGGGAAGAGGGAATCGCGTAGTGTTTCCGCCGTCCATTTTCGGCGGACGCCGGGGGCGGGGTGCGAAATTCTCCGCCTCCGAAAACGGGCGTTTATATCGGAAACGTTTCCGCCGTCGCGCCGTTGCGGCGGCGCGCGGTACTATGCCGACGCCGCGATGACCGGCGGCGGGCGGCGTCCGGAATCGCGCGCGGTGCCCGCGTCCCGGGCGGCGGAGATATTGACATTAAGGCGGATGAAGTATTTTCTCGCGGTCGCCGACACCCGGCAAATCACCGTCGCCGCGCGGCAGATTAATATTTCCCCGGCGGCGGTCACCACCGCCGTGCATCGTTTGGAGAGTTTTTTGGACGTCGCGCTGTTTGAACGCCGTCGCGACGGAATGGTTCTCACGCGGGACGGCATGCGGTTTCAGAGATACTGCGAAAAGATTCTCAATCTCGCCGAAGATGCGGAACGTTTGTGGTCGGAGCCGGCCGGGGCGCCGGGCGGGGAGCTGCGCTTGGCCGCCTCGCCGGCGGTGCACGGCTATTTTTTACCGCCGCTTTTGGCGCGTTTTTGCCGGCTGTTTCGGGGCGTCCGGGTTTCGCTTTTCGAGATGCGGCGCGGCCGCATTGAGGACGAATTGCGGGAAGGCAAAATTGACGCCGGTTTTATGCTGACCTCCAACATCGGGGGGCGCGGGGATCTCGCCGTGCTGGATATCGCATCCTCCCGCCGTACTTTGTGGTGCGACGCGCATCATCGTTTCGCCCTGATGAAGACGGTGCCGCTGGCCGAACTCGCGGGCGAGCGGTATATCCAACTGACGATTGACGAGGCGGAGGAAAATACGCGGATGTTTTTTTCTCAGCACGGCGCGCGCCGCCGGTGTTTTTTGCGCACCGAGACGGTGGAGGCGGTGCGCAGTTATGTCGCGCAGGGAACGGGGGTGACGATTTTGTCGGAGGCGTTGTTCCGTCCCTGGTCTTTGGAGGGCGACCGCGTACTTTCGCGCCCCGTCGCCGAGTCGATTCCGCGGATGCGCATTGGGCTGGCGCATGCGGCGCGCCGCGAATTGCCGCCGCCGGCGCGGGCGCTGCGCGATTTCGTCGCCTATCAGTGGATGCGGCGGGACGCGCCGGACGGCGCGGAATCGGAATAGGGCGGCGGCGGCGGTTTTTACAAAAAACAAACGCGGCATTAATAATTTATAACGGAAAAACCGCGTCGTTTCGCCGCGCTTGTTTCTATAATGGGGGCGTATTGTCTTATCACCGGAGCAAACCCATGACCCGATCCGCGAAGTCCGAAAAATCCGAAAAGCGTTCCCGCCGCCGTTTTTTGCAAAGCGCCGCCGCCGCCGGCGTTGCGGCGTCCTTTCCGCTGGTGCTGGCCTCCCGCAAGGCGCGCGCCGCCGACACGATCACCCTGCTCGCCTGGTACGGCAACGGCGAACCCGACGTCGTCGGCGCGTTCGAGGAGGCCAACAATGTCAAGGTGGAATCCAAGTATTACACCGGCGGCGACAATATGCTGGCGCTCATCGCGCAGTCGCCGCCCGGCACTTACGACGTCGTATTGTCCGACGCGGAGTATGTGACCCAGCTGCGCGCCGCCGGATATTTGGAAAAACTGGATCCGGGCGATTATCCGCTGGACAGTTTCTTCCCCGAATTCCAAAAATTTCCGGTGCCGGGCTTTTGGGAGGGCGACGACCTGTACGCGCTGCCGGTCAGTTTCGGATTTCTCGGCGTCACATACAACACCGACGTTGTTGACGCCGCGGCGGCGCGCACGTACGAACTGCTGTGGGACGCTTCGGTTCGCGACCGGGTGGGGCATTTCGACTGGTATCTGCCTAATTTCGGCTGTCTCAGTCTGCGCGACGGCAACGCCAAACCCTACGAAATTTCGGACGCCGCCTTCGCCGCGCTGCGCGACACCGCGCTGTCCCTGCGTCCGCAGGTGCGCGGTTTTTTTGACTACGGCGGCGTGCTGTCTTCCTTGCGAAGCGGCGAAGTCGTCGCGATGTGCGGCATCGGCGACTGGATTACCGGTGTTTTGCAAAAAGACGGCGCGCCGGTGGACACCGTCATCCCGCGCGAAGGCGGAATTCAATTTACCGAAGGGCTGGCGCTGGGCAAAAATTCGCGGCGTCCGGAACTGGCGAAAAAATTGATTCAATATTTCATGTCGCCGCGCGGACAGGTGCGCAAGGCGCTGATGCAGGCGTATCCGACCGCCGTGCCCAACCGCGAGGCGTGGGAGATTCTCAACCGCGAAAATCCCGGCGAGGCGAAGCGCGCGCGCATGCAGTTGTCCGCGCATAACATGATTGACGACATTCGTTCCGGCGACATTCATTTGCGCCGTCTGCCGGCGCGCCAATCTTTGGAGGACTGGAACGATCTGTGGCTGGAATATAAAAACGCCGGCTGACGATGCGCCGGGTCAACGGTTTCGCCCTGTGTTATGCCTTGCCGCCGCTGCTGTGGCAGGCGCTGTTTTTCGCCGGGCCGCTGTTGTTTTTGCTGGCGCTGACGTTTTGGAGCGTGCATTCGTTCCGTCTGCAGCCGGATTTTACCCTCGCCAACTGGATTAAGATTTACGGGCAGACATATTTTTGGCGGGCGCTGGCGACGACGACCCTGTTCGCCGCGGCCGGCGCTATGCTGGCGTCCGTCGTCGCGTTTCCCGCCTCCTATCACATCGCGTTCCGGCTTTCGCCGCGCGCGCGCCGTCTGGCTTTGGCGGCGCTGATGACGCCGTTTTTTACGAGTTATCTCGTGCGCATCTACGCCTGGCAGGGATATTTGGCCGACTCCGGAATTATTAATTCCGCCCTGGCGCATCTGGGATTTTCACCGGTGAAAATGTTGAACACCGCCGCCGGAACATTCGTCGGCTATTTGACGCTGTGCCTGCCGTTGACGGTGCTTTTGCAGACCTTCGGACTTTCGCGGGTGGAGAAAAATTTGCCGGACGCGTCCCACAATCTCGGCTGCGGGCCGCTGCGGACGGTATTCGCCGTCGTGATTCCGGGCGCGCGGGCGGGGTTGACCGTGGCGGCGTTGTTTTCATTCATTTTAATTTTCGGGGATTTCGCCAGCCCCGTGTATTTGGGCGGCGCGACTTCACAGACGCTGAGCATTCTCATCACCGATTTGGCGAAGGCCGGACAGCAGTGGCCGCGGGCGGCGGTCGCCGCGATGACGATGATTGCGGCGTTGCTGGCGGCGGCGTTCGTCGCGCTGCGATTCGCCTACCGGCGTCCGGCATGAGTTTCCGCCGCCGGAATATGTGGGCGGGCGGATTGTATTGTCTGCTGATTGCGGTGTTTGTCGCGCTGCCGGTGCTGTCCAGTTTTGTTTTTTCGTTTGGCGCGAACCGTTTTCCGACACTGCCGCCGGGGGATTGGGACGGACGGTGGTATATGGAGGCGTGGCGCGACCCCAAGGATTGGGCGGCGCTGCGGCGGACATTGCTTATCGGCGTTTCGGCGGCGGTCGTCGCCGTGCTGGGCGGTTTTTGCGCGGCGTATACCGATTTTCGCTGGCGCTTTCGCGGCAAAAACATTTTTTTGGCGATGGTGCTTTTGCCGCCCACGGTGCCTTTGGTAATTTTCGGACTCGCGATGCTGGCGTATTTGTCGCGCGCCGGACTTTCCGGCCGTCCGGAGGCGGTATGGATCAGCCATGTCGTGATGTGTATGCCGTTTGCGATGGCGGTGATTCGTTTGCGTTTGCATCAGATGGACGCGAATTTGGAGGCCGCGGCGTGGAATCTCGGCGCCGGGGAATGGCGGGCGATGCGCGCGGTCATTTTTCCCTTTACGCGTCCCGCCGTTTTGGCGGCTTTGCTGCTTTCAATGGCGGTGTCTTTTGACGAATATGCGGTGGCGTGGTTTGTCTCCGGCGTCCACGAAACGTTGCCGGTGCGGGTGTTGAATTTTTTGCAGGGGCAGGTCAGTCCGCGAATTAATGTTATCGGCACGTTTACTTTTACGGCGACAATCGCGATGGTCGTCGCCGCCGAGGCGATAATGTTCGGGGGGCGCAAATGGCGGAGTTAATCGGCATGCGCGGCGTGTGCAAAAACTACGACGGCGCGGCGGCGGTGTCGGACGTAAATCTGTCGATCGCGGCGGGCGAATTTGTCGCGGTAATGGGTCCCAGCGGCAGCGGCAAGACGACTTTGATAAAGATTCTCGCGGGATTCGAAACGCCGGACGCGGGCGATGTTCTGATGCGTGGCGAACGAATCAACGACGCGCCGCCGTGGCGCCGCAATATGCCGATGGTGTGGCAGAACCTGGCGTTGTTTCCGTTCCTGAATGTGCGGGACAATGTGGAGTTCGGATTGAAAATGCGCGGCGTGGAATCGCAAACGCGGCGGCGCAAGGCGGAGGAATGGCTGAAACGTCTGGACATCGGGCAGTTCGCCGCGCGTCCGGTGGACGCCCTGTCGGGCGGGCAGCGGCAGCGCGTCGCGCTGGCGCGCACCTTGGCGCTGGAGCCGGAAATTCTTTTGCTGGACGAACCGTTGTCCGCGCTGGACGCGAATCTCGTTCTGCACATGGAAGACGTTCTGACCGAATTGCAGAAGGAAATCGGCATCGCCTTTTTGTATGTCACCCACAGCCGCCAGGAGGCGTTTGCGATGGCCGACCGCGTCGTGGTGATGGACGGCGGACGCGTGCAACAAACCGGCGCGCCGCGCGAAATTTATGACGCGCCCAAGAATCGCTTCGTCGCCGGTTTCGTCGGTAACGGCAACATTTTTTCCGGACGCGTTGCCGAAGTTGCAAACGGACGCGCGCGCGTGCGCACGGCGGAGGGGGAGTTTTTCGCGCCGCTGTCCTCGTTTTCGCCGCAAAAAGACGCCGCCGTTTCGTTCGTCGTGCCGGCGGCGGAGTTGGAAGTGTCGCCGGACGGGGACGGCGTACCGTGCGTCGTGCGCGGCGAGGAATTTTCCGCCGGAGTTTTTTTGCTGCATTTGCGGACCGACGCCGGTACGCCTCTGACCGCGCATTTGCGCGCTTCCGAACGTCGCGAAAAAATGACCGGGCGCGCCGTCCGTCTGCGGTGGAATCCCGAAAAGGCGTATTTGCTTCCGGAAGGAGAAAATGGACAATGACCGTGCATATCGGGGAGATGAATTGGCGGCGGTATCGCGACCTCGTTCGCGACGGCGCGCCGCCGGTGTTTTTGCCGCTGGGCGCGTTGGAGCAACACGGGCCGCATCTGTCGATGAATGTGGATGTGCTGCTGCCGGTCGCGATGTCGGCGTTGGCGGCGCGACAAACCGGCGGGCTGGTGTCGCCGCCGGTGACTTACGGATATAAATCGCAGATTAAATCCGGCGGCGGCAATCACATGCCCGGCACCGCGAGTTTGGACGGCGCGACTTTTGCCGCGGTGGTGACGGACGTAATTTGCGAACTGGCGCGCCACGGCGTCCGCAAAATTGTCGCGATGAACGGGCATTTTGAAAACAATATGTTTCTCGCCGAAGGCGCCGACCTCGCGCTGCGTCGTCTGCGCGCGGACGGCGTTTATAATATGCGCGTGATGGCGCTCTCCTACTGGGATTTTATCGACGACGGGACGGTCCGAAAATTGTATCCGGACGGTTTTCCGGGCTGGCATCTGGAACACGGCGGCGTTCTGGAAACTTCCATGATGCTGCATTTTCATCCCGGTCTCGTCGATATGGACGCCGCGGAAGATCATCCGTCCGCGGTGTTTCCGCCTTACGATTTGTTTCCGCCGAATCCGTCGTGGATACCGGCTTCCGGAACATTGTCTTCGCCCAAAAACGCGAGCCGCGAAAAGGGCGGGCTGATTGCGGACTGCGCGCTGCGCGGCATTTGCGCGGCGGTGCGTGAAGAGTTTTTTGTATCCCGAAATCATGACAAGGAGAACGACGATGGAAGATCTGAAACGGATTGAAAACGGCGCGGCGGTCGCGCATACTTTTTCGGACGGCGAATATGCGCGGCGGCGGCGCGCGTTGCGGGGCGCGCTGGAAGAGGCGGGCGCCGACTGCGCGCTGCTGACTTCGGCGCATAACATCAACTATTACGCCGATTTTTTGTATTGCGCGTTCGGACGCCCGTACGGGTTGGCGATTGTCGGCGACGAGGCGGTTTCCATTTCCGCCAACATAGACGGCGGACAGCCGCGGCGGCGCACCGTCGGCGACAATATCGTGTATACCGACTGGCGGCGCGGCAACTTTTTTCGCGCGGCGCGAAAGGCGTTGCCGGCGCGCGCGACGGTGGGCGTGGAATACGATCATCTCAATATGGATATGATGCGGCAATTGCGGGAGGCGATGCCGGAATGCGAATTCGTCGACATCGCCGCCGCCGCGATGCGCCTGCGGATGATCAAATCGGGGGAGGAAATCGCGCATATTAAACAGGGCGCGCAAGTGTGCGACGTCGGCGGCGCTGCGCTTTGCGAGGCGGTCGCGGAGAATGTCCCCGAATACGAGGTCGCGCTGCATTCCACGCGCGCGATGGTGCGCGAAATCGCGCGGCGGTTTCCGGATTCGGAATTGATGGACACCTGGACCTGGTTTCAATCGGGAATTAATACGGACGGCGCGCACAATCCGACGACGACGCGGCGCGTACAAAAGGGCGATATTTTGTCGCTGAATTGTTTTTCGATGATCGCCGGCTATTACACCGCGCTGGAACGGACTTTGTTTTTTGATCATGCGGACGACGATTCGCTTCGTCTTTGGGAGATTAACAACCGCGTCCACGAGGAGGGGTTGAAACTGATCCGCCCCGGCGCGCGGTGCTGCGACATCGCGCGCGAACTCAATAAAATATACGAGGAGCGCGGACTGCTGCAATACCGGACTTTCGGCTACGGGCATTCGTTCGGCGTGTTGTGCCACTATTACGGGCGCGAGGCGGGGCTGGAATTGCGCGAGGACGTGGAAACCGAATTGCGTCCGGGAATGGTCGTGTCCATGGAGCCGATGCTGATGATTCCGGAGGGGACGCCCGGCGCGGGCGGCTATCGCGAACACGACATTCTGGTCCTGACCGAAGACGGCGCGGAAAACATCACCGGCTTTCCGCGCGGCGCGGAACGGAACATCATCCGGCGGTGATATAATTCCGCAATGGAATGGATTTCTTTCTTCGCCGCATTCGCCGCGTTCGCCGCCGCCTCCGGTTTTGTCTTATGGAAGAACGAATCCGCCGCCCGCAAAAAGGCGGAGACGGAATGCGCCGAATTGCGCGACAAATATGAAACCGCGCGGCGCGACGGGGCGGCGGCGGTTTCGCGCGCCGAAGCCGGAACGCAAAACGCGGAATCTTTGCGCGCCGAGAACGAATCTTTGCGCGGCGACAAGACAAAAAGCGCGGCGCGAATTTCGGAACTGGAAGCCGAACTGCGCAACGCGCGCAGGGGCGCGGAGGAAAAAATCGCGCTGCTGGAAAATGTGCGCGAAAACATGACCGCCGAATTCCGCAATTTGTCGCAGGGCATTTTGGAGGAAAAGGGCAAAAAATTCGGCGAAGAGCATGCGAAACTAATTTCGCCGCTGCGGGAGGAGTTGAAGCAATTCCGCGAACGGACGGAATCCATCCGCACCGAGGACGCGGCCGATCGTTCCGCGTTAAAACAGCAAATTGAAAGTTTGCAAAGCAACGCGGCGGAGTACGGCAAATCCGCCGACAATCTGGCGCGCGCGTTGAAGGGCGACAGCAGGACGCAGGGCGACTGGGGCGAAGTGACTCTCGCGAATTTGCTGGAAAATTCCGGACTGCGCGAGGGCGAAGAATACGAAACGCAAAAGACGCTCCGCGACGAGGACGGCAATTTGCTGCGCCCCGACGTCGTCGTCAAACTGCCGGGCGGAAAACATTTAATCGTGGATTCCAAAGTTTCCCTGCGCGACTATCACGATTCGGTTTCCGCCGAAAAGGATTCGGCGGCGGAACGGGACGCGCTTTCGCGCCATCTGGCGGCGGTGAAAAAACATGTCGCCGGATTGTCCGGCAAACATTACGCCCGCTTGAAAGGCGTGGACGCGCCGGATTTCGTCTTTATGTTTATGGCGGTGGAGCCGGCGTTTTTCGCCGCCCTGCGCGCGGACGCGCATTTGTTTTCGGAGGCGTTCGACAAAAAAATAATTTTGTGCGCGCCGACCACGCTGATGGCGACTTTGCGCACGGTGGAGCGCATCTGGCAATTGGAGCGGCAAAGCCGGAACGCGGAGGAAATGGTGCGGCAGGTCGAGAATTTTTACGACAAGCTCGTAAATTTCAAGGAGAGTTTGGACGACATCGGCGCGGCTTTGGAAAGGGCGTCCGCGTCCCATCGGACGGCGGAGAAGCAGCTTGGTTCGGGAAGCGGGAATTTAATCGGGCGCGCGAACAAATTGATCGAACTCGGCGCGAATCCGAAAAAGAAAAAATTGACCGAAAAATAATCCGCCGCGCGGCGTTCCGCGTTTCGTTCCGTCCCATTTTTGCACCACCCATTCCATTCCTGCGAAAGCGGGAATCTACGCCGCCGCCTTTTCCGCCCGCCGTTTTATGCGCGAATGCCATAACGCGCCGACGGCGAGAAGAAAGACGGGATACAACATTTCCAGCCCGAAAACGCCCATCATCGCGACGGACACCGCCAAAGACGCCGCGCCGAGAAGACGGGACGCGACGGTCGACGCAATTCTTAAATACGCCGCGACGCTCATCGCATACAAAAAGAAAAAGTTCTGCCCGGCGAGACGCAGCATATCGTCTATTTTCCATATTCCCGCGGCTTCGGCGGCGAGCGCGACGCAAAAAACCGCCAAACAAACGGCGATCGCCGCGCGCGGAGTTCGACGGGAACTCAGCGCGGCGAACGCGCGCGGCAGCAACCCCTCGCGCGCGGAAGAAAAAACCAGACGGGACGCCGCCCACATTGCGCCGATTAAATTCGCGAACAAAATCACCGCCGCCGCCGCCGACACGAACACCGCGCCCGCCGCCCCCGACACCGGCGCAAGTAACGCCGCCAGCGGCGCGACCGACGTCTGATGCGCGTCCCGCGGCAAAGTCAATTGCACCGCCGCCGCGACCGTCAAATACAACAGGGCGACGACGGCGAAACTGACGCCCACCGCCAGCGGAAAATCGCGGCGCGGATTGCGATATTCCTCGGAAGTAAACGACATCATCTCCCATCCGGTAAACGCGAAAAACACCAGCCCCGCCGCGGGCAATGCGGCGCGCCATGTATCAATGTCCGTCGCCGCCGCGATCGGCTCGCCCCGCGAACGATCGCCGAAAATCAATGCAAGCAATGCGGCGGCGAACAATACGCCGCACAAAACGAACGCCAGCGTCCTTTGAATGTCGCCGGAAACGCCCGCGCCGCGCCAATTGACGGCGGCGGCGGCAAGCAGCAAAATAAAGGCGAACATCGGAACGGCGTCGTTTCCCGCCCCCGTCGCCGCCGCGCAATATTGTCCGCCGGTCAGCGCGATGGCGGGAATGCCGAGACCGAAAGTGCCGACAAGCAATACTTCCGCCGCCGCGCCCCAGCGACGCGAAAACGCATTCTGCAAAAAACCGGCGACGCCGCCCGCGCCCGGCCATTTCGCGCCGAGTTTGGCGAAAATAACCAGCAACGGCGCGACTAAAACCAAATCCAAAATCCAAACATACAAAGCCGCCCCGCCCGCCTGTTGATACGCCAGCCCCGGCAACACCAAAAGACCGGCGCCGATGACAATCGTCAAAGCCAGCCCGACCGCCTGGCTGACGGTCAACGTCGCGCGAAGCCGCGGACGCTCACCCGACACGGTCAAACTATAAATCCAGGGCGAGGTCGGCGGGGATGGCGAAGCCGATGCCCTCCACGTCTTCGTCCGATATTTTGGAGGTGAGTATGCCGATCAAATTTCCCTCCGAATCGAACAGCCCGCCGCCGCTTGAGCCGGGCGATATGGCGGCGTCCGTCTGGATATATCGCGCGGATTCGCCCCGCCGCAGCTGCGATATTACGCCCGTAAACAGCGACAAGTCCAGTCCCTTCGGCGAGCCGAGGGCGTATACATTCTCGCCGATTTTCAGCGTGTCGTATTTGCGGACGGCGGCGGGGACGCCCCAAAGTCCGGCGGCGTCCAGCAGGCAAAAATCCTTTTCGGCGTTGCGGCGGCGGACGGACGCCGCAAAAAGCGTATCCGTACTCGCCCGCCGATTGTCGTGTTTGTATACGACGATTTCGCCGCCGCCGTCTATGACGTGGCAGTTTGTCGCGACGATGTTCGGGCGGATAATCACGCCGCTGCCCTGTCCTTCGTCCGTTTTAATTACGACGATGGAACGCCACGCCTGTTCAAAAACATGTTCGGCGACGCCCGAAGTTTGCGGAAGTTTTTCCGCCGAAAGCACCCCGCTTAAACCGGATTCCGATTCGCCGCCTTGTTCGCGTTCCGTCTTTCGCGCGTCAATTTCCGCCAGACGCCGCGCCGCCTCCCGCTTCGCGGATTTAATTTCCGCCGCCGTCAAATACTGATGCCACGGAAGTTTGCGCAAACTATCAGCCGCATCTTTGTCGCCGTTCACCTTGGCGATGGAATACCAGATATACGCCTCCCGTTCATCTTCAATTACGCCGTTACCATTCCAATACGAAGTGCCTAAAATATATTGCGCTTCCGCATTTCCTTGTTCGGCGGCGAGACGGAACCAGCGCACGGCTTCGCGATTATCAACAACCACACCTTCGCCGACAGAGTATTTAATACCCAAATTAACTTGCGCGATCGCAAGTCCTTGTTCGGCAGCACGGCGATACCAATGCACGGCTTCGCGTTTGTCTGTGGCAACAACTTCGCCGTTGTCGTATGCGAATCCTAAATTATTTTGCGCTGCCACATTTCCTTGTTCGGCAGCGAGGCGGTACCAGCGCACGGCTTCGCGTTTGTCCGTGGGAATACCTTCGCCATTATTGTATGCGAATCCCAAATTGTTTTGCGCTTTCGCATTTCCTTGTTCGGCGGCGAGGCGGTACCAGCGCACGGCTTCGCGTTTGCTCGTGACAACGCCTTCGCCGTTATAGTATGAGTTGCCTAAATTAAATTGCGCTTTCGCATTTCCTTGTTCGGCGGCGAGACGGAACCAGCGTGCGGCTTCGCGATCGTCTTCGGCGACGCCTTCGCCGTTGTCATATAAAACACCTAAATTAAATTGCGCTTCCGCAATGCCCGCCTCCGCCAAACTGCGGGTGCATTCATAACTGTCGGCAACCGCGCACGGGTGGTTGTCCGCAGAAGCGCGGTCGTTCGGAATCAGCGAAACCGCCAACACGGCGGTGTGAATTAACGCGACTGTCCAAAGGACGATTCTATGAAAAGACGCAGCGACGTTCATTCGCTTTATGTTCTCCATTCTTCCAAAATCTCTTCAAATTGTCCGAGACAATTTTCAGGGAAGATCAAGTACTGCGAATTGTGTCTCGGGGTTTGGGCGTTTTCGGAAGAGTACGCCTTAATCCACAGACATTTTCCGTGTCTCCTGAAATTGATGACAGACCAATCCGCGCTTTGATCTGTGTGCGGATTCGGACAGCGGTGATCGGCAGGCATCCGAGATAATGTAGTGATGATTCCCATGGTGCTTTCTCCTTTTATTGGTTGTGAACAGGCGCCGTCACCGCCAGTTTGCGGTTTTTCAGGCGGAGGACGGGGATGCCCAATTCGCGGGCGGCTTCGGCGGCGTCTTCTTCAATGACCGCGCCGCCGACCATTCCGAATATCTTTTGACCGCGCGCAATTTTGGGAAAGTCCTTGGCGAACCGCGGCAGTTTTTTCGCCGCAAAA
>JBPCXA010000055.1:0-11478 GCA_051008975.1 Gammaproteobacteria bacterium
GAATTTAATTCCGCCGCGCTGGAAGTGTGCGAAGATTTTTCGCGCGAATGGGACGCGGTTTTGCGCGCGCGCAACGAAACGACCTTTGACGATTTGGAATTGCGGGTGCGAAAAATGCTGGAAGGGGAGCGCGTATATGACGAATTGTCGTACCGGTTGTCGGCGCGCTACCGCCATATTTTGATTGACGAATTTCAGGACACCAGTCCGATGCAGTGGCAAATCGTCCGCAAGTGGCTGTGGGACGCGCACGGCGAAGACGCGCCTTCGGTGTTTGTCGTCGGCGATCCGAAGCAGGCGATTTACGGATTTCGTGGCGGCGATTCGCGCTTGCTGGGAGAAGCCGAAAATTTTTTGCGGGAGTATTACGGCGCGCGAACAATTTCGCCGGCGGACACTTGTTATCGCTGCGGCGGCAACATATTAAAATTCGTCAACGCCGTTTTCGACGAAGGTACTTTGCCCGGTTTTCGTCCGCACAAAGTCGGCGGCGCGAACGCCGGCGGTCGCGTGGAATGGCATATACATTCGTCCGCAACGAGACCGCCGCGGCGTTCGCGCGTTCGCGATCCTTTGCGGGATATTGAATCCGCCGACGAAAAACCGGCGCGCCGCGCGCGAACGGTCGCCGCGAAAACCGCGGAGATTTTGCGCGAATGGCGTCTGCCGCAAAAAAACGGGGAGACGCAAAGATGCCGCCCCGGAGACATTTTAATTTTAATGCCGCAACTCACGCACGCCGCGGCGTTGACGGACGCGCTGGCGGCGGAAAACATTTCCTGCGCCGCGGCGGGCGGCGGCGATTCGTTTTTGGATTCGTTTGAGTGCGCCGATATTTTGGATTTAATCGCCGTGCTGCTTTCGCCGGAGCGCGAATATTCGCTGGCGCGGGTTTTGAAGTCGCCGCTGTTTTCGCTGTCCGACGATTCCCTCGCCGAAATCGCCGCGGCGGAGGGCGGTTCTTTATGGGAAAAATTGCGGCGGCATCCGGCGGAACATTCCCGGCGCGCGCGGGTTTTGCTGGAATTCTGGCGGCGGCGGGCGGAGACGTCTTTGCTGCCGGCGCATGATTTTTTGTCGCGTCTGTTCGCGCGGGGCGATGTTTTCGCGCGCTATCGCGCCGCTTCGCCGCCGCCGATGCGTTCGCGCGTTTGCGAAAATTTGTCGCGCCTGCTGGATTTGTCGCTGCAAATTGCGGGCGGCGCGCGTCCGCTGCTGTCGCAATTTTTGGACGAAGTCCGCCGCGTCGACCGGGAAACCGCGCGCACCGAAACCGGCGTTTCGCCGTCCGCCGTCCGCCTGATGAGCGTACACGCCGCGAAAGGATTGGAAAGTCCGGTCGTGATTTTGGCGGACGCCGATTTTGTAAAAGCCGGCGGACGCGGCGACCCCGCGGATATTTTCGCGGACTGGCCGCCGTCCGCCGCCGCCCCCGAAAACTTTGTCGTCTCGCTGCGCCGGTGCCGCCGCGCATATTCGGAATTAAAACAAAAGGCGAAAGAGGCGGAGGAACGGGAACGCGCGAATCTTTTGTATGTCGCGATGACCCGCGCCGAACGGGCGCTGATTATTTTTTCGTCCGACGAACCCGCCGATGTCGCCGCCCCGGCGTATCGCGCGATGCAGCAATTGTCGTCCGCGGATGGCGAAATGGTTTTCGGCGATTCGTTTCGCGCCGCCGCCGCGCCGGATGCAAATCCGCAACCGCCCGCCGCCGCGCAAACAAAACGCATCGGCGAACGCGAAACGAAAACGGCGGCGGCGGTGCGCGGCGAAATTCGCCACCGCGTCGCAGCACTTTTGATTTCCGGAATCCCGCCCGAAATCGCGCGGAAATTGGTCGCCGCCGAAGACGCGCAATGGCGGGAGGCGGAAACAATCGCGTCTTCGCCGCCGCTGCAAAAACTTCTGCAAAACGCCGCCGAAGTTTTGGTGGAGCGCGACTTTTGCATCGGCGGCGAAGTTCTCCGCCCCGATTTAATCGTCGTCCGCGACGACGCGGTTTGGATCGTGGATTACAAAACCGGCGACGCGAATCCCGCCCGCCACCGTCCGCAACTGGAAAACTATCGCCGCGCGGTTGCCGCCCGTTATTCCGCCCTCCCGATTCGTCTCGCCATTCTGGATATTCACGGACGGATGCATTGTTTGGATTCCGAATAGTTGCGCGTTTGATTGATGCGCGAAAAAATGTTAAAATGACTCCCTGCAATTTTTTGCGGAAAGGGAATGTTATGGAAAAGGAATTGAAACAAGGCGCGGAAAGAGTTGCGATTACGGCGAAGTTGTCGGCGCAAATCGTCAAGGAAGACAAAGGGTACTGCGTATATTGTCCGGCTTTGAACATCGTAAGCCAAGGCGACACCGTCGCCGAAGCGCGTGCGAACATTAAAGAAGCGGCGGAATTGATACTTGAAGTTTCTTTCGCGCGCGACACGCTGCATCGGCGGTTGAAAGAACAGGGATTTCGTTTTGCCGGAAAAAGGTTGCCGCGCAAAAAACGCCGCAAACCGCTCGGAATCGTCGTCCGCGAAATTCAGTTTCGCGCGAAAGTCCCGCTGATGGCGGCGTATTGCTGACGAAAGGGCGACTCCCGCCGCCCTTTTTTTATTGCGAATTCCCGCACCCTTTCTGTGCGTAAATCCCAAGCAAAACGCTGTTTCGCGTACGAAGATCACGCAGTTTTTCTTCGGCGAAAGGAACACTATCCCAGAATCCCAGATTCTTGGATTCACGCGATTCAATTTTACGAAGGATGTCCTCGTTGTAAAACACCTCGTCTTGGATCTGGTCGCATGAAAGGGCGTAATCATCCGGCGAAGTCGCAGGAACAATAAACCCGGGATCCGGACTGCACCCGGAAAGTACGGCAAAAGACAGGGAAAGGATTACTCCCGTTGTTTTTTTCATAGCGATTCTCCTTTTGGATTGAGTGAACAAAAAACGACCGTCCGACTATGAAACGGAGCGGTCGCCAATTTTGCGCCTACTCTACAACGCAGGTTTGACCCTCGTTGCAGATAATTACGCGCGACTTCTCTTTCGGGGCGGGCTGTTGCGCGCCCGATTCCGCCGCCCCGGCGGTTTGCTGATTAAAGCAACCTTTGGACGCTCCGAGCCCGCGCAAATTTTGTATTCTATTGCGCGCATCCCGAATTTGAGCGGTGGCTCTACCACTGACAATCCACTCATCCGTTTTAGGAGTTTGGTGGCGCACCATGATCTCCAAATTGCTGATTTCACGCAAAATGCCGTTGCAGTCCAATCCATAATCGGACGGTAAATGCGATTCAACAAACGTTCCCGGTTTATAGTCACCCGCACACCCGCCCGACAAAGCGGCGGCGGCGATTGTCAAAAGAACAGCAGTTGTTTGTTTCATTGGTTCTCTCCCTTTCGGATGATTGGCGGGTTCGCCCGCCGGGCGTTGAATATGCATCGTTGGACCACAAAGATACCGCCGCCCTTTTCTCAAGGGTGTTTTATCAGACGACACCCCCGGCAAACCGGGAGTCCAACAGCATATTCAATCGCCATTTTACAGAAAAATATCGGGAACATGACATTAATTTTGCATATTTTTAGTTTTTTTACACTTAAATTTAAATGCCGAAGTTCCTAAAAAGACGGCTGCGGCTGGCGATTGTCGGATTTCGCCGCAAGAGATTCCGGTTGTCGCCGGAATGGCGGAATTGGCGGATTCCCGCCCGAAAATTCGTTATAATCGCCGAAGTTCATTTACGAGGAGAACATAATGAAAACAAAAGCCGCCGTCGCGTTTGCGGCGGGAAAGCCGCTGGCGATTGAAACAATTGACCTGGCGCCGCCGAAAGAAGGCGAAGTGCTGGTGGAAATTAAAGCCACCGGCATCTGCCATACCGACGAATTTACGCTTTCCGGCGCCGACCCGGAGGGCGTTTTTCCCGCCGTGCTCGGACACGAGGGCGCGGGCGTCGTCGCGGAAATCGGCGGCGGCGTGACTTCCGTCCGTCCCGGCGATCATGTGATTCCGCTGTATACGCCCGAATGCCGGCGGTGCGACTATTGCATCAGCGGCAAAACAAACCTGTGTCAGGCGATCCGCGAAACGCAGGGGCGGGGCGTGATGCCGGACGGCGATTCGCGTTTTTCGGCGGGCGGCGACGCGATTTTTCATTATATGGGGACTTCCACATTTTCCAACTACACCGTGCTGCCCGAAATCGCCGTCGCCAAAATCCGCAAAGACGCGCCGTTTGACAAAGTATGCTATGTCGGCTGCGGCGTGACGACCGGAATCGGCGCGGTGATTAATACCGCGAAAGTGCGTCCGGGCGACAATGTCGTCGTTTTCGGGCTGGGCGGCATCGGCTTGAATGTGGTGCAGGGGGCGCGGCTGGCGGGCGCGAATATGATTGTCGGCGCGGATATTAATCCGGCGCGCCGCAAAATGGCGGAGCGTTTCGGCATGACGCATTTTGTCAATCCGGCGGACGCCGGGGACGAATTGGTGCCGCATTTGGTGGATTTGACCGGCGGCGGCGCGGATTTCAGTTTTGAGTGCATCGGCAACGTGCGGACGATGCGGCAGGCGCTGGAATGCTGCCACAAGGGCTGGGGCGAATCGGTGATTATCGGCGTCGCTGGGGCGGGCGAGGAAATCCGCACCCGTCCGTTTCAACTCGTCACCGGGCGGGTATGGCGCGGGACGGCGTTCGGCGGCGCGCGCGGACGCACCGACGTGCCGAAAATCGTGGACTGGTATATGGACGGCAAAATCCAAATTGACCCGATGATCACCCACACGATGCCGCTGCGGGACATCAACCGCGGCTTTGAACTGATGCGCGCCGGAGAATCAATCCGCGGCGTTGTTGTGTTTTAATTTACGGCGATGCCCGCCCGACGTTTCCCGTGAAACCTGCGGCGGAAGCGGGGAATTGATTCGCGGCGTTGTTGTGTTTTAATGGCGGCGATGTCTGCCCGTCCGAAAGCGCAAAAAAAGAACGCCCGCAAAGGCGGCGGCGGCGGCGCGGAAATGAATGTAAAAAACCGGACGATTTTTACCGACAAGCGCGGTTTTTTTACCGCCGCCGGCAAGGCGCGCAAGCGCGAGGACATTCGCAAAGTCGTGGACAATCTGCTGTTTTTGCGCGGGATGGATTCCGAGTGCGTGGATTTGATTTATTTGGACCCGCCGTTTAACAGCAAGACAAAATACAACGAGCCGCTGGGCGATGCGGACGGGCGGCGGGCGGTGTTCAACGACACGTGGCGGATGGATATGGTCAAGGCGGAATGGCAAAAAAAGATTGAGATTTTGCATCCGTCCTTGGCGAAAGTTTTGGATGCGGCGGGCGCGGCGGGGCATCGCTCCGACCGCCCGTATCTGATTTATATGGCGATTCGGCTGTTGGAAATGCGGCGCGTCTTGAAGCCGACCGGCGGCATTTATTTGCATTGCGATCCGACGATGTCGCATTGGCTGAAGCTGCTTTTGGACTGCGTTTTCGGCGCGGACAATTTTCGCAACGAGATTGTGTGGCTGCGCGCCACGAAGCCGAAGCATTCGCCGGCGAGTTTCGGCTCGTTTAGCGACCATGTTTTCTTTTATGTCAAGTCGCCGGGAGGCGTGTTTCATCCGCAAAAAGCGGGCATATCGGAGGCGGACGCCAAAGACCGCTTTCGGGAGGTGGAAGGAGAGACGGGGCGGCGCTATTATTTACGCTCGCTTGACATTGACCGCCGCGACGGGAGAAAGGGCCGTGCGCTGGCCGTTTTCGGCAAAAAATACGAGCCGAAAAACGCCTGGCAGTGGAGTCAGGCGACCGTTAACGCTCGTTTGGAAGAAAATCCGCGCCTGATTGTGGAGAAAAACGGCGAACTGTTTTTTAAGCAATACGAGAACGGAACGCCGGTGCATAGCGTTTGGACGGACATTTCGCCGGAATCGCCGAAGCGTCTTACCGGCTATCCGACGCAAAAGCCCGTTGCGTTGTTGGAGCGAATTATTTTGGCGTCCTCCAATTCCGGCGATGTCGTGCTGGATCCGTTTTGCGGATGCGCGACGGCGTGCATCGCCGCCGAGAAGTTGGGGCGGCGGTGGATCGGGATGGATGTCAGCCCGGTCGCCTTTGATATGGTGAAAAAACGTCTGGTGGAAGAATTGCAAATTACCGTGAAAGGCGCGAAGCGGCACGGAGAACAGGAAATTTTGCGTTTGCAGCAAGAGCGGGCGGACGGTTCCGTAGACAAGTGGGAGGCGCATCATCGGATGATTCCGCCGCAGCGGACGGACGGGCTGTTGCTGGATTTGAAGAATTCCAAAGCGCGCGCCGAGGTGCGCGATCGTTTGTATGTCATCCAAAGCGGCCACTGCAACGGTTGCGGGCAACATTTCAACGCCGTGAATTTGGACATAGATCACATTACGCCGCGCGCGTTCGGCGGGCTGGATGTGCCGACGAATCTGCAGTTGCTCTGCGGCGCCTGCAACAGCGGCAAGGCGACAAAGACGATGGAGGAATACCTCGCCCGTCGCATCGCGCAAGGGTTGCCGTGCCGCAAAATTCCCGAATCGGAATACCGCGAAAAACTGCACTGGGAACGCGATTTGGAAGAAAAAACCGAAGGCGGGCTGGTATAGTTTTTCGAAAGTTCCGGTTGAACTCCGAAGAACAGGCGACCCGCCGCCAAATGTTTCCCGTGAAACCTGCGGTGTTGGGCGGGCGGGGGCGTGTTATAATGCGGCGATGAAACGGATTTTGTTGGGCGTCTGCGGCGGCGTGGCGGCGTATAAGGCGGCGTTTTTGATTCGTCTTTTGCGGAAGGACGGCTGTGAAGTGCGGGCGGCGATGTCTCCGGCGGCGGAGCGGTTTGTCGGGGCGGCGACTTTGCAGGCGTTGAGCGGACGCCCGGCGGCGACGGACGATTCTTTTGCCGCGGACGGAATGGCGCATATTTCTTTGACGCGGGAGGCGGACGGGTTTGTCGTCGCGCCGGCGACCGCCGATTTTCTCGCCAAGGCGGCGGCGGGAATCGCCGATAATTTACTGCTTTCGGCGTTTTTGGCGGCGGAATGTCCGCGTTTTGTCGCGCCGGCGATGAATCGGCGAATGTGGGCGGCGGCGGCGACGCAACGAAATATCCGCCGTCTCGCCGAAGACGGCGTTTGCGTTTTCCCGCCCGACAGCGGCGAGCAGGCGTGCGGCGAAACCGGCGACGGGCGAATGATCGAGCCGGCGGAAATTGCCGCGCGGATTCGGGCGCGGGCGCATTTTCGCGCGCCGCTGGCGGGACGGCGGGCGGTGGTCAGCGCCGGGGCGACGCGGGAGAAAATTGACGATATGCGGGTGGTGAGCAATATCAGCAGCGGCAAAATGGGATTTTGCATCGCCGAAAGTTTACATAACGCGGGCGCGGAAGTGCGGATTGTCGCCGGGCAAACTTCCGCCGCGCCGCCGCCGTTGCCGATTCGCCGCGCGATGACCGTCGCCGAAATGCGCGCGGCGGTGCTGGAAGAATGCCGCGCCGCCGATATTTTTGTCGCCGCCGCCGCGGTGTCGGATTTTTGTCCGGCGAATCCGGTGGCGGGTAAAATTCCCCGCCGCAGGGGCGAATTGGTTTTGCGTCTGGTCCCCGCCGAAGATATTTTATCGGCGGCGACGGCGGAATATCCGCGCCTGTTTGCGGTCGGATTCGCCGCCCAAAGCGGCGCGGCGGCGGCGCGGATTCGCGCCGGACGGCGGAAAATGCGCGGCAAAAACGCCGCGATGTTTGTCGTCAATCCGCTGGAAGACGCGGGCGGCGACAGCAGCGAAATGACGATTCTCACGGCGGCGGACGAAATCGTCTTTCCCCGCCGAAGCAAGCGCGAGGCGGCGGCGGAATTGACGGCGGCGATTGCCGGGCAAATGGATTCACGGGAAATATTAAAGGAGGCGCGATGAGCAGAACGGTGTTTTGTGTAAAGTTGCGGCGGGACGCCGAGGGATTGTCCGCCCCGCCCTATCCGGGGCCGCTGGGAAAGCGGATTTATGACAATGTCTCCGCCGAGGCGTGGCGGGCGTGGCTGGAACATCAGAAGATGCTGGTCAACGAATATCGTCTGAATTTGGCAGACCGCCGCGCCCGTCAATATATCAGCGAGCAGACGGAGCGGCATTTTTTCGGCGACGGGGCGGAGACCGCTTCGGGATATGTGCCGCCCGAATGAAAATATCGCTGACCTGGACGGGGGACGCCGCGTTTTCCGCCGAAAACGAACGCGGAAATACGGTGGTTTTTGACGGTCCGCCCGAACACGGCGGCAAAAACGCCGGAATGCGCCCGATGGAGGGAATGCTGTCCGCCGCCGCCGCCTGCGCCGCGTTTGATGTGGCGCGGATTTTGCGGAAGGCGCGCCGTCCGCTGCGTGCGTTGCAAGTGCGGGCGGAAGCCGATCGCGCCGCGCAAATTCCGTCCGTTTTCACCCGCGTGCATTTGCATTTTATTATGGAGGGCGAACTGCGCGAATCGGCGGCGGAACGCGCCGTGTCGCTGAGCGTGGAAAAATACTGTTCCGCGCTGTCCATAATTAACAAAACCGCCGCCGTGACGCATTCATGGGAAATTCGCGACCGCGATTGCGACCGCGTTCGTAATTCCTGATTGAATTTGAAATTGAAACGCACGTATTTCCATTCCCGCGCGTTCGCGGCGGCGATTGCGACGGCGTTATTGTGGACGTCCGCCGCCGCCGCGCCGGTGCCGCCGCAAGTGAGTTCCGAATCGTACATTTTGCTGGACGCCGCGACCGGCGCGGTGCTGGCGGAACGGAACGCCGATTTGCGTCTGCCGCCCGCGTCTTTGACGAAAATTATGACCGCCTATTTGGGATTTCGCGCGCTGCGGGAAGGCGCGCTTTCGTTCGAGCAACAAATCCGCGTATCGCGCCGCGCGTGGGCGCAAAATGTCGTCGGCTCCAAAACTTTTTTGCGGGCGGGCGACGATGTCACCGTCCGCGATATTCTGTTCGGAATTATCGTGCAGTCCGGCAACGACGCGTCCGTCGCACTGGCGGAGGGATTGTACGGCGACGAATCGGCGTTTGTCGCGGCGATGAACGCGCAGGCGGCGGAATTCGGTCTGCAAAATACGCGTTTCGCCAACGCCGCCGGCTTGCCGGACGAGGGGCATTATTCTTCGGCGCGCGATGTCGCGCTGATGTCGCGGCGGACGATTTTGGATTTTCCGGAGTATTATCCGATTTACGCCGAACGCGAATTCACCTACAACGACATTACGCAGGCGAATCGCAACGGTTTGCTGGACGCGTTCGCCGGGGCGGACGGCATAAAAACCGGCTATACGAAGGCGGCGGGGTATTGTCTGGCGGCGTCCGCCGTCCGTGGCGGGCGGAGGTTGATCGCGGTCGTAATGAAGACCGATTCGGCGAGCGCGCGGCGGCGCGAAAGCGAAAAACTTCTCGCCTTCGGATTTTCCGCCTTTGACAACCGGCGGATGTTTGATTCCTCGAAAATTCGCGAACTTCCCGTTTTCCAAGGAATTGAAGATTTCGTCGCGGCGCGTCCGGCGGCGTCCGGATTAATTACAATTCCGCGCGGGGCGGAAACGGAATCCGTTTATGTTCCGAAGGCGACTCCGTTGACCGCGCCGATTTCCGCGGGCGACATTGTCGGCGAAATTGAAATCCGCGTAAACGGCGAAATCTCCCAAAGAGTGCCGGTCGCCGCGCTGTCCGATTTGGCGGCGGCGGGATTTTGGAAGCGCGCCTTGGATTATGTGAAATGGAATTATTTGGGACACGGACAAGGCGCGGCGTTTTCGGAATGGTGAATTCCATCGTCCGCGGACGCGGCGGAGCGGCGGGCGGGCGGATTTTTAAGGTTTTTGAGTGCCGATTGTGTATTTTTTGTCTAAAAAAAGTGAAAAATATTTCGCAACACAGACGAAAATTAATGATATAATTTTCCGCATGTCGCGTTTATGGTTCTCTTTGTGCGCGTTTTTTGTCTGTCTCGTGGTGGTGGGCGGGCTGGTCGTGTACGGTTTTTCTTCCACGCACGACGACGTTACTGCAATAGCCGATGTCGAGGCGTTCTATAAGTCAATCGGCATTGTGCCCGGCGCGGAGCATACTCCTGCGCGGGTTGTACAAAACGATATGGAGCGGGTGCACGGCACCGTCAAATTTTTCACCGTGTTTCCCGGCAACGTCACCGTCTATTTTAACGCGCTGTCTATTTCCAATTTAGCGGCGGGGTTCAAGACGCATGTGATGGGAAATTATCAAGGTCTTCTTCCTCGCGAGTATAATTATGAGGTGTATGTGTATGACCCCGACGGAGAGTTGTCCGGCGCCAATGTCGGGTATAGAGGGGTGTTCACGCCGGACGTCGCCGGGAATTACTGGTATCAAGTGTCCTTTTGGGCGGAAGATGTTTTGGCGCGCCCCGGTGTTTGGCGGATAGAGGTTGTTTTGACGGATACGACCAGCGGTCGTCGTTTTGTCTTGTCGCGCGATCTGCCGGTTGCGGATTGACATTTGTAGGCGGACGAATTTTTAATCAACAAATTGCGCGCCGCGCTGTACTGGTCGGCGGTGCCGGTCTATCTGCTGGTTTCATAAAAGCAAAGAGCGAAAAACATTCCGCAAATTTGCCCCAAAATGCAAATTAACGTATAATATGCATATAGGCATGTTCAGAACATTCGGGATGATTGCCGCTGTCGCGAGCCTGACCTTGCTTTTGGGTTGGGTCTGGGAAGCGGGCGTGTCCGCCGTTGCTGGACAGTTCAGGTATTCGGCGGAAAGAATTTATGATCCGTTCGTGCTGGATTTTTGGATAAGAGGATTGATTGACGGCGCCCTCGGCGCTGTCGTGTGTTTCTTGGTGGCGCGAAAGTTCGGGCTGAAGGCGTGGCGGCTCGCCGTTTGCGGTTTCGTTTGGTGGCCTCTGACGGTTTCCATATTGGCGGCGTATCCCTTTGTGAGAAGGGCGAACAAGCAGAACCGCTACAACTATTACGCCCTGTCTCTGGGGCTGTCTTTTCTCGTTCTGTATCTGTTCGGGATGTTCATAGTTTGGTTTTTTATCACAAAAGGAGCAACATCATGGCAATAGGCGAACGCATGCAAGAAACCGGCGTCGGGTCAAGGCGGCGAAGAATTGCCGGGGCTTGTCGCGGGACGGATTGCCGCCTCTGCGCATATTACCGAAAGTATTGAACGATTTCTCGGCATATATTCTTAACGCGATTGTTGTCCGCGAAAAACATTCCGCAAATTTTCCGAAAATCCGCGTTTTTATGTTAAACTGCGACGCGATGCGCGAGGGAATATTCCGGCGGAAAGTTCGGGGGGCGAAGGCATGACGCAGTGTTTTTTGAACGGGGAGATTATGCCGCTGGCGGAGGCGCGGGTGTCGCCGCTGGACCGCGGTTTTTTGTTCGGCGACGGCGTGTATGAGGTCGCGCCGGTATACGCCCGCAAAATTT
>JBPCXA010000056.1:0-4882 GCA_051008975.1 Gammaproteobacteria bacterium
CGTGGGGCTGAGTCCGGGCAGCGCGCCCAAAATCAGCCCGCCCGCCGTGCCGGCGCACAGCGCGAAAAAGTTTGCCGGCAAAAAAACGCCGCCGAAGTAATTCAAAAACTCAAACAAGACGCGACTCTCCCGCCCCGATATTACCGCACATCCGCGCCAATACGTACGCCCCGCCCTCTCCCGTATGTAGAAAAAAATTTGGCGGCGGGGGTGATTTTTTATATCACCCCGTAATTTGATTGATTTCGTCCCGCAACTGCCCGAAATCAAGCGCGTCCAGCATGCGATAACCGCCGATGCGGTTAAGCGTCTTCATCAAATGGCGAAAACGTTCCCGCTCAAAAATCGTGTCCTTGACCGATTTTTTCGCCGCCGCATAATCCTGCTGCAAACGGCTCACCACGGCGTCAAAAATGTCGGCGTTCATTCCCAAACTCCGCTCCAAAAGATTCGCCCGCACATCCGACTGAAACAGCAGAATATCCAGCGCCCGCTCCGGATTCGAAAAATGGCTGCTGCGGGCAGCGATATGCCCCATCCACCACAGACGGGCGACGGCGTTGTCGCGCAACAACCCCCGCTGCCCAACGACGAAATAGTGCGCGCATATTTTCTTCTCTGCCGCCTCGTCCCCCGCGCCCGGCGGCCACCGCTTTGCGACATAACGCCGCAAATCAAAATGCGCTAAATAAGTCCATATTCTGTCGTCGCACGCCTGCGCCGGAGTCAGACGAAGCGATTTGTACACCAATACACAGTTATGGGCGTCGTGTTTGTCAATCTCCTCGTTCTTCCGCGGCGGCTTAATCGCGTCCGCCAGCCCCGGCGCCATATACAGGCCGGACGCGTCTTGAATGCCGCCTTCCCGAACGCAGTCGGCGAAATCGGCGTTCGGGTCTTCGTAGCGGCGGATGTTGTCCCTGACATCGCGGCGCAATTTATTCATCGCCTCATGGCGAAAAAACTTCACGGCGGCGGTCATTCCCCCTCCTCCATTAACGGCAAATATCCGAGCGGCCGCCCCAGCAACCGCTGCGCAACCAGATGAAAATTGCCCTCTTTCGGCTCCATTCCCAACTCCCCGATTTTTCGTTCAATGGCGCGATACCATCTTTTCCCGTCATGCACCTCGCCGCCCTCGGTATACATGGCGCGCAGAACCTCCGTCAACACCGGATAATACACCGACATAATCAGAAACTTCACCGTGTCGGCGTGCCGCCGCCCCGCATTAAAGCGGTTGTAATCCTTGTCGCGCATCAGTATGCGGACAAGATCATCGTCAATGTCATAGTCAAATTCCCCTTTGGGAATTTTGCCATTTTTGACGAGTTGGATGACCGCCGCCACCGGCTTGGCGGGTTCGGCGTCCACATAAAAAACCTCCGGCACGGCGACGGCCAATACGCTACCCCGCGACAAATTAAAGGATTTGCCGCCGAATTCGGAGTGAAAATTCGGACTGTGATAATTCCGGACGCCTGCAGTGCAGACCACGCATCCCGTCAACACCGCCTTGCCGTGCAGTTCTCGGTTTTTGAACACATATTCCAGCCGCGTCTCATGCGTACGGACAAGGCGGCGAAAGCAGGTTTGCGCGCAGAGAACATGCACGGCATAGGCGGCGTCTTTTCCGATGCGTTCCAAAATCGCGTTTTCGTTGATCTGGAAATTTGCGGTCAGGACAATGTCGCCGCTACCGGCGCCCGCGACAAGGTCAAGCGGAACCTGGAAGTCGCTGTTAACATAATCATCGTTGTAATCCCGGTCATCCGGCAATACGGGATAGGGAAACGCTTTACGCGGATCGTACTTCATTTCTTCTCTCCTTCCTCGGACTTCTCCTTAAGCGCGACAACGCGCAACGCGCCGCGGACTGTTTCCGCCGTCGTAATTGAAAACTTGACCCGCGCGTTCGCGACCAAATCAAAATTCCGCGCGCGCTTTCCGGACTCGCCGTCCAGTTCCAGCCGTTCCGAACTTTCGTCGCCGACAATCCAAAATTCCAAATCCGCCTTGGCGCTTTCGGCGGGCGTAAAATACACCGCCCGTTCGCGCTCCGACTCCCCGTCCACAACTCTGATGTTGCGGACATCCACCATCTGGCGCGGGCGAGGATGCGGCGGTTTGGGGCCGGGACCGGGCGCGGGGACGTGATCGGGATCGGGGGGAAGATGGGGCATCCGAATAACCGGCGCCTTGCGCTTTTTTCGCGTAATCACTATGCCCCGCTCAAAATCGCGATCCGGCCCCTCCTCGTTTCCGCCGTCGTCTCCTTCCGTATCGGAAAAATATTTCAGCGTCTCCTCCGCCAGCACGGTATCTTGTTCGGTGGAGGCGACAATCTCTTTTATCCGCTTGCGGATTTCGCGCGCCATCTCTTTCAGCGCTTTCTCGCCTTTCTCCTTTTCGTCTTCAAGATGATCGGTCTGGAAAGCGTCATGCTGCGGATTTTCCATGCGCCGCAACAATTGATTCCCCTTGGGGTCATCGCAAATGCAGACCGCGACAAATTCGCCGATACCGGGAAACCGCTGCAACCGCTTGGCGGCGGCGGTGATCATCATTCCCGTGTTGCGGACGATTCCGACCTGTTGCGGCAAATTATCGCCCGCCAAAATCCGGAGTTTGCAATGACCGAGTCCGCGCAGTTGCATGTCGCGCTCGTCACCCCGCGTCAACGCTTCATACATCTGCCTGCCCAGTTTAACATCGGCGTAGAATTCATCGTCCTCGCCGTAGTTCTGCAGTAGCATGTCAAAATCGTCCGTCAGCGTCTCGGCGTTGATATGCGTTGAGTCGCCGACCTGCACAATCAAATTCTTGTCCCGGATGGCGACATAAAAACTCGACACCACGGCGGCGGTGATATAATCCATCCACTTCTTCACTTCGCGGAATCCGGCGACGCACACGGTCGTCCCCTGATCTTTGCGGGCGAGAAAATCCGGAATGTCGCCGCCGACAATTGGCGACATTCCATTTTCGCCGTAAAATCCCGTGCCTACGGTGCGGTCTTCTCCGTCTCCGTGCGACATCAGTACTGAACGCCCTTGCGCCTTGCGGACAGCCGCGCCTTTTTTATCTTTATACATGGTGGAATAAAACACCGTGCGCAATTCCGACAAAACATAGGACGCGTTTTTGCCAATGCCCCAAGAGCCGCCGGCGTCGGAGGATTTCCCGCTAATGCCGCTACCCTTGATGAGGTTGTGCCATGTGTCAACGCCGCTACTGCTGGACAGTCCGGTGGTGTTGTAATCGGACATTCTTAACAGGCGAATTTTGTGCGCCTCAATAACGGCAAGCCCTCGCTTAAAGAATTTTTGGGCCTTGTCGTCCTTCGCGTTGCGCGATTCCTTGACGCACAACTTAAAGATTTTCCGCAATTCGGCGCGTCCGGGAAAATCGTCGGACGGAATCTCTTTAACCTCAAACACCACGCGCACCGCTTCGCCGAGCGGCATCTCTCTCGCATCCAGAGAGTTTTGGATGATTTCGCGCACCAAACTCGCAAACTTGGCGCCCGAAAAATGGGCGAGCCCGCTGTCATTAAATCCGTCGTCTTTCCCGCCATGGTTAGGCGGAAACATCCACTGCAAATTGCCGCGCGCCACGCCTACGCCTCCGCCGTCATCGGCATGTCATACAAACAAGCCGCAGCGTTGGCGACCAGCATTGCCGCCAGCGGCACCGTGACGGAGTTGCCGATTTGCCGATACCTTTCCTTGCGCGGAACATCGTCCGGAAAAGCATAATCGTCAAAGCCCTGCAACATCAGACACTCTTCCACGGTCAATTCGCGGACGCCCCAGCGGTCTTTTACGAACGGAATGTTCCAGCCGCCACCGCCCATGTTAGCGGTCAAAGTCGGACACAAACGATTTTTATTCTCGCGCGCATAATACCGCCGCAGTTGAAACACGGCACCAGAGTCGCCTTTTTCCATCGCCCTGCGAATTTCCTTGCAGTAGCGATTGTCCGGCGAAAGATAATGCTCGTCCCCCGCCTTGCGCGCGCGGCGGATAAATTCGCCGATGTCCCGCGGCTTGGCCTCCGCATCGGGAAATTTGTAGAAATTCAGCGGAAATCGGGCGACGGAAAACGCCGCCATAAACAGACGGGGACGATGTTGCGGAATGCCGGTCAACTCCGCCGTGTTTAGAATCCGGCAAGTATGCTTTTTGAACCAATAGCCCGCCGCCTGAATTTGGCGAATCACCTCGCCAAACCACAGCCCGCCGCCGCCGTGCATCAGATTGCGGACGTTTTCCAACAACACGATGCCCGGGCGATCATCGCCGAACTCTTTCAACAGGCGCGGAATTTCATAAAAGCACTCGCCGCGCTCGTCGGCGAATCCCGTTTTGCGCCCCGCCTGCGAAAAACTCTGGCAGGGAAATCCCGCCGTCAGAATATCCACCGGCTGCAGATTGTCTTTGGCGACCGACAACTCGCGCACATCGCGCTCTACGAGATTGATGTCGCGGTGATTGCGGCGGAAAGTTTTGCAGGCATTGGCGTCCAGTTCGTTCGCCCACAACGGGCGGATGTTCGCCCGTTTAATCGCGCACGCAAATCCGCCCATGCCCGCAAACAGGCAACCGGCGGTGATCGTGTCGGCGCGATTCATTCGTTTGTCGGACAAAATCCCCCCTTTTCTCCGTGCATACCCATACCGGCAGTATACCACTTTTATTAAAAAAACACCCCGGCGGCGGGCGCCGGGGTGCGGGAGGAATTCTCCGGGGAGGGAGAATTTACAGTTTCGCGCCGGTTTGTTTCAGGCCGGTGCCGGAGTCATGCGGCTTTTTGAACGGCGTCGTCACCACTTCGGCGGCGACCGGCGCGCCGGTTTTGTCGTAGCAGGCCGGCAGCGACA
>JBPCXA010000057.1:0-4291 GCA_051008975.1 Gammaproteobacteria bacterium
TTAAGTCCCCGGTGTCTACCCATTCCACCATCCGGGCGGGTGCGACAAAAACGGAGGCGGGAGTCGGAATTGAACCGGCGTAGGCGGCTTTGCAGGCCGCTGCATAACCACTCTGCCATCCCGCCGAAAATTTGCGTCCGTTCATTGGTTGTCAATTATCATCGCCAAAAAAAACTCCGCGCATTTTTCATCTTTTCGCATGCGGAGCGGGAAACGAGATTCGAACTCGCGGCCTCAACCTTGGCAAGGTTGCGCTCTACCAGCTGAGCTATTCCCGCCTTTGCAAAAATCGGCATTATAGCGGATTCATAGTAATATCCGCAAATGCCTTCCCCGCGCGTTTCCGGCGCAACGGACGCCGCCGCGTTCTCCCGTTTGCGCGCCGCGTCTCCGGCGGCGATTTTCGCGGAATGGTTCGCCGCCGCCGCCGCCATGCCGCAACCCGAAGCCGCCACCCTGGCCACCGTCGCCGCCGATGGACGTCCGCAGGCGCGCACCGTGCTGGTCAAAAGTTTCGCCGGCGGCAAATTCGTTTTTTTCACCAACCGCGAAAGCCGCAAGGGGGAGGCGTTGCGCGAAAATCCCCGCGCCGCGTTGCTGTTTTACTGGCCGCCGCTGGGACGGCAGGCGAACATTGAAGGCGATGTCGCGCCGATTTCGCGGCGGCGGACGGCGGCGTATTTCGCCTCCCGCCCGCCGCAAAGCCAAATCAGCGCATGGGCGAGCGCGCAGTCCCGTCCGGTGGAATCGCCCGCCGCCTTCGCCGCGCAAGTGCAAAATACGAAACGCCGTTTCGCCGGGCGTCCGCCGTCTTCGCCGCCGCCGTATTGGAGCGGCTACGCGCTTTCGCCGCTGCGGATGGAATTCTGGCAGGAAGGCGAACATCGATTGCATCACCGACTGGAATTTTCGCGCGAAGCGCCGGGGCGGAAATGGCGCGCCGCGTTTTTGCAGCCGTGAACGATTCCGCCGATTCCGCGAAAGAATCCGCGCCGCGCGGCGACATCGTTCTGACCGGCATGCCCGGCGGCGGCAAAAGCGCGGCGGGGCGCGCGCTGGCGCGTCTGTTGCGGCGGGAATTGGTGGAAACAGACGAAATGGCGGCGCAATCGGCGGGAATGTCCGTCGCCGATATTTTCGCCGCGCGCGGGGAGGCGCATTTTCGGAAGTTGGAATCGGCGGCGTTGCGGGCGGCGCTGCAAAAAAGCGGGCGGGTGATTTCCACCGGCGGCGGCGTCGTGCTGGACCGAAAAAATCGCGCGCTGATTCGCGGCGCGGCGCGGGCGGTATATTTGCAGGCGCCGCCGGAGTTGCTGGCGCGGCGGTTAAAAACGGAGACGGCGGCGCGTCCGCTGCTGCGGGGCGGCGACTTGGCGGCGGTTCTCGCCGCGATGCTTTCGCGCCGCGAAACGTGGTATCGGCAGACCGCGCATTTGACGGTGGCGCAGCACGGCGACGACACGCCCGCCGACGTCGCGGCGAAAATCCGCGCCGGACTGCGGCATATTTGCGAATGACGGCGGCGGAAAAAATACTCGTCCGCCACGGCGGCGGCGAATATCCGGTGTTTTGCGGCGGCGACTTCTGCGACGAAAACGCCGTCCGCGCGTTTTGCGCGGCGGGAAAAATCGCGGCGGTCGCCGATGAAAATGTACGAAAGCACTGGCGCGAAGACGTGATTCCGTTTGCGAAAATTGAAATTCCGTCCGGCGAGGAACATAAAACTTTGCGGACGGCGGAAATGATTCTCGATCGTCTCGCCGAATTGAAAATGCGCCGCGACGGCACCGTCGTCGCCTTCGGCGGCGGAGTCGCCGGCGACGTCGCGGGATTTGCGGCGGCGGTGTATATGCGCGGCGTCCGCCTGATTCAAATTCCCACGACATTGCTGGCGCAGGTGGACGCGGCTATCGGCGGCAAAACCGGCGTCAACCGCGCGCGCGGCAAAAATTTAATCGGCGCGTTTTATCCGCCCGCCGCGGTGTTTTGCGATTCCCGTTTTTTGTCCACCCTGCCGCCGCGCGAATATCGCGCCGGTCTGGCGGAGGTCGTCAAATACGCGATGCTCGGCGACGCGGAATTTTTTGTATGGCTGGAAGAAAACGCGGCGCGGCTGCTAAATCTTGACGGCGACGCGGTGCGGGAGGCGGTCGTCCGCTCGGCGCGAATGAAGGCGCAAATCGTCTCCGAAGACGAGCGCGAAAAAAGCGGTCGCCGCGCGCTGTTAAATTTGGGGCATACTTTCGCGCACGGTTTGGAAAACGCCGCCGGCTACGGCGTATTTCTGCACGGCGAGGCGGTCGCCGCCGGACTCGTCGCCGCCGCGAAACTTTCGGTAAAACTAAACACCGGATTTCCCGCCGCCGACGTCGGACGCGTCATCGCGCTCTTAAAACAATTCCGTCTGCCGGTTTCGTTTTCCGGAATCGACGCGGAAGAAATTCACCGCGCGACGGGGATGGACAAAAAATTCACCGCCGCCGAAACGCGTTTTGTTTTAATGGAACAAATCGGCGCGGCGCGTTTGCGCGAAGTTTCCGCGGACGACAAGGTGCGCGAAGTATTGGAGGAAATGCGATGAACTATCCGCGGACAAGAATGCGGCGGCGGCGCGGCGGCGAATGGATGCGGCGGCTGGTCGCCGAAACCGCGCTGTCGCCGGACGATTTTATCTGGCCGCTTTTCGTCCATGAAGAGAAAAAAGACGCGCCGGTAGAATCCATGTCCGGCGTTTCGCGGCTGGGCGCGGACGGACTGCGGCGCGCCGCCGAAACCGCATTGCGAATGCGCATTCCGGCGGTGGCGTTGTTTCCGGCGATTCCCGCCGCGCAAAAAACCGCGGACGGACGCGAGGCGTGGAATCCGCGCGGATTGATTCCGCGCGCCGTCGCCGACCTCAAAAAACGCTTCCCCGAATTGGGGGTGATCGCCGATGTCGCGCTTGACCCCTACACTTCGCACGGACAGGACGGCGTCGCGGATTCCGCCGGCGAAGTTTTGAACGACGAAACCGTCGCCGCGCTGCAAAAACAGGCGCTGACGCAGGCGGCGGCGGGCGCGGACATTGTCGCGCCGTCCGATATGATGGACGGCAGAATCGGCGCGCTGCGAGACGCGCTGGAATCGGCGGGGCGGAAGAATGTCAAAATTCTGTCCTACGCGGCGAAATACGCCTCGGCGTTTTACGGACCTTTCCGCGACGCGGCGCAAACGGCGACCGCGCTCGGCGGCGCGGACAAGGCGGGCTATCAGATGGATTTTCGCAACCGCCGCGAGGCGTTGGAGGAGATGCGTCTGGATTTGGCGGAAGGCGCGGACATGCTGATGGTAAAACCCGGACTGCCGTATTTGGACGTGCTGCGCGACGCGGCGCGCGAGTTTGACGCGCCGGTGCTGGCGTATCAGGTTTCGGGCGAATATGCGATGTTGCGCGCCGCCGCCGCCAACGGCTGGATTGACGGCGACCGCTGCATATTGGAATCGCTTTTCGCCTTCAAACGCGCCGGCGCGCGCGCGATCTTCACCTATTTCGCCCCGGAAGCCGCCGCGCTTCTGCAAAGCGGCGGGTAATTTCGCGCCTTCGGCGCGGAGATTCCGGCTTTCGCCGGAATGGCGGTACTTTTAAGATATGGCGGCACTTTTTAACCTCTTAAATTAAAATACGCCATTCCGGCGAAAGCCGGAATCTCATTCGCCGAAGGCGAATCGCCGTTCGCGTTTGCGCGCAATTAAAACCGCCGCACCGCCGACAAATTGAAGCGGGCGTTGTCGCCGAACTCGTCCGCCGATTCCCAACGGAATCCGGCGGACGGCGAAAGCGTCCAGCGATTCCACAGCAACTCGCCTCGCAAATTCAGCGAATTTTGCGTATCAAATTCCTCGTCCGCAAACTTGGAATGCAAGCGGTACGTCGGCGATACTTTCCAAATTCCGCCGCCATAATCCGCCGAAAGCGAAAAATTGTAATCCGCTGTTTCGCCTTGGACGGTTTCGGAGAACGCGGCAGTCCACAAATCGGTGGTGTATTCGCCGCCGCTTTCGTAGCGGAAATCGCCGAATTCGCCGTTGGAATTCGCCTGTCCGGCGGCGGCGTACAAATGCCAGCCGTCTTTGCGGAAATTTAGGCGACCGCCCGCGTTCACAGCGTAGCCGCTTTCGGTGGCGGAATAGCCGTAATCGGGGGCGAAATTGAACAGCGAAAAATCGCCGCCCGAAAGGTACGCCGCCATAAATCCGACAACGCCCACACCCAATCCGACAACCGCCAAATCCCGGGCGTTGCCGTCGCCGC
>JBPCXA010000058.1:0-5384 GCA_051008975.1 Gammaproteobacteria bacterium
TGCTGTATTATTTTGAGCGCGCCTGCCGCAACCAACATTTGGCGATGTCGTCCGGCGCGCCGCTTTTCACCGTCCCGCCCGAAATCGCCGCGCAAACCGCGCAACAGTGGGACGAATATCCGAATCAGGACGCGCACTTCAACGAACTGCGCGCGATCCTGGACCGCGAAGAACCGGAGTACCGGAATTAAATTTCGCCTTTAATTTAAGAGGTTAAAAGTGCCGCCATTCCGGCGAAAGCCGGAATCTCTTTAATTCCATTCCTGCGAAGGCAGGAATCTCCGCCGCCGCAAAGCGGCGGGAAATTGTACAATTACCGCCTTCGGCGTATAGATTCCTGCCTTCGCAGGAATGGGACGGGGGGGATGCGAAAATTGCAGGGCGGAGCGGCGAAATCCGGCGGTGGAGTGGAAAATTCGCGCCTGCCGCCGCCAAAATCTGCCCGTACGCCGCAAAATCGGACAAAAAAGCCGTATCGGACGCAAATTAATGCAACTTTTTTGCATCGGGGCGAAAAAAATGGTACTTTTCGGGCGAAATCGTGCTATACTTTCGGCGGGAGCGTTCGTCGGGGAGCGGCGAATGCGGGCATTTTATCCACGAAAAGGGAGTTGGGAATGAAAAACATCAATTTTTTGTTTTGCGCCGCGAAATTGGCGGTTTTTGGCGCGCTGAACAACGTTTTAACTCCTGTTAAGGGGGGGGGGGGGCAACAATATAAAAATGCGCCGTTCGGCGGCGTATTTCGGCGGTTTTTTCCTGCCTTTGCGTTGAGCATTCTGTTCGCGGCGGCGTTTGGAACGACGGCGGCGAACGCGCAGGAAGCCCGGGCGCGGGTGTATTCAGTGCCCACCACCACTTTCGAAATCGGCGGACGGACGGTTAATTTGGGCGAAACGCTGGCGGAGATCGTCGACGATTTTACCGGCGGCATTTTTCCTAATAATGGTCTCGGCCTCGCGTTTAGGAAGTTAAATTTGGACGGCAGTGAAACGGCGGCAAATATCAATGTAGACGGTGACGGCTTGCCGATTTTCGGAACCCCGGTGGCGGCGGGCGAGCGCATACGAATAAACGACCTCTTTGCCCCGGGCGGTGCGGTGCCGCTTATTACTCTCCGTGTGTATCGGAATGCCGCCGGGGTTTTTGCGTTGGCTGACGGCGATACACCGGTAGGCAGAATCACCACCGCCTCCGATTTGGATTTGACGAGGGAATTCTTTCTCACGGACGATTGGCGATATACGCTCATCGCCGTTGCCGGTACGCAGGGATATGTCGATCCGAGGCCTTGCGATGACGCTACGCCGGTATTATCCACTGACGGTTCGATTTGCCAAACCGAAGCCGCCGCCGCCGCCGAAACCGCTTCTGATTCCGCTCCCGCCCCCGGCGGCGACAGCAACGCCCGGGATTTGGCGGTTGTCGGTTTGGGCTTGGGCGTCGTCGGATTTATGGCGGCGTACCTTTCGGGCGGCGATTTCTCGCTGTTCCATTTCGCTCCCGATTACGGATATTCGGCAACCGAAAGCGGCTACGCGTACAATGTCGGCGGTCGCCTGAATTTCCGTAAAGACAACTGGCATCTGTACTACGCCGCCGGGCAGGAAAATTCCAACGGTGAATTCAGCGATTTCCGCTACGAATCCGGCGGCGAATATACCGCCGATTTGTGGACTGCTGCGTTCTCCGAAACCGTCCAAGGCGAGACGGCGGACTACGATTTTTCGTTGTCGGCGGATTACCACGGCGGAATTTGGCGGTTGTCGCCGACGTACCGTCTGCATTCCCGTTTGGACGAGGACGAAACCGAAACGCGGAATTCGCTGAATTTAGAAAGCGTTCTCCGTTATAACCGCTGGACGATTTCGCCCTCGGCGGGATTCCGCTGGGAATCGGCGGACGAGTTCGGCGACAACGCCCGCTTCAATTTGTCGGCGGTGCGGCGTTTTTAGGGAGGGAATTCCTGCTACGCAGGAAGGAGATTCCGGCTTTCGCCGGAATGGCGTATTTTAATTTAAGAGGTTAAAAGTACCGCCATTCCGGCGAAAGCCGGAATCTCTTTGTTCACTTTGATTTTTCGCTTTAACCCCCCGTCCCATTCCTGCGAAGGCAGGAATCTCCGCCGCCGCAAAGCGGCGGGTAATTGTACCTCTTTATAATTTGCGCCTTCGGCGCGGAGATTCCTGCCTTCGCAGGAATGGGACGAAAAAAAAATTCCATTCCCGCGAACGCGGGAATCTCATTCAAAGAGATTCCGGCTTTCGCCGGAATGGCGTATTTTAATTAAGAGGTTAAAAGTACCGTCATTCCGGCGAAAGCCGGAATCTCCGCGCCGTAGGCGCGAAATTTTCCGCCGCTTTGCGGCGGTCAGTGCATGATTTCGGCGAAGGATTCTTCGGCGGCGGCGGCGGTGTGCGCGATTTCCGCCGCGCCGTGGGCGGAAGTGATAAAGCCCGCCTCGTAGGCGGACGGCGCGAGATAAACGCCGCGCGACAACATCGCGTGGAAGAATTTGCGGAATAGTCCGATGTCGCACGACCGCGCCTCCGCCAGATTTGTCGGCGGCGTTTCGCGGAAATACAGCCCCAGCATTCCGCCGAGAAAATCCGCGCAGAACGGCGCGCCGTGTTTTTGCGCCGCCGTCGCCAGCGCGGTTGTCAGGGCGTCGGCGGTCGTCCGCAGTTTTGCGAAGAATCCGTCCGCCAGTACGATTTCCAAAGTCGCCAGCCCCGCCGCCAGCGCGACCGGATTGCCGGACAATGTCCCCGCCTGATATACGCCGCCTTCGGGCGCGAGCGTTTGCATGATGTCGCGGCGTCCGCCGAACGCGGCGACTCCCAGCCCGCCGCCGACGACTTTTCCGAGACAGGTCAAATCGGGCGCGATGTTAAATATCTCCTGCGCGCCGCCGCGCGAAACGCGGAAGCCGCTCATTACTTCGTCAAAAATTAATACCGCGCCGTGTTTGTCGCACAACGCGCGCAGGGCGCGCAAAAACTCCTCCGTACCGCGCGCCATATTCATATTGCCGGCGACGGGTTCCACGATGACCGCGGCGATCTCCCCGCCGCGGCGGGCGAATATATCCGCCGCCGCCTGCGAATCGTTGTACGGCAGCGAAATCGTACCGGCGGCGACGGCGTCCGGCACGCCGTCCGAAGAGGGAACGCCCAAAGTCAGCGCGCCGGAACCGGCCGCGACCAGCAGCGAATCGGCGTGTCCGTGATAGCAGCCGTCAAACTTCACCAGCAAATCGCGTCCGCAAAAACCGCGCGCGACGCGAATCGCGCTCATCGTCGCCTCGGTGCCGGAATTGACCGCGCGCACCGTTTGCAAAGACGGCATCGCGTCGCGTAAAGTTTCGGCGAAGCGGCATTCCGTTTCGGTCGGCGCGCCGAAGCCGAGACCCTTCGCCGCCGCCCGCCGCACCGCGTCCACCACTTCTTCGCGCGCATGTCCGACGATAATCGCGCCCCACGAGCAGACATAATCGGCATAGCGGCGCCCCTCCGCGTCGGTCAGCCACGCGCCCGCGCCCTCGGCGAAAAATACCGGCGCGCCGCCCACGCCGTGAAACGCCCGCGCCGGCGAATTGACGCCGCCCGGAATTACCCGCAGCGCGCGCGCGAACAATTCTTCGGAATTCATTCTTTGTTTTTCGCTTTCATTTTTTATTTAATATCCCCCCCCCCCCCCATAAAAAAATTCGCGGCGGAAGAATCGGAAATGCATTCGGATATTCGCAAAAAAGCGCGGCGAATTTACGGACGCGCGGGCGCGGAATCGTCCTCGGAATCGGGGCGCATTTCCGCCTCCAACGCTTCCAAGGCGCGGGCGTTGCGCGGGTCGGGGCGCAGCGAATTCGCCATTTGATAATACCGCCGCGCGCGCCCCCAGAGTTTGAGGCGTCCCGCCAGCATCGCCGCCGCCCGCAGATATTCGGGATCGGTTTTGTCGTCGCCGCGTTCCTGGGCGGCGGCGAAGGCGGTTTCGCAGGTTTTTTTCGCGCCCATCTCGGCGACGGCGGAGAGAATGGCGGGCGAATCGCCGGCGATTTTTACGGCGCGCTCCAAAGTTTCGGCGACCGTCCCGTCGTCCCCCAGGCGGTGCAGCGCGCGGATATACGCCGCCAGCAGCGGCGGATTTTTTTGTTCCGCGGCGGCGACGTTGTTTTTCCAAAAACTCCGCAGCGCCGCGATGTCGTCCGTTTTCGCCAGCGCCGTTTCGGCGATTTCGAACGCCGCCAGTTCCCATTTGCGCGCGCGCGCGCCGTCGCGAAGGCGGTACGCCGCGGACAACGCCTGCGGCCATTGTTCGCGGCGGCGGGCGGCGCGCAAATACATTTTCGCCAGCAGCGGAGAACCGCCCGGCGCGCCGGCTTCGCTCAAAATTTTGAACGCCTCGTCGTCGCGGTTTTCGGCGGTCGCGAGTTCGGCTTTCGCGGCGGCGGCGATGTCGGCGGCGGTACTGTCGGCGGCGCGGCGCAGCCACTCGTCGCGCGCGCCGCGGTCGTCCGATTTTTCGGCGGCGGCGGCGGCGAGCCAGGCAAATGCGCCGTCCGGGTCGGACTGCCGGGCGAGACGCGAAAACGTCTTAAACGCCCGCCGATGATCGTCCAACGCCAGCGCGCGCACGCCCTCCTCCAAAGTTTCGCGGCGACTTTTTTCGGCGCGTTTCTCCTTCCACCGCGCCAAATACGCGGGAAAGAAAAACAGCGGCGACAGCAATTTCAACGCCAGCGCGAGCAAGACAAACGCGATCGCCGCCGCCGCCGCCGCGACCGAAGCCGGGGGCGAAACGCGCCAGCCGCCGTATTCCACCACCAGCGGGCGGTCCAAATAAAAATGGGACGCGACAATCAGCGCGGCGACGGCGGCGAGCAGCAGCGCGTTTTTAATCCAGCGGAGCAGTTTCATCGTGTTTCCGGTCGGGCGAGGGCGTAAATCGGCGCGCCGAATTCCTGCAGCGCGCGCGTCAGCGGGGCGATGTCCGCGTCCGCGGGCGGCGGACGGGCGGCGAATTCCGCCAACTCCGAAAGATACGCCGCCCGCCGTCCGGTCAGCAGCAGCGTTTCCATCCGCCGCAACCGCCGTACGGGTGCGGCGGACGCGGCGGTTTCGGCGGCGGCGATTCGCTCCACATTAAAAATTCGTTTAAGCGCCGCGGCGGCTTTGTCGCCGTACGAATCCGCCGCGGACGGGGCGGCGTTTTTTGCGGCGTCCGCATTTTCCGCGGCGGCGGAATCGTGCGCGGAGAGGCGAATCATTTTTTGCAGCGTGTCGGCGATTTGCCCGCGGGAGGCGGTGTTTTTGAGACGCGCGATTTCCGCCGCCAGCCATTGCGAATCAAGTTCGGGCGCGTTTTGCAAAGACGAAAGCGCG
>JBPCXA010000059.1:0-24137 GCA_051008975.1 Gammaproteobacteria bacterium
ATTTGGCGATGCTGATTCTTTCCGATGATTCGGACGGCGCCGGGCTTTCGGTGGTGCTTGAAGACGGCGCGGTTTCTTTTAACTGCGATTCTCCCGTCCGGGACGACCGCCTTGAAAAGAACTGCGAATTGGAGACGCCGGCTTTGATTCTTAATCCCGCCTACGGTTCCGCGACTTTGACCGCCACCCTCATAGGCGGAAATCGGATTACCGTCGGCTATTTGGAAACGGGTACTCCGGATACGACCGCGCATCTGGCATCCGTGCAAATTCGCGGCGGTGACGGTAGTGCGAATTTGGCGGTCTTCGGTACTCCGCCTTCGGAATTGGCGTTTGACGCGACCACCGACGAATTGCGTTTGGCGGGAACATTTGCTCCGGACACGATGACGGTGACGGCGGTTTTGACGGTGCGGGCGGAGCAGACGGGGGCGGACGCGCAAACCGAAGATTTGGAAATTACCGTGATTGTCGGCGGCTATCCGATTACGCCGATTGCGGCGACATTTACCGGCGGACCGCCGCCCGGCGGGAATGCGGCGGGTAATCCGTATTCCGTCGTCGGTTTCTTTAATCAATCTAATACTCTGGCGACCGTCGTCGCGCGCAACGGCACCGGCGGCGATTTTCGGTATACCCTTGTTTCTCCCGCCGATCCCGATCTTTCGCTGGACGACATGAGCGGCGAGTTGGTTTTGCGGGATGCGGATTCTTCGAGTTATGCGGCGGGGAGCGTTCTGGGCGCGACTGTTGAAATCAACGACGAGAACGACGCCGAAAATCGGACGGACGCCTTCTCCCTGACTTTGTTTGTTTCCGTCGCGTCCATTGAGTATCCGGATTTGGCGTTGACCTTCGACAGCAATTTGCCCGTCGGGAGCGGGACTTCGGCGGATCCGTATCAGACGAATCGCCGCCTTTCGGATATTGCGACCTTTACGGCGAGCGGCGGGGCGGGAGACGGCACTTATACCTATACGACCGGCGGGACGGAAATTGAAATAGACGGGACGAGCGGCGTACTGACTTTCGCGGGCGATATTTTGCCGACTCCGCCGGGCGTGCGCGCGGTGGATGTCACGGTGGAATCTTCCGCCGGCGGCGCGGTGGTCGCGACCGAAACGGCGCGAATTTATGTGGATGTTTTGGAGGCGCCGGATTTGGACGCGATTGTAACGCCGATTTCCGGCTATGACGGCGACGCCCTGCTCGTTTCGCTGACGGAGACGACGGACGGACTGCAAGTGGCGATGCACGAAATTTTGTCGTTCCCGGTTCCGGATTCGCTGACGGTTATCGCTTCGCTGGATGTTCTGCCGGCGGAGGCGACTTTGCTTCCGGTGATGATATTTTCCGACAGCGGCGCGGAAATTATCCAGTTTGACGCCGCCGCCACGGTGTTTTATTTGGATACGGCGAACGCCTTTTATAACTTCGCGGCGACGCCCGAAAGCGCCTCGCTAAACCGGAGAACGGGCGGGGCGACGGTGTCGGCGGTGACGGTTTCAATTTCCGTCACCGTGGACGACGAAACGATCACGGTGGGCTATACGATTGAAGTTTCGGTCGCGGAGTTGCTGGGCGTTTCGGCGTCCTTCGTTGCCGCGCCGGGAATTTCTTCGCCGCCCGATGCGGACGGCGGCAGCCAGAGCAATCCCTATCCGGTCGCCGGGGGGCAGGTGTTCACCAGCACGGTGGCGGTTCTGACAATAGCGGCGGGGCCGGACGACGTTCAACTGCTGCGAAACCACGACATTTCCACGAGAATCGGCGGCGGTTTGGTGCTTGTGGACGACACCGGGAGCGGCGTCGCCAGCCGCAGCGTTTCCGACAATTTGGCGACGATAGTTTTGGTTGACGCGGACACGGGCGGGTACGCGGAAGACGATATTATCGCCATCTCGTTGACCGTCGCCGACACCGGAACGGCCGCCACGCTTACCGAACATTACACGATAACGCTGTGGGTGCAGGTTACTTCCATTTCGCAGATTGGCGCGCCGATTTCTTACGAGGTTTCGTCCGCCGTCGGAGTCGTGGACGGGGAGGGCGTGTATTTCTTTGACGTCGCCGATCCGAACAATCCGCATCCGCCGGCGAATGTCTTTTCGCTTTCGTTGTCCGGCGGCGACGGCGCGAACTACACTCTCGCCGAAATCGGCGGCGACGGCGGATTGTCGGTGCGGGCGGACGGCAATATCCGCTTTGACAGGACGCCGGACGCGGACGGAACGACGGTCGGAATCACCGTGGAAATTTCCAGCGGCGGATTGACGGATACGGCGGAAATCAGCGTTTTGGCGATTTCCTCTTTCATTGTCCTGTCCGTCGCGACGGATCCGTCGACGTACGAAATTACCGTCGGCGACGGTTCCGAAGGCACGCCGTTTATGGTGCCGCTGTCTTTGCTGGGACCGACCGACGACATCGTTACAAACAACCGCGTTTTGGAGTTTAGAGTTCAGATACGGCGGTCGGTGCGGGGGGTGGACTCGAACCTGTTCCCTCTTGCGCAGGGGCAAATAACGTTCCTAAACGTGGACGCGAACACGCTGACCGTATACGAGAGCGGTTCCGTCAACCACCGCATCGGTTTCCGGGGACTGGATACCGCCGACATCCCCGGAACTTACACGCAGCCGACGGAGGACCAATTGGTTTCCGTGGAGTTGCAGGCGGTTTATGCGCAAACCGGCAGTGTCGGCATGTACACCATTTATTTCCTGCTCGCCGACCCGCTGACATTTAACGTTAACGGCTCGTTCGATTCCGGCGAGGGAACGTCCGCCGACCCGTATATTTTGCTGATTCCGGATGTCAACGGGGTGAGCGGGATTTTCGCCACCCTTTCCGTTCCCGGAACGGGGACGCGCACTTTTACGCAAACCGGCGAAATTGCCGACACGCCGCTGCGAATCGGTTCGGACGGCGTAATATCGTTCGCCTCGGCGCAGTTGGCGGCGTTGGCGCACACGCTTTCCGTGCGCATTACCGAAGCCGGTTCCCCGGTCTTTTTGGATGTCGCCCTGCACATTACCCTGACCAATTTTGCGCTGGACAATTTGGACATAGACCTCGCCATCGCCGCGAACGCGGACGATCGCTGGACCGACAATACGTTTATTTCGGATTCGAGCATCGCAAACGTTCGCATTCTTTTGGGCACCCACGGAGAGGCGATTGACTTCCTCGCCGGCGCGGACGGCGGTCCCGCCCTGTCGCTGTCGGTGCCGTTGCTGGAACAGTTTGAGCCGAATTTCCAGTTTCGCAAGGTGGAGGCGGAGAGCAGCCCGGAATTGACGGTGAACGACGCCGGTCTCGTGGTGTTTGACGAAACGCGGTTTCCGCTGTTCAACCATATTGATCGCGGCGATTCTCTCGGCGAAGATCTCTGCCGTCGCATTGTCGTGGAAGCGGTGCGCCCCGGACAAACGAACGGCGCCGCCGCCATCACCATTTATATCGTGACGAACGAAAATAATGGCGGCAACTTCGGCCCCCTCATTCGTCCGTCGATCTGCCAGCCGGACTCTCCGCCGAATCCGCTTCGTCTCAGCGTCGCCTTTTCCGCCAGCGGCATTAACGGCGGCGACGGGACGTCGGGCGATCCGTATGTCATCACCAATGTCGCCGCCGGCATTAGCGCGGTTGTGGCGGGCGGCGGGGGTTTCAGCGCCGGGCAGGGCGACTATCTCAGCGGATTTACGGGACAGGAAGCGACCCCCGAATTTACAATAAGCATCGGCAGCGGCAGCGGACTGGGCAGAGACCGGGCGGTGGGAGTGCGGTTCCGCGACAACATTCTCACGCACGCGCCGCAAAACTACCAGGTCACGCTGCTGATCGTTGACGGGCAGACCTTCGGCGGAGACCTGCGTTTCACCCTCAATTTCCTCGTGCCGGAAACGGAGTTCACCTATTTCCCCGCCGGCGCGTCGCCGTTCGACGGCGGCGACGGTTCGCAAGCCAACCCGTACATTTTAGAAATCGTGGAAACCGACGGAAATTTCGCCACACTTTCCGTTTCCGGAACCGGCGGCGCGCGCACTTTCGCGCGGGATGGCGATTCCGCGATGGAAATTAATCCGACGAACCGCAGAATACGATTCACCGATGAACAATTTGCGGTCGGACGGCACACCCTTTCCATACGCATCACCGAGCCGGCCGCCACCGCCGGCGGTGACGCGACTTCGTTGACCGTCGCCCTGCACATTTCTTTGACCAACTCGCTGCTGGACAATCTGGAAATATCCGTCGACGCCGCCGCGGATGTAAGCGGGCGATGGAACGACGCGCCGGGGACGACCGCCACCGAAAACGATTTCGGCATCTTCGGCAACTTCGGACAGGCGATTGACTTCTTCGACGGGACGGACACGAACGGCCCCGCCCTGTCGCTGTCGATCCCGGCGCTGGACATATACGAGCCGGATACGGATTACGAATTCCGCAAGGTGGACGAAGGCAGCAGCCCGGAATTGATCCTGGGCGAAGACAATCTCGTCGTGTTTGACACGGCGCGGTTTCCGCCGTTCACCCATCAAGATCGCAGCAACGGTCTCGCCGGCGTCGTCTGCCACCGCATTATTTTGGAAGCCGTGCGCGATTCCGAAACGGACGCCGCCGCCGCCGTCACCATCCATATTGTGGCAACCAACAATGAAGCAAACCCCGCCAACCATCTGTCGATCTGCCTGCCGGGAGATCCGTCCGCCGCGATCTCGCTGACCGCCGCCCTGTCCGTCAACGGCATTAGCGACGGCGACGGGACGGCGGGGGATCCGTACGTCATCGCCAGCGTCAGCGCCCACGTCGTCACGTTTGTGGACGGCGGCGTCGGCGAGGCGGGTTATCTCAACGGACTGGTGGGAACGGTGGCGAACACCGACTTCGTAAGAACACGCAACAACGATATGGGCAGATTCCGCCGGGCGGACGTGGTATTCAGCGGCGATCTTTTCACGCCGCGGGAGTATGCGGTCACCCTGCGGATAGACGACCAGCAGACCTTCAACGAGAACGTGCAGCTCACATTCTATTTCCGGGTGCCGGAAGCGTCGTTCACGTATTACGACGGCGAATCGCCGTTCGTCTCCGGCGACGGTTCGGACACCGACCCGTTCGTTTTGGAAGTTGAACGGACGACCGGGGCGTTCGCCACTCTCGCCATTTTCCCCCCGAGTGAGACATACAATTTCGCGAGAATCGGCTCGAGCGCGCTGAATATCGGAACTTCGGACGGCGTAATCCAGTTTACCGCGGAACAATTTGAGACCGGGCTGCACACCATTCGCGTGGAGGTTTCCGACCCCGCCACTTCGGCGACTTTTAACGTCAGTTTGCACATTTCCCTGACCAATTCGCTGCTGAACGATTTGCAAATATCCATCGACGCCGCCGCGGATGTAGGCGGACGATGGTCCAACGATCCGGGGGCGAACGCGGAGAACGATTTCGGACTCTTCGGCAACGCCGGGCAGGCGATTGACTTCCTCGCCGGCATGGACGGCGGTCCCGCGGTGTCGCTGTCGGTTCCGGTGCTGGACAGATACGAATCGGGGAATTACGAACTTCGGAAGGTGGAGGAAGGCAGCAGCCCGGAATTGATTCTGGACGGAACGAATCACGTCGTGTTTGGCGACGGTCTGTTTCCGCCGTTCACCCATCACACGCGCACCACCGCCTTCGGTACGGCGATCTGCCGCCGCATTATTGTGGAAGCCGTGCGCACCGGGGAAACGGAAGCCGCCGCCGTCATCACCGTCCATATCCTGAGCATCGCCGATGAAACGAATATGGCGGACCGCGCGCTGGTCTGCCAGCCGGGCGATCCGGCCGACGCGCTCGCGCTGACCGCCCCGCCGACCTTCAACAGCGGCATCAGCGGCGGAACCGGCGCGGCGGACGATCCGTACGTTCTCGTCGCCGCCGCCGACAACCCCCGCGTGATCACGTTTGCGACCGGCGGCGTCGGAACGTCCCCCGCCCATCAGAGCGGACTTGTGGGAACGGTGGCGAACACCGATTTCGCAAGACGCCGCAACAGTGCCGACAACAGCCAGACGGATGTGGAATTCCTCGGCGACGTTTCCGCGCCCGCGTTCTACGAGGTTACCCTGCGGGTGGACGACCAGCAGACCTTCAACGAAGATGTGGAACTCACCCTGCATTTCAGCCCGGATTTGTCCGCGCTTTCGGCTCTGGAAGTGGCGGTGGAAGTGGAGAGACACGATACGCTTGCGGATGTTTTCACCTTTTCCGGCGCCGCGGCTCCCGTCGGAAACGACAACATATATCTCGTGGAAGGCGACCGTCCCGAATTTATCGCCAACAGATGCGAAACCGCGAACCCCACGCCCCCGGATTACTGTCTGAAACTGACCGCGCCGGCGCTGACCGACAACGGCGTTCCGTTTGTCTGGGAAAAGGTGGACACAACCTCCGAGGGGTCGGAAATTCTGGATCTGGGCGTCTCGGAGGACGGCAGCAAGGACGGCAGAATTTTTATCGACACCGACCTAATTTACAACGGACGGTGGGAGCCGGATCTCGGCAACTATCCTCTGACGAACGTCCCCCACCACAGACGCGGCGTCTGCAGTCGCGGCGTATTCCGCGCGAATCCGGACGACCGATTCCCCGTTGATGCGGCGACTATCACCTTGTATGTCATCACCCGCCACACGGGGCAGGACGGAACCGTATTGGCGGACCGCCTTTGCCGCGAACGTACGCACGCGGAAATTATGGTGAGCGTAGTTACGGCGTCCGGGGACGCGTCCGATCCGCCCCCGGTTTTCCAAATCGGCGATCCCGCCGCGCCCGTCGCCACGCTGGCATTGTGGGGCGGCAATATCGGACAGGAGAGTCACGCCGACGGCAACTTTATATCATCACGGGATCTTCCGTCGAATCGGGGGTCATTGGGCTACTTCACGAGATACGCCGTCGGCGCGGGCGACTACGGCACCACGACGTTCACACTCAGGGCCGGAACCTATGCGCCGACCCCGGAAACCACCGAAGCGGGGTGGGAAATGCGCGCCACGCTGGAATTGCTCAACGACGCCTGGCCCGCCGGCGTGGATGCGGGCGACAGATTTACGGTGTCCATTTTCGTGGAAGATCGCAATACTTACTCCGCCTCCCCGGTAACGCAGGTGATCATCTTTGAACGCGCGGCGTCTTCCGCCGCCAATACCGGCGCGCCCCCGGATTTCGTCCCGCAAACGCCCCCGCGAAATGACGGACAATTTCCGCAACTCGCCGCCCTCTCCCGCCCCGAAAACGCCGTTTTTGGAAATGCGGAGTTTCCCCCGCCCCGCCCGGAAATGCGGAATTTCGTCCCAAGACGTCCCGTTTCGGAACGACAGAAAAGGCGGCGATAACAAGCGAGATTCCGGCTTTCGCCGGAATGGTGTATTTTAATTAAGAGGTTAAAAGTGTCGCCATTCCGGCGAAAGCCGGAATCTCTTGCGCGACAGCGCAAACGGCGGATTCGCCGCAAGGCGCGAAATCTCCCGCCGCTTCCCCCCGTCCCATTCCTGCGAAGGCAGGAATTTCCGCCGCCGCAAAGCGGCGGGTAATTGTACGTTTGTACGCCTTTCGGCGAGGAGATTCCTGCCTTCGCAGGAATGGGACGGGGGGTGTACTTTGGAACAAGGGCGGAAATCCAAAGCACCGCCATTCCGGCTTTCGCCGGAATGGCGGTGCTTTTAACACTCCCAATTAAAATACGCCATTCCCGCGAAAGTTTATCCTCGCGAACGCGGGGACCGGAATCTCCGCGCCAAAAACGCGAATGTGGTTAAAAAACAACATCACGAGGGGGGGGGGGGCGAAATGGATAAAATAAATTGATTTTTTTGGCAAAATTGTTTATAATTGCGACGTTTATGGTTTCGGTATTTTCTTTCAGGTATTGGGCGGCGGCGTTGCGGCGCGTTCGGGGCGCGGCGTTTTGGGCGGCGTGCGGGACGGCGGTGCTGTCGGTTGGCGGCTTGTCGGCGGATTCGCGGCTTGCCGGGTCGGCGGACGGCGGTTTTTTGTACAGCGAATATTTGCGGGAATCGGCGGGCGGCGGCAAAGAGGTCGGCGGCGGCGGTTTTGTCGCCGGCAGTTTTGTGGTGGATTCGGGTCGTTCGGTGCTGTGGGCGGACGGACGGCGGGTGGCGGACAAAGTCGGCGAGGCGATAGACGGGTTGCCGTTGCGGACGTGGCTGATGGATTATTATTTGGCGGAGAACGCCGATATTTCTTCGCGCTGGCGGGAGAGTGTCGCGCGCACCGGCTGGGATTTGGCGGCTCTGGCGGTGGACGAAACGGTGATGGCGGCGACGGCGGGGGCGGCGCGACGCGGCTTTATTCGCAACATAGAAGTGGATTTGCAAAGCGAACTCGGCGGGCGATTCGCGCAGGCGGGATTGAATGTTTTGGGGGCGTTTCGGGAGACGGCGGACGACGCTTTGGCGTGGCAGTTGCGCGGCTATGCGGGGAGCGGGCGGCAGGGCGGCAACGCCGGGCTGATATACCGCCGCGCGGCGGGCGGAAATTTGCTGGGCGTCAATATCTTCACCGATTACGAGACGTACGAGGACGAGGGATTTTGGCGGTGGTCGGCGGGCGGCGAGGCGCGTTCGCCGTGGCTGGATTTGTTTGCGAATTATTATGTGCCGCTCAGCGACGATTTAATCCGCGATACGGCGGACGGCGGGCGGACGGCGACTTACACGGCGGGCGGCTATGATTTGGAGTTGAATGTGCATTCGCCGAAACATCCGTGGCTGGTGGGGGTGGCGGAATATTTCGTGTGGGAGGGCGAACACGGGCGGGAGGACGACGAGGGATACCGCGCGGGTTTTCGGATTCAGCCGCGCACCGCGCCGATTATTTGGGAGTTGACATATCAGGAGGGCGAGGACGGCGATCAAATCGGCGGGCGGGTTTCGTATCTCCACAAATTCGGGGCGGAATATGCGGGCGGAAGGTCGCCGGAATTTAACGCGCGCGACTGGTTTTTTGCGCCGGTGCAGCGGGAATATTCGCAGCGGATTTATACCCAAGATATTACGGCGCCCGGTTCGATTCATCGGCTGGTGGGAATCGTTTCGGCGGATTCAGCCGAAACATTGGGCGGGGCGGTGGTTTTGCTGGATTTGCCGACGGCGGCGGGTGCGGCGGCAAATTCTCCGCTGACGAGTTTGCAGATTACCACCGAGACCGGCGGGGCGTTTAGCGCGGTGAATTCTTTGTCTTTGCTGTCGGTGGTTTTGAGCGGCACTTTGAGCGGCGCGTCCGTGTCGGAGAGGGTGGAGGAGTTGCCGTATCGGTTGCCGCTGCTTTCCGCGACTTTGCAGACGGACAATTCGCGGGCGGTTTTGGAATATGGAAATGACGGCGACGCGTCTTTCGGCACGGTGCGCCTCGGCAGCACGGCGTATATCAATCAGCTGACGATTTCGCTGATACACGGGACTTTGTCGGTGGCGGCGAGCGGCACTTTGGATGTGGAGACGAACGACACAACTTTGCGGCTGGCGGCGGGCGCGGCGGCGGTGTTTCAATTGATAGAAATGACCACCGACGCCGCCGCTTTGGCGACGGTGATTCTTATTTCCAGTTCGGCGGACGATGCGGTGCAGGTGGAGACCGTGAACGGCGTGGAATCTTTTAACTGCGATACTCCCGTCACGCCCGGATCGCAACTGCAGAGGGACTGCCTTTTGGAGCCGCTGGTTTTGGCGCTTAATAATTCGTATGCGCCGCCGTCCGGCGCTTCCACGCTTACCGCCGGAATATCGGTGAATCGGATTAATGTCGGGTATCGGGAGGAGACGGCGCCGGACATTTCCGCGACTTTGGCGTCCGTGCAAATTTTCGGCGGCGACGGCAGCGCGACTTTGTCGGTGGTCGGTACCACGCCCCAGACATTGTCGTTTGACACGGACACGGGCGGATTGATGCTGGCGGGAACTTTTCCGACGGGGACGAATTTGGCGACGGTGACGGCGACTTTGACGGTGGCGGCGATGGAGACGGTAACGGTTGACCCGCAGACGGTTTCTTTGATTTTGACCGTGGCGGTCGGGCAGTTTCCGATTACGCCGATTGGGGCGACATTTACCGACGGCGCGCCGCCGGGCGGGAATTTGCTGGGTAATCCGTACGGCATTACCGGTTTTGTCGGCGCGAGCAGTACTTTGGCGTCCATCCGCCCGACGGGCGGCGTCGGCAACGACGATGCGGCGAACTATACCTACACCCTTGACGAAACGGACGGAAACAAATCTTCCCAACTTACGGTGGATTCGGACGGCGCGATTATTTTGGAGGACGCCGATTCGGACGGCGATGATGCGCCCGACGCTTATGCTCGCGACCAAATATTAAGTATCGCGGTCGCCGTGAACGATCTTGCCTCCCTGCCTTCGGACGAGCGGACGGCGCCGGTTACGTTGAGTTTGTTCGTGAGCGTCGTGGTAATTAATACGCCGACGGTGACGGCGGATGTCGCGTCTACTTTGGCGGCCGGGGACGGGAGCGCCGCTTTGCCGTATCAGGTGGATCGTTCGGACGGCGAATTGGCGACATTCACGCCGCGCGGCGGCAACGTCAGCGGCTATGAGTTCACGCTGGAATCCGGCGGCAATCGCAACGCGTTTGCGTTAATGACGACGAACAACCCGACCGCGCAAGAGGGCGCGACTTTGCGCTTTGCGGACGATGTTTTGCCGACCAGCGACGGGATTTACGAGGCGCGGGTACGGGTGCATGAACCGAGCGCGTCGAACGATAATGCTTCGGTGATTACGTTGCGGTTTATGGTGGACGCCCCGGAAGACGCTTTGGCGGCGTTTTTGGCGGTGAATTCGGATTATGACGACGCCGGGCTTTCGGTGACGCGGGTGAACAATACGCGGGTGCGGGTGGGATATTTGGAAACGCGCGCGCCGGCTACCGGGACGCATTTCGCGGTATTGACGATTGAGGGCGGTTCGGGCGGGGGCGTTCGGACTTTGGAGGGAACCGCGCCGGCGGATCATCCGTTGATATTTAACGCGGGCAACGGGCAATTGCGGCTGGCGGCGAATGTATATGCGGCGGAGGTGACGGTCGATTCGGCGAGTTTGACGGTGCAGGTGGCGGATACGGCGATCGGGCAGACGCTGACTGTGACGGCGGCGGTGACGGTGGTCGGCGAGGCGTTGTCTTCGCTGACGGCGGGCTTTGCTTCGTCGTTTTCGGGGAGCGGCGCGACAAGCGGCAATCCGCTGCGGGTTACCGGGAATTTCACCGTGGACGTGACGGTGGCGACTGTGCAGGTCGGCGGCGGCGACGAGGATTATTCGTACACGTTTGACACGTTTGCGAACAGCGGTTTGACTTTTATTACTACTTCCCGCGAAGTTATTTTGCCGCAGCGCACCGCCGCGCATTACGCCGGGGAAGAGTTTGCGATAGAAATCACCGTAATGGACGGTCATGACTCCGGGACGCCGGAGGTGTCGCTGACTTTGTATGTTTCCGTCGTGGCGATTGATTATGACGATTTGGAATTGACTTTCGCCAGCGAGTTGCTGGTCGGGAGCGGGGTGCAGAATGATCCGTATGAGACGAATCGGCGGCGGGAGAATCTGGCGACATTTACGCCGCGCGGCGGTTCCGGTACGTACACGTATTCGGTCAACGATCCGCCGTTCGAGATTGACAACAACGGCATTTTGGGCTTTACCGGCGACGAGTTGCCGACTCCGCCGCGCGTGTATATTGCGAGCGTGACGGTGACGTCGACGGACGGCAACGGCGCGACAATTGAGACCGCCACGGAGCGGGTGTATGTGGATATCGGGGTTGCGCCGGTGCTGGACGCGGAGTTGGCGATTGTCGGCGGATATAACAACGACGCGGCGGCGGCGCGGATTTCGGTGACGCGGACGGCGGGCGGCGGCTTGCATATATTGATGCACGAGGCGTTGTCGTTTCCGATTCCGAATCCCGCGTTGTCGGTGTTCGCCACTTTGCTGCTGGATCCGGACGAGGCGACCGCCGAGGGGACGGTCGTCGTTAATGTGGATTCGGCGGCGGGCGAGGAGGTCGTGGATTTTGACGGCACGGACGGAATGAATCCGGGAGAGGGTGTCGCCATTTCGTTCGCCTTGAATACGGATAATTCCTTTTATGCGGACGGGGCGGCGGCGGCGGGCGAAACGCGGACGGTGACGGTGACCGTTGATTCCGACCACGACGATGTGCAGGTGCAAAATGTGTACACGATTGACATTTCGGTCGCGGCGATTCCGCCGGTCGTTTTTGATGTCAGCGGGGACGCGGGCATACCGCAGGGCGGCGCGCCGAATACCGATCCGCATCCGGTTGACGGGTTTATGGAGGAATCCAGAACGCTGGCGATTCTTTCGGCGTCCGGCGGGGTGGGCGAAGACGCCGCCTTGGGGACCGGATATACGTTCAACGTCGCCGAGTATTTCAACGCGGACGGCTCGATTACCCCGGTGCGGCTGATGCTGGAAGATCGCGGCGACGGCACGGCGGCGATTGTATTGGTGGATCAGAATACGGGAGGATACACCACCACCAGCACCAACAGCAGGTTCGGGTTTGACATCCGCGTCAACGATGTTGGCACGTACGCGGATCGGACGGAAGTCACCGCTTTTGTGGTTTGGGTGCGGGTGACGAACATCATCGCGCCGCCGCTGGTGGCGAATGTGACGGCGATCGGCAACTTCATTCTCGGCGGGGCGGGGAGCGAGACGGATCCGTTTTTGCTGGCGGAGGGGGAGGTCGGAGACGGAACGCAGCCGATTGCGGGAGTAGACGCCAACGGCGGCAGCGGCGGTCCGATTGCGGTGGACATTTTCGGCGACCCCGGTATTTTCTCGCTGGAAGATATTTCCGGCGGCGCGGCCGGTCGGGGGATTCATTGGACGGCGCCGGACGCGGGTTTGTATATTCTTACGTTGTCGCTTTCCGAGGCGAGCGTGGACGATATTTTGACCACGGTATATTTCCGGGTGAATCCGCCGTTGGCGGTGGAGTTGCGGAGCAGTTTGGGGCGGGAGACGGCGACGGCGAGTACGCTGTTTATTTTGACCAGCGATATTGCGGCGGACGCGGGAGTGGCGACTTTGGCGGCGTCCGGCGGCGACGGTACTACGTATACGTTCGCGGTGGACACCGAGGACGGCGATTTGCAACTGGACGTCGCCGCCGGGGTGATTTCGTTTGACCGGGCGCAGACGGCGATAGGAAATCATGTGATTACGGTGGATGTTTCCAGCGGCGGGCAGGTCGGCACGTTTTCGGTGGAAATCAGCGCGGTTTCGGCGTTGTCGTCGAGCATCACCGTCAACGCCACCGTGGAGTTGGACACCAGCGGCGACGACGATTTATATGTATATGACTACGCCACGCGGGAGCCGCTTACCGGGGATTCGGTGCTGACGATTGTCGCGCAGGGAGACGGGATCGCCGGGGACGCCCCGTATACGTACGAGCGAATCGGCGCGGACGCCGGGCTGCGCGTGGAATCGGCGAATAACGCGGCGATTGACGGAAATCAGGGGGTGGTGGAATTCAGCCGCCTGCCTTTCGGGGGGAGTAGGCAGACGATTACGGTGCGCGTTACCGGGCTTTCGGGGCAGACGCTGGATGTGACGGTGACGGTTTCCAATAACGGTCTGCCGCCGGAGAACGAGGCGGTGCCGTCGCTGATTTATCGGACGCAGAATCGGTATTTCGGTTCGCAGGCGGAAAGTATTCAGTTGACGGTGCAAAACGCCGGCAACTTCGCCCAGAGTCAGGAGACGGAATCTTGTTTGCCGGCCTCGTCCGTCTTGTGCGACACGTACGAGTTCATTGACCAGAATACCGACGAACGGCTGCAGGCGGTCGCCGGATCTTTCGCCGAAGGTACGTTTTCCTTTGCGAATTTGAATCGTTTCCGCGGCGATACGCCGTCCAACGAGCGGGTGACCGTGCGGATTCGCGGATTTGACGAAAGCGGAAGCGACACTTTGGAATTCGGGACGGTGGCGGTGACTTTGGATGTTTTTGACGCGCGGCTGGACGGCCACGGCAACGACGAAGGCGAGTTCGGCAAGGACGGCGCGAGCGACTTCCGGGCGTATGACTACGGCGGCGTGTTGACGGTGACCGGGGATGTGGATTTGCCGGTTTCGGCGACGGTGCTGGGAACTTTTTATCTGGACGCGGTCGGCGGCGAATCCCGCCTGTCGGTGCATATTGAAGACGGCGGAATTTTGGAGTTGACGACGGCGGATTCGGGCGCGACGGTGCTGCAATTCGCCGGTTTTGCCGAGGCGGATGTGCGCACGGTCGCCGACATCGCGGGCAATTTCCGGACGACGATCAGCATTTTCGGGGACGGCGACGATCCGGGTTCCCTCGCGCAGGACGACGCGACTTCCGCGCCGATTTCCCCGGCGTCCGTATTCGTGACCGTGTCGCGGCTGGTTTGCGCGCGGACATTTGATGTTGATTCCACGAACCTGGACGATTTGTTTGGCAACGGCGGCATCTCCACGGTGTATCTGCACGATTTTGAGAACCGCCGTTATCTTACCCAGGATGCGGGGGCGCGGACGTTCAGTTCCAGTCCTCCCGAGGACGGGGGGGCTGACCCGGACCCGGTTTCGGGGCGCGCGCTGCAGAAGGGGGATATTATCACCGCCGCGCCGGACGGTACCGCCGACCCGCTCACCGGCGTGCAGGGAATCGCGCATGCCTTCCGGGTATTCAACGCGGGCGGGGGCGGAGCCCTTAATGTTGTGCGGGAAGTTCTGGAACCGGAATGTTCTACGACCGACCTCGCCGCCAATGTTCTCGACGGCGGCGGCGGCAACGCGTTTATGGACGCCGAATGGAATATCGTAAGCGACGGCGACAGATTGGCCGCCGCGCTGCGGTATACGGGCAGACCGTATTTCCGTCCGCTGGGGCCGCTCGCGGCGGTTTTGCAGCCCGCGCTGGACGACGGCACTCCGCCGACGGCGTTGAGCGGCGACGGGACGGCGGCGAATGATCCGCTGCTGATAACTTCGGATTTGACGGACGCGCAGAACGCGGTGGCGACTCTTTCGCTGGGCGGCGGCACCGGCGCGTATGAATTGACGATACTCAACGACGAAACGGAGCTGGGAATCGGTACGAGCGGGTCGGAACGCGCGATATTCTTCCTCGTGACGCAGACGGTGAACGCGTCGCATTCGCTGACCGTGCGGATCGTCTCCGGCAGCGAGGACGAAAATGCGCCGATAGAATTTGAGGTGTACATTTCGGTGCAGGTCTCGCCTTTGGAGGCGGATTTGCAGCCCGCCGCCGGGGGGACGGGAACCGGGACGAGCGGGGATCCGTTTTTGATTTCCGGGAATGACGCCGCCGCCGGGGATGTCGCCGCGTCCGTCGCGGTTTTGGGCGGCGGCGGGGCGGACGCGCGGACATTCACCCGCGTAGGAAATTCCGCCGATTTGTCGGTCAGCGCGGACGGCGAAATTGAATTCGCCGCCGATCGCGACGGTCTGCTGGATTTGATCATTACGGTGCGAATTGCGGGCGCGCCGGGAGTCGCCCTTGTTTCCGTCACCGCGAATTTTAGAGTGTTGGAGGCGTTGCGCGTGGCGGCGGCGAGCGATACGTACGCCGGTTCGGGGACGGAAGGCGATCCGTTTGTCGTGCCGTATACGCCGCAGGAATTTATTTCGCTGGAAGCGCTGCGCAACAGTATTTTGGCGACGGTGGTTTTGTCGGGCGGGACGCCGTCGTATACGTACGCCGAATCGACCACCGTCGAGGTCGACCCGACGGTATTTGTGACCACATTTACGCGGGACGGCGATACGTTTATATCGTCCATCACGGCGTATATCGGCGACGAGAACGACGGCGATTTTGACATTACGCCGCGCGCGGACGGGGCGGGCGTGGAAGTGCGGCGCGAAGATTTGTTCGCGTTTTTCATCGGCGTGACGATGTTTGAGATGTCCTTGTCGGACGACGGCATAGACGAAATGCTGCATTCGGTGTATTTTGATTTTCGTCCGCCGCAAGTGCGGGCGGAGATTGTGCCGTCCGGCGGGCGCGACGGCAGCGCGGCGAATCCGCTGTTAATTCCCGCGCGGGATGCGGCGTTCGGGGCGGCGGTGGCGACGATACAGGCGGACGGCGCGCTATATTTCGGCGAGCGGGCGGTCGGCGAAAGAACCGGCGGCGTTGTCACGTATCCCCCCAATGATTTGCTCGGGCCTTTCAATCCTTCCGTAATTGTCGGCGGGATTACGATCACGAATATTCTCCCCGCCGAAGAGATGCCGGTGCAATTCGCGGACGCCGTCCTGCTGGAAGATCCCGACACCGTGAATCCGCTGGTCGTGGGCGCGGACGGAATCGTATATTTGCGGCTGGCGGGCACCCAAGGCGACGAGGTGGCGGACGCGGACGCGGAGACGGTGTATACCTTGACGGTGGCGGCGGGCTGGGGCGCGGCGTATTACGGGCTTTCGCTGTCGGTGGCGAACGGTCTGGCTTCCATATTTACGAGCGTGCGGACCGAGACCAACGGGGATAAAACCACTCTCACCATTTACGTCCCCCGCCTCGGCGAGTTGCGCGATTTGGTTACTTTGCATTTGCAGATAGACGAATCGGACGGCGTTTGCGTCGCGTCCGCCGCCGATTTTGTCGTGCCGGTGGTGGCGGCGGACGATATTCCGCGCAATCCGACCGCGAGTACCGCGCGCTATTATGTGGACGACGGTTCGGACGGCGCCGCGACGGTGACTTTTGACTTTCGGCGGGCGGGTCCGCCGGATTCGCCGGGGAACTACACGCGATTCCTGCTGCATTACCGCGAAGAGTTCGGCGGCTGGTATTACAACGCGGCGCGAATTTCCGAGGGCGTTTTCGGCGGACCGCGCGCCCTGACCGGCGGCGAGCGGGTGGTGCAATTCACCGAACCGTTTAACGCGAACGCGGGCGGCACTCCGGCGGCGACTTTGACGGTGTTTATTGACGAAAACGCGGCGCGGGCGGGCGAGGCGGAATATTTGTATTTCGGGCGGCGGGTGGCGGCGGGCGGATGTACGCCGGCGGACGGCAACTTCGCGTATTTCACGGGTTTCGCGGACGGGACGACCGGCGGCGGGGCGGGGGTGACCTTGATTTCGGAGTTTGACGGCGACGGGACTTTGGAAAATCCGTTCCTCGTGCCGTTTAATGTCGCGCGGGATTTAATGGCCGTGGCGGAAATTTTCCCGGCGGTCGGCGGCGGCGAAATCAATTCGTATACGATAACCGTCGTCGGCGACGAGGAGGAATTGCGGTACAACACCACGAATGTCGGACAGTCCGGCGGCAATGTCGTGACGCGGGAGGAACTTCGCATGTCCATCCGCACGCCGGCGGGCGAGTATGCCGTGACTTTGCGGGTGGACGCCGGGGGCGATTCGGTTTTGCTGACCGCGTATGCGCGGGTTTTGCCGGATTTCGGGGGGCCGCTGACGGCGTCGGTGGTGACCGAGTTGCCGATTTTGTCGGACGGCGCAATCGCCGCCGGGGTCGACGACCATAATATGGACGGCGCGGTTTTCGCCTATGTGCAGGCGAGCGGCGGCGACGGGACTTACACCTATTCGCGGGTCGGCAGTCCGCATCTGAATCTGATCGTGGGCGAACAGACCACGGGCAGAGACGGCGGCGCGAATATCGGCTGGGTGCAGGCGCAGGATCAGTATAACGGCAACCGGCTGATCGCCTCGGTTACCGTGTTTTACAGCGGACAGCACACCATCACCGTGCGGGTGCAAAGCGGTTCCGAATTCGTGAGCATTACGGTCGCGGTGAACGCGGACGGCGATTTGCCGCGGGTGGCGGGGGTGTACAGTCCGTTTATTGACGACGAATTGGACGGCGGCGACCGCGGGGCGGGTCCGGTTATCGGTCTGACGCCGGACAATCCGGTGCGAGTCGCGGCGGAAGTGGTGGCGGACGGCACGTCGTTCGGCGTCCCCGGCGCGGGCCGGCATATCGCGGTGCTTCGTTTGGAATCGTATTTTTCGGTCAACGACGTCACCGTGGAGGTGCTGAACGACAATACGAAAAACTCCCCCCGGGATTTTCGGGCGGACATCGGCGCCGCCCCGCTGGAGTTCGTCAGAACCACCCGCCAGATACCGCCGCTGTTCAACCGGTTTCCGATAGACATCGAAGCGCGGAGAATCACCATTCACGCCATTACCGTGCTGATCCGCGACGACGGCGGCAATCAGAATTCGCTGCAGCCGAACGGGGACTACGACTTCACGGTGCGGATTATGCGGGGCGGGGAGACCGCCAGCGTCACGGTGTATACGCGGTTTTATTCCCGCGCGGAACTTTCCGCGACGGTGCTGTCGGAGTTTCCGACTCTCGCCGCGCGTCTGCCCGCCGCGGACGGGGGGGAATTCGCGGGCGAGACGACGGACGTTTTGCGGGTGCCGATCGCCCGCGTTTTGCACGGCGCGTTTATCGCGACAATTTCCACTTCGGGCGGGGCGGATCCGGTGACGCTGTCCACCTCCGAAGAACTCGTTTTGGGCGCGCGCCTGTCCCCGGAGTTTTCCGGGCGTCTGGCGAAAATCCGCTTTAATAGCCCGCCGCTGCCGGGGATATACGCGCGCACGGTGAATATTAACGGCGCGGGACGGGACGGCGGCGGCCCCGACGAATTTGGCTTCAACGACGCCGGATTGAATACGACCGTGCGGGTGGATGTGTACGCGCCGGGGACGGCGGCGGCGTCCGAATCCCCGCTTGCCGGCGACGGTTCGGATAATTCGCCGTACGAAATCGCCGCCGCCAGCGCGTTCGCGGATGCGCCGCTGGCGACACTATTCGCCGCCGAAGGACTGTACACGGCGGACAGTTGCGCGATTTCCGGGTCGTCCTCCGATTTGCAAATTTCGCCCGATTGCGTCGTGTCGTTCGCGGATTTCCGCGGCGGAAATGCGGCGGACTACGACATCACCGCGCAGGTTAATTTCCAAGGCGAGGAAGTTTTGCATACCGTGTACGTACGCGTGGTCGTCGATGCGGGCGCGCCGGTTTGCGTTGCGACTACCGAAAATTTGGTGTTGCCGATCGTGCAGACCATCCCGTCCGATACGCTGGGAAGTATCCGCTATCGCGTCGATCCGGATTCCCTCTCGGCGAATACCGGGGACGGCGGACCGGTCGTCGACGCCGACTTCGCTTCCGGCGGACTGTACGCGGTCTTTTATGTGGACGAAGAAATGGCGGGCGGCGACAATTTGGGAACCGGCGACGGACAAATCGCCGGCTCCAACACGCTGACCGTCGGCTGGTATTATTCCTATCACGATTCTTCGCAAACGGAATCTTTCGGCGCGTTTCCCAGCATAGAACTCGGCGGCAGCCAAGCCGCGCCGCTGCCGCCGCTGGCGCGGATTTTGGAATATCGCGGACCGATCGGGGCGGCGACGGCGACCGCGACTCTGACCGTGTTTGTCGACGATTCGCTGCCGCAGGACGATCGCGGGCGCGTGTATTTCGGCGTGGAAGTGGCGGCGGGTTCGCGATGCCAGTCCGATGATTTGGTGCCGTATTTGGATTCGGACGCGGGGACGACGGACGGCGGCGGCGTTTCGGTTCCCGATCCGCTGTCGACGGAGATTGTCTCGCAATTCCACGGGGGCGGGCCGGTTTCGCCGTCTTTGCCGATTCGGATTCCGCTTTCGCAGGCGGGCGGCAATCTGGCGACGCTGCTCGTTTCCGGCGGCGAATCGCCGTACAACATCACCCATCTGAGCACCCAAAGCGAAAGCGACGGCAACGCCAATGACCTGAATATCCGCAATATCACCGCCGACCGGGTGGTGGTCGGATTTTCCTCCGCAAGCCGGGCGCGCGCCGGGGGGAATTTCTCCGCCTACGAAATTGTGGACGCGGCGAGCGTGACTCTGCGGGCGACGATTCATTTGCATTTGTTCTCGCCCCCGACGGCGGCGACGGTGGCGGAATTGCAGACCTATTCGGGCGCGACTATCTCGCTGCATTTCCCGCGCAATCTGCATACGATTACGATTACCGGCCCGACTTTCGCCGACCGGGTGTTCTTGCAGACGATCACCCTCAATCCCCACAATCGGGGCGTGGACATCGGCGACAACAATCCCAACCGATTTAGGATAGTTACCGCCACCGTGATCGTTCCGCGTTTGGACGCGGGTTTTGCGGCGACCCTGACTTTCCGCACGAATCCCAGCGTGGGATTGACGATAACCGCCCCGCTGGCGGCGGCGGCGGCGGGCGTGCCGCTGGCGACTTTGCGCGGCGGCGATTTCTCCGTGGAGTATTTTCTCGGGGAGGATCGCGATCCCCCGCACCCGCGGCAGACCACGACCGGCGACGAATCGGTCATCAGTTTCGATCCGTCGCAGGTGCCGCCGTCGCCGTCGCCGTCGCCCTCGCCGGGGGAGGAGAGGCAGCTGTCCTTCGCCGAACAGGTGGGCGCGAGGGGATACCGCGCGTCGGTCGGATTTAACTTTGCCGACGGCGAAAATTATTCCTTCCCCGCCGACATTCATCTGGTCGTGCGCAACACCGCTTTGCGCGGCGTCACGGTGGTTTCGCCGTATCACAATCACGCGACCGGCGGACTCGCCGAGTTTGACCGGATTGTCGTACCGTACGCGGACGCGCGCAGCGGTTTGGCGATTCTTACCGTGCGCGCGGATTTGGACGTTTACGACAACAACGCCGTCTTTGCCCTCAACAATTCCATCACGGGCGGCGGCGAGGGCGACATATCGCCGCGGGTGGGCGCCATCGGCCAGGCGGACGGAAACGCCGTGGAGGTGGAGATCGGATTCACCGATCCCTCGGAAGTGCCGGAAGCCGGCGAGTATTTCTTCGCCGTGCCGCTGGACGCCGGCGACGGGACGGCGACGATGACCGTGTATTTGCAGGTGCAGGAGGATCCCGGTACTTTCGCCCTGGGCGGCATTACGAGCCCGTTCTTCGAGAGCGGGCAGGTCGGGCTTTCGCCGGGAAATCCGATACAATTCCCGCGTTTTGTCGCGCGGACGGAGACCGGATTTAACGCCCTCCCCGGACAAGGTCCGCCGCTGATTACGATTGCGCTGTCGGGCGGCACGCCGCCGTATGCGATAGATCTTTCCGTCCGCGCCAACACGTTCCCGCAGGACTGCCTCGAACCGCGGGTGACCGAAGCGCTCCGCCCCGCCGGGCTTTCGGGCGGACAGGTGATCGCGCATCCGATTGAAGGCGCGGCGGCGATCGTGCTGGAACATACCTGCCCCAACTCGTCCTTCGGAGTGACCGGCAAATATACGGTGGATGTCGAGGCACTTGACGCCTCATTTACTTTCGTGACATTCGCCCTGTATTACGAGGTCACGAACTTCGCCGGCTCGTCGCGTCCGCCGCTGACCGGCCCGATCGATTCCCAGTTTATCGACAGCGCGACGGCGGACGGCACGGAAGGCCTCAATTCAAATCCGATTGAAGTGCCGCTGTCCATGGTCTCCGGACCCGACGGCATCAACGTTCCGATCTTCAGAATCGCCCCCACGGGCGGCTACGGCGGCTATCGATTCAGTTTGACCGACGGCACATTTTTCGACCCGACGACGCCGTTCAAAGTCGACCCGACTTACGGCATCGTCAGTTTCAAGGAACCGCATACCGCGGCGGGGCTGATGAATCTCACCGTGCGCGTCGTATCCCGCGCCGGCTATCAATCCACCGGCCCGGACGTCATTTCCGTGAATGTGTATGTGCGAATCGTCGACGATTCGGCGGAATTGACGCCGATACATTTCCCCGGCGACGAAGGCGATTCGGTGGACGATTTTTCGGACGGGATTGTTCTCGCCTCGCGGGACGGCGGACTTCGGCGGCAAGAATCGGCGGACGCGGACTTGTTTTTGTCTCTCTCCGATTCCGCGAATTTGCGGCGGCGGCGGGAATCTTTCCGCCGATTCGGCGACAAGCGGCGACCGCCCGGCTCGTGAGTTTTTTGTCGGCGGCGCGATAATTCGCGCATCGGGCGAAAAAACCGCCCTCCGCCTTCCGCAAACGGCGGGGCGTTTGCAAAGAATCCGCGCGTTTTTTCGGCGAAACTCCGGTTTTGCAATTTTCGTTCATAAAAAAAATAAAAAGCGCGGCGTACGCGCTGTACGGGCGTTGTACGGCGATTTAAGGGGGGGGGGGGGGGAAGTGTAGGGGAAAAAAAATGTCCGAAAAACGGATTAAATCGCTTATAATAGGCAATTCTTTTTATGAAAATGTCAAGCGTTCATCTTTGGCATCGGATTTCGCCCGTCTGGGGCGGGGGATTCCTGCGCCGATTTCGGCGATCTCTGGCGTTGTTGCTGGCGGGCGCGTTCTTGACGGCGGGCGGCTTGTCGGCGGATTCGCAGACCGAAGGCGCGGATTCGGACGGATTTTTGTACAGCGAATATTTGCGCGGCGGCAAACGCGGAGACGGAATCATCGCCGGGAGTTTTGTCGTGCGAACGCCGCATTCGGTGCTGTGGGCGGACGGACGGCGGGTGGCGGGCAAAATCGGAGACGCGATTGACGCCCTGCCTTTGCAGCAATGGCTGATGGACTATTATTTGGAGGATTCGGCGGATATTTCCGGCCGCTGGCGCGAACAGGCGGCGCGCACCGGCTGGGATTTGGCTTCGCTGGCGGCGGACGAAACGGTGATGGCGGCGACCGCCGAAGCGGCGCGCCGCGGATTCATCCGCAACATAGAAGTGGATTTTCGCAGCGAACTCGGCGGGCGATTCGCGCACGCGGGATTGAATGTTCTGGGCGCGTTTCGGGAGACCGCGGACGACGCCCTCGCGTGGCAGTTGCGCGGCTATTACGCCGGAAAAAGCAAGCGGCAGGGCGGCAACGCCGGGCTGATCTACCGCCGCGCGACGGAAGGAAATCTGCTGCTGGGCGTCAATCTTTTCGCCGACTACGAAACCTACGAGGACGAGGGATTCTGGCGGTGGTCGGCGGGTGGCGAGGCGCGTTCGCCGTGGCTGGATTTGTTCGCGAATTATTACTCGCCGATCGGCGACGCGGTCTTTCGCGATACGACGGACGGCGGGCGGACGGCGACCTACACGGCGGGCGGCTATGATCTGGAATTGAACGTGCATTCGCCCGATGTTCCGTGGCTGGTGGGCGTCGCCGAATATTTTTTGTGGGAGGGCGAATACGGGCGCGCCGACGACGAGGGTTATCGCGCGGGCTTTCGCATTCAACCGCGCGCCGTGCCGATTATCTGGGAGTTGACATATCAGGACGGCGAGGACGGCGAGGAAATCGGCGGGCAAATTTCGTACATTCACGAATTCGGCGGCGTGTATGCGGGCGGGAATTCGCCGGAATTTGAACCGCGCGACTGGTTTTTTGCGCCGGTGCAGCGGGAATATACGCAGCGGATTTACACCCAAAATATCACCCCGGACGGTTCCATTTATCGGCTGGTAGGAATCGTTTCGGCGAACGATGACGAGTTTTTGGGCGGGACGGTCGTCGCGCGGGACGAAGATTTGGCGGCGGCGGGCGCGACGGCGAATTTTCCGCTGACGAGTTTGGAGATTGTCGCCGCCGATACCGTCGGGGCGTTTAGTACGGCGGGATCTTTGTCGGTATTTTTGGACGGCACTTTGCGCGGGGCGACGGTGGCGGCGGGGCGGACGGAGTTTTTGCCGTATCGTCTGCCGCTGGTTTCCCTTACTTTGGAGACGCAATCCGCCGCGCCCGGTTCGCCCGGTTCGCGGGCGATATTGGTGTATGGAAACGACGGCAGCGCGTCCGGCGGCACGGTGCGCCTCGGCAGTACGGCGTATATCAATCAATTGACGATTTCGCTGATACACGGGACTTTGTCGGTGGCGGCGACCGGCGTTTTGGCGGTGGAGACGAACGACAAAACTTTGCGGCTGGCGGCGGGCGAGGCGGCGGAATTTGAAATTGTGGAACCGACCACCGTGGCGGGCTTCGCCGACGCCGATTTGGCGACGATAATTCTTATTTCCAGTTCGTCGCCAAATGCGGTGGAGGTGGAGACCGAA
>JBPCXA010000060.1:0-7575 GCA_051008975.1 Gammaproteobacteria bacterium
TCGCCTTAGGGACCGACTAACCCTGCGATGATTAACATTGCACAGGAAACCTTGGGTTTTCGGCGAACGGGTTTTTCACCCGTTTTAACGTTACTCATGTCAGCATTCTCGCTTCCGATGTCTCCAGAGCCCTTTGCAAAACTCCTTCACAGACCTACGGAACGCTCTCCTACCGCGTCGAAAGATTGAACAAAACGGACTTTCTCGTTCTCGACAATAAATGTCAAAAAACAAATTTAACAATATGGTATATTACCCAAGCCACTGCGCCAAATACGCAAGGGTAAAAAATTGACGCCAATATGGCAATTGGATAGTGGATTATAATGCTGGGCTGGACACCGTCATGCCATTTATAGGCCCAACAAAGAACTATCCCCCCCGTTGCTGATGCGATCAGTCCATTTATGAATAAGCCGCCGTCAACATAAACAAACGCCTTCGCATAAAGCACGCCAGCAGTTACCACGGCGGCAACATATACAATGACAAACGTTGCCGTAATAACGGCATGTGTCGCGGGCTTCATATTCTCCCACCGGGGCCTCTTTGATAAATAACGACACTGTTCCGGTCCTCACCACCAGAACCTTTGGCTATAATTTCTCCCTCTTTTTCCAGAATAGCGAGAAGAGACCAAGTCAAATCGTGCCCGTCCACTTCATATTGCGGCCAACCAGCAACTCTCAAAGAAAGCCGCTCCGCAATTGTTTTAACAGAAACTCCCTCCTTTGGAGATTTTTGCACTTCCTCAAAAACTGCGTCTTTGAGAACATCAATCGCTTCATAAATTTTGGTTTGATTTGCCATAATCGCCTCCTTTGGCTTGATGAATAAAACTTACTGCGCCGTCGCTTCCAACTCGGCAAGCGCGACTTTCGTCCCGTACGTGTGCCTGCCAATGTGCGCCGTCATATCACAAAAATTTTGCAGGCAAAGACAAACGCCAGAATGCCCCAGCCCAAACATGTCAAACCGCCGAATTTCGACTCCTGTCCGGCTTCGCGCCGGGCGGGCGTCAGAATCCAGCCGCCCAGAAAAAGGCAAATCGCAATTAACGACAGATGCGCGAGAAACCAATTCGGTCCCGCCAAAAATTCCGTTTTCATGTCGTTGACAAAGGACGCCATCACCGCCACAGAAAGCAGGGCGACAACGGCATAAACGCAAATTTCCAAACGGCGAAAATTCATCATGTCGCCATTTTAACACAAACCCCGCAATAAATATAAAGGCGGAGGCGACATTTTATGCCCCCGCCCGAGTACGGGCGGCGTTTCGGGTAAAAACCCGCCCGTTTTGGGGGATTCTTGTTCAAGGAATCCCGTCCGTTTTGTTCAACCTTCCGACACTCGCGTCTTCGGCGCACCACTTGAGCCCCGATACATTTTCCGCGCAGGGGGACTGGACCAGTGAGCTATTACGCTTTCTTTAAATGGTGGCTGCTTCTAAGCCAACATCCTGGCTGTATATGCCCCCCCACTTCGTTTCCCACTTAGTGGTGTCTTGGGGGCCTTAGACGGCGATCTGGGTTGTTTCCCTCTTGCCGCCGGACGTTCGCACCCGGCGACTGACTCCCGTGATTACACACGGCGGTATTCGGAGTTTGCCTTGGTTTGGTAAGTCGGGATGACCCCCTAGCCAAAACAGTGCTCTACCCCCGCCAGTGATACACACGAGGCACTACCTCAATAGTTTTCGGAGAGAACCAGCTATCTCCGGGTTTGATTGGCCTTTCACCCCTATCCACGGCTCATCCGCTGATTTTGCAACATCAGTCGGTTCGGTCCTCCGGCGCGTGTTACCGCGCTTTCAACCTGGCCATGGATAGCTCACCCGGTTTCGGGTCTGCGTCCGGCGACTATGTCGCTCTATTAAAACTCGCTTTCGCTGCGGCTCCCTCGCAAAAGTTAACCTCGCCGACGAACGCAACTCGCTGACCCATTATGCAAAAGGTACGCGGTCACGGGGCAAGCCCCGCTCCCACTGTTTGTATGTACGCCGTTTCAGGTCTGTTTCACTCCCCTCCCGGGGTTCTTTTCACCTTTCCCTCACGGTACTAGTTCGCTATCGGTCGATTGAGAGTATTTAGTCTTGGAGGATGGGCCCCCCATGTTCGGACAGGATAACACGTGTCCCGCCCTACTCTTCGTCCGCCCGCCGTTTCGTTTTTCGCATACGGGGCTGTCACCCGCTATGGCGCGCCTTTCCAGACGCTTCTGCTGAACAAAACGGCATGATGCGGACACGGACTGTTCCCCTTTCGCTCGCCGCTACTAAGGGAATCTCGGTTGATTTCTTTTCCTCCGGTTACTTAGATGTTTCAGTTCACCGGGTTCGCTTCGCAAACCTATGAATTCAGTTTGCGATGCCCGCGCATAGCGGGCGGGTTTCCCCATTCGGAAATCCCCGGATCAAAACCTGTTATCGGTTCCCCGGGGCTTATCGCAGATTACTACGTCCTTCATCGCCTTCAATCGCCAAGGCATCCACCGCGTACATTTGGTCACTTGATCCCATAGTCCTGCGCGCAAGCCGGAAAGACCCCCGTCCGCAAAAAACGGACGGTAAAACGCGCGCCAAACACGGGACAAAAATATGCTGACCATACCCGTTGTTCATCCAAATTGTTAAAGAACGCCCCCCGCGACGAAACCTTCGGAACGGAGAGAGACGCAGATTATACGCTTTTTTTCACTTTTTGACAAGAATTTCGCAATTCTTTTCACTTTTTCGCCCCGTTCGGGCGTTTTTTCGCCGAATTTCCGCCCGCCCGCCGCATTTCGCCGCGCGGCGTACGAATTCCGCCGCCGGAGTCGCCGCCGCCGCCAAAAGACGCGCGAAAGGAGATTGAGATTGTCCGTAAAATCACGATTCCCCCAGCGCCGGCAGCGGCAAGCGCGCCGTTCGTCCGCCGTCAATCGTAAAAATTTGACCGCTGACAAAGGCGGATTCGTCTCCCGCCAGCCACAACACCGCATCGGCGACATCGCGCGGCGTTCCCGTCCGCCCGACCGGATGCAAACCGCGAATCGCCGCCCGCGCCCGTCGCGGATTCGGATATTGCGCGAGCAACCGCTCGTTGAACGGCGTATCAATCCATCCCGGCGCGACCGCGTTGCAGCGGACGCCGAACGGACCAAGTTCCAGCGCGGCGTTGCGCGTGATGCTATGCACCGCGCCCTTGGAGGCGGCGTACGCCGAATGGAGCGGATTTGCGCCGTCCGCCTCCACGGAGCCGATATTGACGACCGCCCCGCCGCCGCGCGCGCGCATCACTCCCGCCGCGTGTTTGATACACAAAAAAACGCCGCGCGCGTTGACCGCAAACACCCGTTCCCATTCCGCGGCGGACGTTTCGCACAAATCTTTTTCCAAGCCGATTCCGGCGCAATTGACGAGAACATCCAAACCGCCGCATTCGTTTTCGGCGAATCGCATCAGCGCGCGCACATCGTCCTCGTCCGCGACATCGGTTTTGCAAAACGGCATTCCCGCCGGCAATTCCGGCGGCGTGGCGACATCGGCGGCGACCGCGCGCGCGCCTTCGGCGGCGAACCGCGCGGCGATTTCGCGCCCAATCGCGCCCGCCGCGCCGGTAATCACGGCGACTTTGCCGGTAAAACACCCGCCCGTCATTTCACCGCGTCCAAATCCGCCGCGCCCATCCGCCCTTCCCGGACACGCCGCGCAAAAAAATCCATCGTCTCCGCCAGCCCTTCGGCGAACGACGGGCGCGGATATTCGCCGACACATTCGCGCAGCGGCGCGTCTTCATCCCCGTCTCCGGACGGAAAAGGCAGCGGCGCGCCCGCGCAGGAAATTTTCGCCCCGTCGACGCGGGATTGAATCATTTCGCACACTTCCTCCACCGTTTTGCAGCAGCCGTTCAGCGCGAACACTTTCGCGCCTTCGGTCGCCGCGCGCGCCGCGCCGACGAACGCCGCCGCCGCTTCGGCGGCATGCACGAATCCGACCGCGCCGGTGAACGGAACGCGATACTCCCGCCCCAGAGCCGCCGCCAGCATCGCCGCGGTCGGCGCGGCGGACATTCCGCGGTCGCGTCCGGCGCCGTACACCACCGCCGGACGAATACCGATGCTCGGTACGCCGTCTTCCTCCCAATACGCGCGCGCGGTTTGTTCGTTGCATATTTTGTATGCGCCGTACAAAGTTTGTTTCCACGCGGCGGGCGTTTCCATCGCGGTCGCCGCGACCGAACTGGCGTACGCCACCGCCGCGCCGCATTCTTTCGCCGATTGAAAAATGTTGACCGTCCCGCAGACATTCGCGCGCGCGCCGAGTTCCGGATTTGCAATACAGTACGGCACCTGCAACGCCGCGAGATGAATCACCGCCGCCGGTTTGTGTTTTGCGAAAACTTCCGCCACGCGCGCGCCGTCCGCAATGTCGCCGGTCTCCCAAACCGCGCCCGAAACCTCGGCGGGATCGTCGCACAGCAATTCCAGCCGCCGCCGGTCGCTCGACAAATCAAACGCCGTCACCGCCGCGTTTTGCCGCAGCAGCATTCGCACCGTCCACGCGCCGATGCATCCGCCCGCGCCGGTGACCAGAACGGGGCGCGTCATTCCCCGGCGGCGCGCGCCGTCCCGGCGAAGCGCGAAAGACGCGCCGCGACCGATTCCATCGCGGCGGAAATTTCTTGCGGCGTTGCATCCAGCGGCAACTCGTCCGCAATTTTTTGCAGCCGCGCCGACGCCGACCACGCCTCGTGGCGCGCCAACTCGGTAAGCAAACCCGGATCATTCCACTTGCTCATATTGTTAACATTGGTCGCGTCGCGTTCGGCGTCCAGCGCGACAAAAGACGGCAGCAAAGTCGTCCGCTCCGCCTTTTCCAGCAGACGGCAGGCGCGGTGAAAAACCATGTTGCCCTGCTGCAAAAAACCGTACCCGGCGGCGGGAAACGGCATGTCAACAACGCGGGCGGCGGGCAACTCGTTTTTATCCGCCCCCTCTTCGCCGCGCACGCCTAACAGTTTTTCGCCCTCCGATTTCGTGCCGAGAAAATATTGAAACCGCCCGCCGCGAAAAGAATCCGGATCGGTCAGCAAAATCACGCAGTCAAACGAAACCGAATCCACATGCCACGAATCCACCGCCCGCGAAATATCTTCGGGCGCGTAGTTAATGCCGCAGGCGACCGCCGGCACGGTGTGCCGCGCCAGCGGCGTTCGCGCAATCGCCGAAACAAAATCCAGCCATTCGCCGCAGTCGCAAAAATCGCGCATAAACCGCGAGCGATAACCGGCGCCGCGAATATACGAACCGAGACGGTTTTCGCCGGTGCCGGACGCCGCGTTGCGATTCGCCTTCATCCGCCGCGCGAGTTCTTGCGCGACCGCGAGCCCCTCGTCCGAAAACACGCGAAACGGCGCGCTGATTCCCGCCGCCGACGGACACCGCGCAATCGTCTCCGCGTCATACCCCAAATCCTGCAGCGACAAAACCGAAGCCGGCGCCGTCAACGCCAGATGCTTGGCGGCGCAAAATTCCGGTTCGTCTGTAAGGCGAATATACGCGTCCGGCTTGCCGCGCGGAAAATCCAAAGTTTGCATCGCACTTTCTCCTGTAATAATCAACTGCGGAAATTTATCACATCGCAGCGGTGGAGGCGGCATCCACAATCTTTTGCGGCATAATGGGCGAAGGAGCAAATTATGACAAAAGACGAGCGCAAGGTCTTAGGCGTGGTTAGGGCTGGAAAAGGAAGGTATTGGACTGCCGAAATTGCCCGCAGAAGCGGGATTGAAAGCTCGGATGCGGGCGGCGGACACCAGAACTGGGTGGTGCATGACATTCTTGAATCCCTTGAACGCCGAAAGTTTGTTCAATCCAAAGGCGGCGGCGGTCCGGGAAGGCGGCGTTATTGGGAAATGCTTTAATTCTGCGATGTAGTATAATTGCAGAATGAAAAGTTCCTTTGGTCGCGCGGTCTCTTCGGTTTTCATCCGCCACAGCGAAGAATTGCTGTTGGCGCTCGCGCTTGCCCTAATCGCTTTTTGCCTTTGGCTGGCGTGGAAAATGTGGCATCACCGGAAGCGCGTCTTCGCTTTCGTCTGCTGGTTTGTCGGCATAAGTCGGCAATCCGGCGCGCCCTTGGCGCGCGCCAAGAAGTCCCACGGCATCACCGTGCTGTTCTTTGACATTCTGGCGCTGTTTTTCTCTTTGATAGCGACGGGGGTAATAAGTGGTATTGTTTCGGGTACGCTTTATGTCGCTGTGTGGATTCATATAAAAAGCCATTACCACAATATCATGTCCCAAACCAGAGATGAATGGGGATGTCAATGGCCGTCTCATCAGACTTTTTGTTGCGATGCATCTTCTCCCCTAGGATGTGCGGAAGCGGAGGCACTGTATTACAGTGCGCACAACAGATTTGTCAATTGGGAGATTGCCGCTGGCACCGTAGTATGGCTGTTATCTTTCTTGATATTCTTGTTCATCGCGCCAAGAATGTTCCGCTTTGTCCGCAGGCGCTATTTGGAATAACGCCCACCCGCCTACGCCCGGCGCAACCGGACACCGCCAGCAAAGCGGCGGAAAATTTCGCGCCTTCGGCGCAGAGATTCCGGCTTTCGCCGGAATGGAATTCTTTTTTTCGCAAATTCGGCGAAAAATGTCCGCTCCCGCCGCTTTTTCGTGTAAAATTCCGCCGCTTGATAGTTGTAAGTTCCCCGAAGTCGGGGGTGCAGTCCGATAAAAAACCTTCGGGGAACGGGCGGCGGTGTCTTTGCAACTTACGACATATCAAGCAACGCCCGGCGAGTGCGCCGGAACCGGCCCGCACGGCTTGCGGGATTTTGACAACAAGGAGAAGGACCATGAAGAAAACGTCTGCTTTTATTTTCGCCGCCGCGCTGCTGGCGGTGTCGCCCGCTTTTGCGGCGGATGCGGCAAAAACAATCGGCGGTCTCGTCCTCGCGGGCGGCGGCGGTTATTTAATCGTTGATGCGAGCGATGACGCAGATGAGGAGGCCGCCGCATGCGCTCGTCGGAATCCCGGCACGGTGTGCAGTGAATCTGCTTTCTCTGCCGCCCCCGTTAAATCCATCGGGGGAATAGCCGCCGTTGTCGGCGGAGTTGCTCTGGCGATCAACGGACTTACCGGCGAAGACAACTTCACCCGAAACGGGCTGGCAATGGACGGACTGACTTTCGGTTATACCGATACGGGCAAGGTCGGACTGCAGAAGAAATGGGAGTTCTAATCGGCAAAAGAAGGGCAAGAAAAAGGGCGGCTGCTGGTCGCCCTTTTTTTGCGGAATCAGCCGAACGACACCGCCGTGCCGGAGACGGAGACCATCAGCATACTGCCGCCGCTGCCGACCACTTCGTAATCTATGTCAATGCCGACGACGGCGTCCGCGCCGAATTCGCGCGCCTTCGCGCCCAAGTCGTCAAAGGCGGCGGCGCGCGCTTTTTCCAGCTCCCGCTCATATGCCCCGGCGCGTCCGCCGACAATGTCGCGGATGCCGGCGAACAAATCCTTGAATATGTTCACGCCCAGCACCGCCTCGCCGGCGACGACGCCGTGATACGCCGAAATCGT
>JBPCXA010000061.1:0-5362 GCA_051008975.1 Gammaproteobacteria bacterium
CGACCATTCGGGCAGCCCTTGGCATTCTCGTAGTGGAAAAAGTATATCATTTTTCGGACGGCAATGCAAATTTCCGCCCCCAATTGCGCGGACGCGCAAAGAGATTCCCGCGTCGCGGGAATGGAATCATGAGATTCCGGCTTTCGCCGGCATGGCGGTTTTTTTCGCCGGAATGGCGTATTTTAATTAGGAGGTTAACAGTGCCTCCCCTCCGGCGAAAGCCGGAATCTCCGCGCAATAGGCGCGAAATTTTCCGCCGCCCACCAGTCCCATTCCTGCGAAGGCAGGAATCTCCGCCGCCGCGAAGCGGCGGGTAATTGTACCTTCTTTACAATTTGCGCCTTCGGCGAGGAGATTCCTGCCTTCGCAGGAATGGGACGGGTGGTGCAGGAATGAGACGTGGCGAAAATGGAATTTTTTGTTTATTTGTTTGGCGGGGAATTAATCCGGCGTTCTTCGCGGGAAATTCGGTTAACATTTGCAAATGCCCGCGCAAATTGACATCGCCGTCCGCGATTCGCCGATTGACGTGGCGGCGGAAAGCGCGCTTATGCAAAACGCGGCGGCGGGCGAAGCCGGCGCGGCGGTGTGCTTTACCGGCGCGGTGCGCGGCGGCGACGTGCGGGCGATGACCCTCGAACATTATCCGGGAATGACCGAATCCGCCCTGCGACAAATCGCCGAAGACGCGGCGAAAAAATGGCCGCTGCTGGCGGCGCGGATTTTGCACCGCGTCGGCAGAATGACGCCCGGCGAAGTCGTCGTTTTTGTCGGCGTCTGCTCCGCGCACCGCCATGCCGCCTTTTCCGCCTGCGCGTTTATGACCGATTATCTCAAAACCCGCGCGCCGTTTTGGAAAAAAGAGGAAATCGCGGGCGGCGAAACGCGGTGGGTGGAGGCGCGAAAGGAGGACGAAACGGCGCGAAAAAAATGGATTTGATCGCCGCCTCCTTCGCCGCCGCCGCGCTCGCCGACAATATCGTGCTGGCGAAAATGCTGGGTTTATGCCCCTTCGCCGGATTGTCGCGGCGGATGGATGTCGCCGCCGGAGTCGGATTCGCCACCGCCGCGGTGCTGACCGTGTCGTCCGCCGCCGCGTGGCTGATTGACCGCGCGCTGCTGGAATCGTTTCCCGCCGCGCGTCCGCTGGTTTTTATCGCGCTGGCGGCGGCGACGGTGCAGGCCGCGGAACAATTAATGCGCTGGAAAACGCCGCGAATGCACCGGATGCTGGGCATATATCTGCCGCTGATTGCGACGAATTGCGCGGTGCTGGCGGTGATGCTGCTGGCGGTGCGGGAGTCGCCCGATTCTTTTTTGCGCGCGACCGCGCGGGGATTCGGCGGCGGCGTCGGATTTATGCTGGCGGTGGTTTGTCTGGCCGCGGTGCGCGGACGCATTTCGGAATCGCTAACGCCGGAGATCATGCGCGGCGCGCCGCTGACGATGATCACCGCGGGATGGATGGCGCTGGCGTTTTCGGGATTGACCGGCGTTTTCCGATGAGCGCCGCCGCGGTCGTCGCCGCGCTTTTCCTGCTCGCGCTGGCGGCGGGCGGCGCGCTGGGATTTTTATCCCGCCGCGCCGCCGCCGCGGACGCCGCGCATTCGCCTCTGGCGGCGGCGATTGATTCCGCGCTGCCGCAGCTGCAGTGCGGCGAATGCGGCTATCCGGGCTGTCGCCCCTACGCCGAGGCGGTCGCCCGAAACGCCGCGCCGATAAATTTATGCCCGCCCGGCGGACAGGAAACGGCGGATCGTCTCGCGCGTATCGTCAACGCGGACGCGCCGCCGATGCCGTCCGCGCCGCCGCGAAAAATCGCGGTCATCCGCGCCGAAGATTGCGTGGGATGCGCGCTGTGCCTGCCCGCATGTCCGACGGACGCGATACTCGGCGCGCCGCAAAAACACCACTTCGTGCTGGCCGAGCATTGCGTGGGATGCGCGCTGTGCCTGCCGCCCTGCCCCGCCGACTGCATAGATATGATCGAAATTCCGCCGCCGGAAACCGCGCAACAAACGGCGGCAAACTCTTAATAAAAAATACGGAACGCCGCCGTCCGGCGAAATTGGACGCGCTTATCCGCCGCGCAAAAACCGTCCGAGTTTTTCGCCGAGGGAAACGGCGAGCGGCGGAATATGCGCTTTCTGCCACTCGCCGGCCGCGAATTTATTCGCCTCCGCCAAAGTCGGATAGATGTGGATCGTCCCCAGCACGTCCTTCACCGTCAATTTTTTGCGCATCGCCAGCACATATTCGTGCAGCAAATCGCCGGCGTGATCGCCGACAATTGTCGCGCCGAGCAGCCGCCCGCCGCCGGGCGCGGTCAGCAGTTTGACGAATCCCTCCGCCTCCTCGTCGGCGATGGCGCGGTCCAAATCGTCAATGCCGTATTTCGTCATTTCATATTCCACATTGCGCTGTTTCGCCTCCTGCTCGTTCAGCCCGACGCGCGCGACTTCGGGATGCGTAAAAGTACACCACGGCACCACCGACCAGTCCACTTTCAGCATCGGCCAAAACAGCGAATTCATCGCCGCATAATAGGCGGCGTGTCCCGCCGTGTGGGTGAATTGATAGGAGCCGATGATGTCGCCGCAGGCGAAAATGTTGGGGACGGCGGTCTGCAATTTTTCGTTGACCCCGATCACGCCGCGATCGCTGACTTTTACGCCGACTTCGGAAAGCCCCGGCACGGCGTCGCCGTTGGGCTTGCGCCCGACCGCGAGCAGCAAAAGATCGAAGGGAATTTTATGCGTTTCGCCGCCGTTTTTGTCGGCGACGACCATCATTTTTTCGCCGTTTTCCACGACGACCTCCCGCGCCTGCGAATTGCACCGGATATTCACCCCGGCTTCGCGGAAATGTTCCATCACGATCGCCGAGGCGTCCTCGTCCTCGCGCGCCATAATGCGCGGTCCGCCTTCTATCTGCGTCACTTCGGAGCCAAGATAGGCGAAAGTTTGCGCGAGTTCGGAGCCGATGGGACCGCCGCCGACGACCATCAGGCGGCGCGGCTGCTCGCGGATTTCCCAAATCGTGTCCGAAGTGCGATATTCCACCTTGTCCAAACCCTTGATCGGCGGCACGAACGGACGCGCCCCGGCGGCGACGACGATGGAGCGGGCGCGATATATTTTTCCGTCCACCTCCACTTCGTTGGGTGATTTAATGGACGCATTTCCGGAAACGCATTCCACGCCGAGACCGCTGAATCGTTCCACCGAATCGTGCGGCTCCACGGTTTTGACCACCCGCTGCACGCGTTCCATCACGTCGGCGAAATTAAAATACTCGCCGCGGTTTTCCCAATTGACGGCGCGCGCCTTGAAGCCGAGACTTTCGGCGCGCTTGATGTCGCGCATAAAAGTCGCCGAGCGGATGATCGCCTTGGACGGCACGCAGCCGGTGTTGAGGCAGTCGCCGCCCATTTTGTGGCGTTCAATCAGCGCCACTTTGCCCTTGGCGGCGGCGACGATGTAGGAGGTGACCAGCCCGGCGGAACCGGCGCCGATGACGACGACATTATAGTCATATTTTGCCATGAGAAGTTTCCCCTTGCGTTTGCGAAAAAATCATTCGCCGGACGGGGCGGAATCCGTTTTGGAATCCGCCTTACGGCGAAACAAAAAATAATCGGCGGCGAATCCGGCGACGAGCAGCAAAATCGCCGCCGGCGGAGACGCGAAGGCGACTCCCCACGCCGCCCACGCCGCCAGAATATAGCGCAGCCGAAACGCCGCGCATTTCAATCCCGGCTTTGCGCGCGCCGTCTCCACCGCCTTTTTGGCGGTCAGCGGCACCAGCCCCAGCGCGATAAACGAAAGCAGCAGCGCCGGAGAGGCGATGTCGCCGATGGATTCAATTTTGGCGAGCTGCGTCCCGGCGTTGACATACACGGCGGTGCCGGCCAGCATCCCCAGCTGGCTCACCCAGTAGAAGGAAATCGCGGAAATGGTCGTCAATCCCATCAAAATGTTGATGAGAAAAAACGGAAACGCGGGAATGAGGCGCATCGTAAACAGATAAAACTTGCCTTCGCGCTCCACGCCCTCGTTGATTTTGGCGAGTTTGTCGCCGTATTTCTTCTGCAGCGATTCGCCCAGCACGAATCGCGCGACCAAAAACGCGCAGGTCGCGCCGATGCTGCTGGCGAAGGACACCAGCAAAATGCCCGCCCAAAAATCAAACAGCGCGCCGGCCAGCAGCGTCATAATCAGCGCGCCGGGCAAAGACAGCGCGGTCACCGCCACATAGCCGGCGAAAAATCCCGCCAGCACGAGGGCGCGGTTTTCGGCGTAATATCCCTGAAACGCCGCCTGCTGTTTCTGAATATATTCCAGCGAGGCGTATTCGCCGAACTGGGAATACAGCGCGACGGCGACGACGACGAGCGCCAGCACAACCCCGATTTTTGTCAAATTTTGCCTGTTCATAATATCTCCGTCCGCATAGTATACGCGAAAACGCCGATTTTTTACAATTTTCGGGCGAATTTTCGCGTTCACCCCCGTCCCATTCCTGCGAAGGCAGGAATCTCCGCCGCCGCAAAGCGGCGGGAAATTTCGCGCCTTTCGGCGCGGAGATTCCGGCTTTCGCCGGAATGGCGGCACTTTTTGTCTTTGCGGACAATACCGAATTCGGCGGTATCCGAAAATATAAAATACCGCCATTCCGGCGAAAGCCGGAATCTCATTCCTGCGTAGCAGGAATATCCCGCCCTAAAACCGCCGCACCGCCGACAAATTGAATCGGGCGTTGTCGCCGAATTCCTCCGGACGCCGCCAATTGAAACCGGCGGACGGCGAAATCGTCCAGCGATTGTAGCGGAGGATTCCTTCCAAATTCATGGAATTTCGCGTTTCGGTTTCGTCGTCTTCCAGACGGGAATGAAAACGGTATGTCGGCGACAACCGCCAAATTCCGCCGTCCGCTTTCGCCGACAACGAAAATCGCCAATCCGCCGTCTCGCCCTGCACTGTTTCGGAAAACGCCGCAGTCCAAAAATCCGCCGCATATTCGCCGCCCGATTCGTAGCGGAAATCGCCGAACTCGCCGTCCCGATTCCGCTGTCCGGCGGCATAATACAAATGCCACTCGTCCTGCCGAAAATCCAAACGACCGCCGATATTATACGCATATCCGCTTTCGGTTATGGAATAGCCGTAATCCGGCGAAAAAGCGAACGAGTTCGCGTCTCCGCCCCAATAATGCAGGGCGAGAATTACGCCCACGACGCCGCTGACAATTCCCGCCCCGGTCGCATAATCCGCCTCGTCTTTTTGCGAAGCGGCGGCGGGAGTCGCCGCAGAAGGCGGAGTCGGCTCCTGTTCATCTTCGGGCGGAGGCGGGTCGGTCGGAG
>JBPCXA010000062.1:0-11904 GCA_051008975.1 Gammaproteobacteria bacterium
GGGCATGGGCAAACTGCAGTATCCCGCTGGTCTCCGTGTACACATCTTGTCGGGCGTTTTGGTTGACCTGCGCCTGCGCAGAATCGGTCATTCCGCCCGCCGCCGCCGCGAACAAAATAACGCCAAAGGCAAACCGCCGCAGAACGCCGCCGAAGAGCATTTTCAGCACCCCCCCCCCCCCCCCTTAACAGGGGCAAAAACGCCGCCCGAAAACGCCTGAAACGCCAAATTAATCTTCATTCCAACTCCCTGATGGATAAAAATCGCCGCCAAAATTCCCAAAATCGCCGCCCCGCCCCCGGACGCCCGCAAAAATTATAACACAAAATCGCCCCCAAAAGAACCTTTTTTTTCGCCTCCCGCCCCCGATTCTGTTTCCACTCCCCCGTCCCATTCCTGCGAAGGCAGGAATCTCCGCCGCCGCAAAGCGGCGGGTAATTGTACGTTTGTACGCCTTCGGCGACAATTTGCGCCTTTCGGCGAGGAAATTCCTGCCTTCGCAGGAATGGGAATGAAATTCCGGCTTTCGCCGGAATGGCGGCATTTTTTGTTTTTGCGGACAGTACCGAATTTGGCGGTATCCAAAAATATAAAAAAACCGCCATTCCGGCGAAAGCCGGAATCTCTTTCACCGATTCGCCGCAAAGCGGCGACAATTTGCGCCTTCGGCGCCGGAGATTCCGGCTTTCGCCGGAATGGCGACGGGGGGTGGAATGGGATTAAGGGGCGGAAATGACGCAAAAGAGAGACAAAAACGGCGCAAAAATTTGACGGCGGGGGGCGGAATGGGGTATAATATCGTCCGCAACTTTATGGATACTCCGAACAAGATTCAGGGCAGCATCGTCGCGGCGGTCACGCCTATGCTCAAAAACGGCGAAATTGACGAGGGGGCGTTCTCCGCCCTGCTGGAATGGCACGCCGAATCGGGAACCGCCGCCATTCTCGTCGCCGGCACCACCGGCGAATCGCCGACTCTCAGTATGGACGAAAATCAGCGTCTCATCGCCCGCGCCGTAAAATGGAGCGGCGGACGGACGCCGATTATCGGCGGCGTCGGCTCAAACTCCACCTCCGAAGCCGTATCGCTGACAAAACAGGCGGCGGCGGACGGCGCGAATATCGGGCTTTCGGTCGTCCCCTACTACAATAAACCGTCGCAGGAGGGACTGTTCCGGCACTTTTCCGCCGTCGCCGACTGCTCCGAAATGCCGATTTTGCTGTACGACGTGCCGAAGCGGTGCGTCGTTTCGCTGGAAACCGACACCGTCGCGCGGCTTTCCGAACACCCGAATATCATCGGCATAAAAGACGCCGCGGGCGACATCGCGCGGTTTCGCGAACAACAAAAGGCGGCGGCGGACGGATTTTTGTTTTACAGCGGCGACGATTCCACCGCCGCCGAGTATATTCTGGCGGGCGGCGACGGGGTGATTTCGGTCACCGCCAATATCGCGCCGCGCCCGATGGCGGAAATGGTCGCGGCGGCGTTGTCCGGAGACGCCGAAGAAACGCGGCGGCGGGATTCCATTTTGCGCCCGTTTCATTCCGCGCAGGCGGCGGAAAGCAGTCCCGCGCCGGTCAAATGGGCGCTCGCCGAAGACGGGCGAATCGGTCCCGCGTTGCGGTTGCCGCTGACGCCGCTGCGGGAAGAATATCACGCCGTCGTCCGCGACGCCGTTCATCACACGCGAAAAGGAGAATCATAATGCGTCTTATGTTTTTGTTGTCGTCCGCCCTGCTGCTCGCCGGCTGCGGCGCCGCGCCGGTGCGGGAAATTATTGACGGGCGCAAGGTGGATTACCGGCGCGACGAATATCAGGAGGCGCGCGCGCTGCAATATCCGCCGGACATCGTTGCCGCGCAAAAGGAAAAGGGCGGCGCGCAGCTGCTCAGCGAATACCGCATTCAGGCGGTGCCGGACATCAACCAGCCGGACGAAGTGGCGATCGCCGGCGCCCGCAGCGTATATTATCGGCGCGAGGGAAATTTGCGCTGGATCGATCTGGATTTGTCGCCCGCCGATTCGTGGAATTTGGCGCGCAACTTCTGGGAGGATTTTAATTTCGCGATCGTCCGCGAAGATGCGGACATCGGTACGCTGGAAACCGACTGGCTGGATTTGCGCCAGGGTCCGCCGTCCGCCGGGCTGGGCGCGTTTTTGGACGACTTTCTCAACCGCGTACGCGACAGCGGCGAGCGCGACAAATTCATCACCCGCGTGGAGGGAAGCGGCGAAAGCAGTTCCATTTTTATCGCCCACCGCCACATTTCGGCGCAGTTTGACCGCGAGGGATTGTTTTCCGGCTTTTCGCCGCTGCCGTCCGATTCGCAGCTGGAAACCGAAATGCTGCGGCGGGTCATGATTTTCGCCGCCGGCGCGCCGGAGGAAGAACAAGAGGAGGCGTTCGTCGAAGACATCGCCGCCGCCGAAGCGGAGGGGGACGACTACGAATTTACCGGAAGCGAACTGTATATTAACAAGCCGCCGGCGGAGAGTTGGCTGCTCGTGCGGATCGGTTTGGATCGCGGCGGCTTTACGATTGAAGACCAGGATCACGCCGAACGCGCCTATTACATCCGCCACACCGGCGGGCCGGAAAGCCAGCAAATTTTCGGCAAGGCGGAGACGAATTTTTTCAATAAATTGTTCGGCGAGGAAAAACCGGTGTTGCGCGAAATCAAACTCACGCTTCTCGCCGAAAGCGACGGCACGACTTCGGTGGAAGTCGCCGCCGCCGACGACGAGGGCGAATTGACCGAGGCGCAGCGGTCGGTGTTGCTGGAATTGTTGAGCGTCAATCTGCCGTAGCCCCGTGCGTTTTTGCTGTCTGGGGAGCGGCTCGCGCGGCAACGCCTTCGTCGTGGAATACGGCGCGACCACTTTGCTGGTGGACTGCGGTTTTAAGCCGTCCGATTTGCGGCGGCGGCTGGCGCGGCATTTTATCGCCCTCTCCGAAATTGACGCGGTCCTAATCGGCCACGAACACGGCGACCACACCGCCGGTTTGGAATCGCTCGCCGCGGCGGGAATTGCGGCGTATATGACTTCCGGCACCGCGCGGGCATTGAATTTTCGCGGCGCGCGGACGGTGCGGTCGGGCGACCCCCTGCACATCGGCGATTTGCATATCGCGCCGGTGACCGTGCCGCACGACGCCGGGGAGCCGGTGCAATTTGTTTTCGGCGGGCGTCTGGGAATCTTCACCGATTTGGGACATATCACCCCGGCGGTGCGAAACGCCTGCCGCGGACTGCGCGCGATGATAATTGAATGCAACTATGCGGCGGACATGCTGGCGGCGAACAACCGCTATCCGGCGCGATTAAAAAAACGAATCGCCGGAAAATACGGACATTTGGAAAACGACGCGGCGGCGGAACTCGTCGCCCGCGTGGATTCCGCCCGCCTGCGATATGTCGTCGCCGCGCATCTCAGCGAACACAACAACGCCGAGGCGCGCGTCCGAAAGACGCTTTCGCGGGCGTGCGATTCCCAAAAAATCACCGTCGCCGACCAAAAAAACGGCTCCGAATGGATCGCCGTCCCGGCATAATTTATTTCCGCGCTATAATTTTTCCGCGCGTTCGTATAAAAAATTTCGTTCTTGCAAAACATTTTTGCAGGAATCGCATTCCCGCCTCTGTGCCATTCCTGCACCACCCCGTCCCATTCCTGCGAAGGCAGGAATCTCCGCGCCGAAGGCGCAAATTGTAAAGGAGTACAATTACCCGCCGCTTTGCGGCGGCGGAGATTCCTGCCTTCGCAGGAATGGAATTTTTGAGTACTTGCCATTCCCGCGAACGCAGGAATCTCATTCGCCGCAAGGCAAATCGTTTGCGCTTTCGCGCAAAGAGATTCCGGCTTTCGCCGGAATGGCGTATTTTAATTAAGAGATTAAAAGTGCCGCCATTCCGGCGAAAGCCGGAATCTCTTTCGCCGAAGGCGAATCGACGTTTGCGCTTGCGCGCAATTAAAACCGCCGCACCGCCGACAAATTGAAGCGGGCGTTGCCGCCGAACTCCTCCGGACGCCGCCAATTGAATCCCGCCGAGGGCGAAATCGTCCAGCGATTGTAGCGGAGAACGCCCTCCAAATTCAGCGAATTCGCTGTTTCGGTTTCGTCTTCGTCAAAATGCGAATGCAAACGGTACGTCGGCGACAGCCGCCAAATTCCGCCGCTATAATCCGCCGAAAGCGAAAAGCGATAATCGGCGGTTTCGCCCTGCACGGTTTCAGAAAACGCCGCCGTCCAAAAATCCGCCGCGTACTTTCCACCCGATTCGTAGCGGAAATCGCCGAAATCGCCGTCGGAATTCGCCTGTCCAACGGCGTAATAGGAATGAAAATCGCCCTGATGAAAATCCAGCCGCCCGCCGACATTGTACGCGTATCCGCTTTCGGTGATGGAATATCCATAATCGGGCGAAAACGAAAACGCCAGCAGATTTCCGTCCCACAAAAAGTAGGAGGCGAGTCCGACCGCAAGCATTCCCGCCCCGATGTAAGCCGCCGTTTCCGCACCGTCATCACGCTCGGCGATGCCGCCGGTTCCGGGGCGGACGGGCTGCTCGCCGACGGATTCGGACGGCATAAAACGGTCGACGGGATTTCCGTTAAACGAAATGACGCCCGAGACAATCATCAACCGATTATTCGGATTGTCGTCAAATCCGTCCGGCTTGTCCGGAAATCCGTCGCCGCCGAACAACCCGTCGTCGCTGCAAAGCGGGGCGGCGGCGCCGCCGCCGCCGTTCGTGCGCATTACGCAGTTTTCGCCGTCGCCGGACGGAACCTGCAGCGGTGCCAAATCTCCTCCCAACGAAGCGGGCGGGTCGCCGACTTGATACGGAATCTCGCACAACTCGGCGACAACTTCCGCCGGAGTGGAAGAATCCAATTCGTACGCAATCGCCCATTCCGCCCCGATGCAGTTGTCGGACGTATACAAATCATTCGCCGGGGCGGCAAAATCCACGCAGTACGTCTCGTTTCCCGTCTCGCTTTCAATCACCACCAAATCGACGGGACATTCGCAACCGACGCCGCCCGGCGCCGAACCGGCTCTGAACATTTCGCAAGATTCGGCGGTAAAATCGCAGCCGTCGCCGGCGGCGTTCGCGCCTCTTCCCGGCACCGCCGTACTGCACGAATCATCGGTGAAATCGCAGCCGTCATTTCCGGCGTTTATCACGCCGCCGATTCCGCTGCACGAATTTATGGTGAAGACGCAGGCATTTCCGTTGGTGTTCGCTTCAGAACCGGGCGTCGTCGTTTCGCAATCCGCATTGGTCAGCCGTTCCATGCACATAGTTCCGGCGATATTTTCTGTTTCCCCGGCGAGGCATTCGCAAACGCCGTCGTTGGAAACCTGCCCGGTGACCATCGCACTGCACGACGCATCGTCCAGCACGCACATATCTCCGGCGTTGTTTTCCATTTCCCCGGCGGGGCATCCGCAAACGCCGTTATTATTAACTTCCTGCCCGCCGACGCCGGTCATGGCGAGGCAGTCCGAATCCTGCAGCGGACGGCAACCTAATTCATCCGTACGCAAAACCATTCCACTGTCGCAAGTCGGTCGTTCATAACCGAGATTTGTCGTGGCGGGCGTTGTGCGGGTTTCGTGGTCATTCGCCGAATCAATATAAAACTCGTCGCCCGTCAACGTCCCGCTCGCCAGCGAGACGGGGACCGCCAACGCAAACTCCCCGCCGACCCTGTATACGCGAGTCGTCAAGTTAATCCCCGAACTGCCGGGGTTGTCAATCCGGACCGTGAACCCGCCCATTATCGGGAATCGGCTCGAGCCAATTTGGAAAGTTATCGTACTGCCCATTCTGTCACTGCCTTCCCCGATAACCGCTCCGTTTCCGTCAATCGCATCAAAAACAACCGAAGGGTCGCTAAACGGAGTGCCGGCGTCTATCCGATCCAAAATCTCGCCGAGATGGCCGGAAATGTCAATATCAACATTAGCAGGGACACCGAACTGTCCCGTCTCGCTGGTCGGAACAAACGCCTGCGCCTGGGCTTCCTGCGCGTTCGCCGCAACCGTTCCAAACGCCGCCGCGAACAAAACGCCCGCAAAGGTAAAAATTAACCGCCGAAATACGCCGCCAAACGGCGCGTCTTTATATTCCTGCCCCCCCCCCCCCCTTAAAATTGAGAGTGGGTACGAAAACGTTGTTCAGCGCGCGTACAACCGCCTTAAACGCCGTCCGAAACGACAAAATGACTTTTTTCATCACAATCTCCCTGTATGGACAAAATCGCGCCTCCTCGGACGCTTTCGGAATTATAGCACGGAATCGCCCGGCGGTACCGTTTTTTTTCGCCCCGATGCAAAAAAGTGCAAATAATTCGCAAAAGTGCGCATCCGCTGTGGTTTTTTTGTCCGAATTTGCGGCACGACGCGAATTTTTCCGCTCCGCCGCCGATTTCGCCGCTCCGACGCTGAATTTCGCCCGCCCCGCGATTCCCGCCTTCCCCCCGTCCCATTCCTGCGAAGGCCGGAATCTATACCGCCGCAAAGTGGCGGGTCATTGTACGCCTTCGGCGACAGTTTGCGCCTTTCGGCGATGAGATTCCTGCCTTCGCAGGAATGGGACAAAAGAGATTCCGGCTTTCGCCGGAATGGCGTATTTTATATTTTCGGATACCGCCAAATTCAGCATTGTCCGCAAAAACAAAAAAACCGCCATTCCGGCGAAAGCCGGAATCTCTTCGCCATAAGAATTTTTTCGCGGATTAACGAAAATCGTCTTTTTTGACCGCCACCCGCATCGCCTCTTCCTTGGCGACCAAGTTTTTGGCGACCAGTTCTTTGAGGCACTGGTCGAGCGTCTGCATTCCCTCCTTCATTCCGGTTTGGATGACGGAATACATTTGCGGCACCTTGTTTTCGCGGATGAGGTTGCGGATCGGCGGCGTGGCGATCATAATTTCGTGCGCGGCGACGCGCCCGCCGCCGACTTTTTTGAGCAGCGTCTGCGAGATGACGGCGCGCAAACTTTCGGACATCATCGCGCGAATCATCGACTGTTCGTCGGCCGGAAAGACGTCCACGACGCGGTCAATCGTCTTCGCCGCGGAACTGGTGTGCAGCGTGCCGAATACCAGATGCCCCGTTTCGGCGGCGGACAGCGCGAGCCCGATGGTCTCCGGGTCGCGCATCTCGCCGATGAGGATGATGTCCGGATCTTCGCGCAGCGCGCCGCGCAGCGCGGCGGCGAAACTGTTGGTGTGCGCCCCCACTTCGCGCTGGTTGATCAGCGACTGCTGCGGCTGATGCACGAATTCCACCGGGTCTTCAATGGTGAGAATATGCTCCTTTTTGGAGATGTTGATTTCGTTGATCATCGCCGCCAAAGTCGTGGATTTGCCGGAACCGGTCGGGCCGGTCACGAGGACGATGCCGCGCGGCTGCTGCGAGATGGTCTTGAAACTGGCCGGCGCCTTCAACTCCGCCAAACTGAGAATTTTGGTCGGAATTGTCCGGCAAATGATGCCCGGCCCGCGCGTCTGCCGGAAGAGATTGACGCGGAACCGCGCCTTGTCGCCGTGCTGATACGACAGGTCGGCGTCGCCGGTTTTCAGGAACCTTTCCCGGTACTCCTTGGCGTTCTCGCTGTCGGTCAGATCGTCCACCATTTTCTGCACATCCTCCGCGGACAGCACCGGCGATTCAATCTTTTCTATGTCGCCGCTGATGCGCACCATCGGCGGCAGCCCGCTGGAAATGTGCAGGTCGGACACGTCGTTTTCAACGGTGAAGTCCAGCAGGTCGGTGATTGTTACGGCCTTTTCGGTCATTGTATCGTCCTTTCTTAGGTCAAAAAATACGCCGCCGGATACAGTCGCGGCACCGCACGGATTATAATGGAAATATGGCGGACCCGGAAACTATCGCGCAAAATATCCGTTTTTTGCAAAAAAAAATCGCCGCCGCCTGCGAAACCGCCGGACGCCGCCCGGAATCCGTGCATTTAATCGCCGTCGGCAAAACTTTCGGCGCGGAAAAAATCCGTTCGGCGGTCGCCGCCGGCGCGCGCAATATCGGCGAAAATTATATGCAGGAAAGTATCAATAAAATGTCGCAATTATCTGATTTGACGATAGTATGGCATTTTATCGGACGTCTGCAAAAAAACAAGGCGCGGGACGCGGCGCGCCATTTTGACTGGGTGCATACGGTGGAAAATGCGGCGCTGGCGCGGCGGCTGTCGGCGGCGCGGAACGGAATGCCGCCGCTGAATATCTGCCTGCAAATCAACATTGACCGCGAAGAATCCAAAGGCGGCGTCGCGCCCGAAGACGCCGCGCCGCTGGCGCGGGAGATATACCGCCTGCCCGCCCTGCGTCTGCGCGGACTGATGGCGATCCCCCGTCCGCGCGGCGACAGCGAAGACAAACGCGTCCCCGTCCGGGCGTTGGCGGCGTTGCGGACGGAAATCGCGCGGGCGGCGGGCGCGCCGCTGGACGCGCTTTCCATCGGAATGAGCGACGATTTTGAAGACGCCGTCGCCGAGGGCGCGACGCATGTCCGCATCGGGCGGGCGATTTTCGGCGAACGGGAGACGCCGTGAAAATCGCCTTCGTCGGCGGCGGACATATCGCCGCGGCGATGATCGCCGGAATGCGCGCCGGCGAACGCGCCGCGGACGACATCATTGTCGCCGATCGCAATTCCGAAAAGCGGCGGAAGTTGCGAGAGAAATTCGGCGTCCCGGTCGCCGATTCCCAGAACGCCCTGCCGAAGAACGCGGATATTTTAATTTTGGCGGTCAAGCCCGCCGCGATGCGCGCCGCCTGCCGAAAAATTACGCAGCGGAGGGCGATTGTCGTTAGCGTCGCCGCCGGTGTTTCTCTGGCGAAAATCGCCGCGTGGATTCCGTTCGCGCCGCGTCATTTGGCGCGCGCGATGCCGAATACGCCGCTCGCCGCCGCCGCCGGAATGACCGTGTGCCACGCCGTCGCGCCCGAAATTCACGCGCAAGTCGGCGCGTTGTTCGCGTCGGCGGGAAAAGTTTTGTGGGTAAAAGACGAGGCGATGCTCGACGCCGCCACCGCCGTATCGGGGTGCGGCCCCGCCTATTTGTATTATCTCGCCGAAGCGATGGAAGAGGCGGCGACCGCGGCGGGATTTTCCGCCGCCGAAGCCCGCCTGCTGGTGTCGCAAACTTTGCGCGGGGGCGGCGAAATGCTTTGCGCGCGGGACGAATCCGCCGCCGAGTTGCGCCGCGCCGTCGCGGTAAAAGGCGGCGCGACCGAACGCGCGATCGCCGCGATAGAATCGCAAAACTGGAAAAAAATCGTCCATGACGCCGTCCGCGCCGCCCAAAATCGCGCCGAAGAAATCGCCGAAGAACTGGCGCGGCAACCGGCGGACGAATGAAAGAATATCCGCGAACGCGAATATATTAAAATAAAAATTCGCGCGCACCGTCAATCGTTTTTGCAAAATTTTCTTTTTGACAAAAGCGGCGGCGGCAAAACAAAACTCATCCGTCGACAACGGAATACAGCGCGGCGAATGCGGCGAGGACGGCGAATATCGCCGCGATTGTAATCGCCGTCTTAACGCGTTTTGACAGATTCGGGCGGGCGGCGGACGCGGTTTTTGCGGCGGCGGAATCGGAATCGGCGGGCGCTTCGGATTCTTCCAAATGCGCGGACAGCGCGGCGAAAAATTGCCCCGCGAGTTTTTTCGCCGCGCCGTCAATCAGGCGGGCGCCGAGTTGCGCGATTTTACCGCCGACCTGCGCGCGCGCGGTCCATCGCAGCAAAGTCCCGCGCGGATGCGCCGACAATTGCACTTTCGCCTCGCCTTTGGCGAAACCCGCCGCGCCGGCGCCGGCTTCGCCGCGGATCGCCCAGCTTTCGGGCGGCGCGACATCGGACAATTGCACCGTCCCCGAAAACCGCGCGGCGACCGGCCCGAGTTTGATCGTCACGCGCGCGCGCATTTCGGAATCCGAAATTTTCTCCAACGATTCGCAGCCGGGGATGCATTTTTGCAGCACCGCCGGATCGTTTAATGCGGCGAACACCCGCTCCGGCGGCGCGGCGACAACTCGCTCTTCCGAAATTTCCATTCACAAAATATAACACAAACCCGCGAATTCGGAAAAAGCAAAAATCCTTTTTCCGGCGGAGAAAAATAAAAAACGCCATTCCCGCCTCTGTTCCATTCCCGCCCCCATCCCATTCCCGCGAACGCGGGAATCTCATTCGCCGAAGGCGAATCGTTTGCGCTGACGCGCAAAGAGATTCCGGCTTTCGCCGGAATGGCGTATTTTAATTTAAGAAGTTAAAAGTTCCGCCATAGATTAAAAGTGCCGCCATTCCGGCGAAAGCCGGAATCTCATTCCTGCGTAGCAGGAATCTCCCCTAAAAACGCCGCACCGCCGACAAATTGAATCGGGCGTTGTCGCCGAACTCCTCCGGACGCCGCCAATTAAATCCGGCGGACGGGCGAATCGTCCAGCGGTTGTAGCGGAGAATTCCTTCCAGATTCAGCGAATTCCGCGTTTCGGTTTCGTCCTCGTCCAGACGGGAATGCAGGCGGTATGTCGGCGACAACCGCCAAATTCCGCCGTGGTAATCCGCAGACAACGCAAAATCGTAGTCCGCCGTTTCGCCTTGGACGGTTTCGGAAAACGCCGCAGTCCAAAAATCTGCCGCGTACTTTCCGCCCGATTCGTAGCGCAAATCGCCGAATTTGCCATCGGAATTCGCCTGTCCGACGGCGTAATACGAATGAAAATCGCCTTGCTGGAAATCCAGCCGCCCGCCGACATTGTACGCGTATCCGCTTTCCGTCAGCGAATATCCGTAATCCGGCGAAAACGAAAACGCCAGCAGATTTCCGTCCCACAAAAAGTAGGAAGCGAGTCCGACCGCAAGCATTCCGCCGCCGATATACGCCGCCGTTTCCGCTCCGTCATCGCGTTCGGCGATAACGCCGCCGCCGTTATTGGCGGGCGGGGTGGTCGGATCGGTCGGCGGAGTCGGGTCGGTGGGGTCGGTCGGCGGCGTTGTCGTATCAGCCGTACGACAGTTGTCCGCCTCCGTAATATCAAACATCGGCTGCGTTGCGTCTACGCGCATGCATTCGGCGTCGTCCATCGGCAGACGACAGTAGTCCGGCTCCGCATTATCAAAAATCGGCTGCGTCGGGTCTGCGGCAAGGCATCCGGCGTCATTCGCCGGCGCACAGGCGTTGTTGAGAATGTCATGCATCTGGTCGCCCGTGCACATCGGGGCTTCCCGGGTGCAGTCATTCTCCGTAGTCGGATGTTGCGAACCATCTCCGCAGATATGGTCCGATCCCACTACGCCGGACGGAATGATGTTTCTGCATACCGCCTCGTTGTTGCTCATTGCACATTGCAGCACAGCCGCCTCGGTTGCATCACTCACATTAACACTTACTCCATTGATACTTCCGGACGAGGAACCAAAATACACTTGATCCATAAAGACCGTGGTATAGGCGGAAGAAGAATCGCAATAACTCTCGCCGCCGTCAATGCACGCCTGCCGCACCGCCGCTTCCGCCAGCTCTTGCGTGGGGTAATTAGCGGAACTATAAGGAACGCTCCCCCCGTCTCTAATAACGGCACCCCAAGCGGCGGCGTTCTCCGTCAAGAAAAGCGGAGCGAGAATCGCCGCAAACAGCGCGGCGAAGGCGCGAAAAACCCGCAGAAAAAGCGAGGTACAAGGGGGGGGGGGGGGTAGAAATTTTCATCGGAATTCTCCTTTTAATGCAATAATAATTTGATTGTATCAGAGAACGGGGTGAAAAAATCCGAATTTTTAACTTTTTTTTGCGATTTTTTTTCGGGGCGAATTTTTTGCGGAAATTTCGCCATTTTCGCCTTCCTCCCGTCCCATTCCTG
>JBPCXA010000063.1:0-5987 GCA_051008975.1 Gammaproteobacteria bacterium
AAAGGGGGGAGGGCTCCCCCACCCCTTGCCTGTCTGGGTCGGCGTTCCTGGGCCCCCCCTTCCTCCCCCCCCCCGCCGCCGGCCGAAAACAGCGCGATTTGCGCGCGCGAAAAATCAAACCGCGACAGATCTTCCACCGGCAATTCCTTCCCGCCGAAATTCGCGGTTTTGCCGGCGGAGCGCGCGGACGCCAGCGGATACAACCGCCGCACGGGAAAATGACGCTGCGCCAGAATCGCGAGTATTTGTTCGCCGACCGCGCCGGTCGCGCCGGCGACCGCGACATCAAAGGCGGGCGCGGTCATCGCAAATTGTCCGCCACGCGCCGCCCCATTTCGCGGCAGCCGACGACTTCGCCATCGCCGCCGGGCGCGGCGATGTCCGCCGTCCGCGCGCCGTCCGCCAGCGTTTTTTGCACCGCGGCGGAAAGGCGGGCGGCGGCGTCCGGCGCGTCCAAGGAATATCGCAGCATCATTTCCGCCGACAAAATCGCCGCCAGCGGATTGGCGCGGTCTGTCCCGGCGATGTCCGGCGCCGCGCCATGCACCGGTTCGTACAACCCGCGTCCGCGCTCGTCCAGCGACGCGGACGGCAGCATTCCGATGGAGCCGGTCAGCATCGCCGCCGCGTCCGACAAAATATCGCCGAACAAATTTTCGGCGAGAAGGACGTCAAATTGTTTTGGCGCGCGCACGAGTTGCATCGCCGCATTGTCCGCATACAAATGCGACAATTCCACGTCGGGGTATTCTTCCGCGCCGATTTTGGCGACCGTTTCGCGCCACAGAATACTCGTTTCCAGCACGTTCGCCTTGTCCGTCGAACACAGACGTTTTCGCCGTCCGCGCGCGGCGTGGAAGGCGGCGCGCGCCGCGCGGGCGATTTCGTTCTCGTCGTAGCGCATCGTATTAAAACCTTCGCGCGCGCCGGAGGAAAGCGTGCGAAAACCGCGCGGTTCGCCGAAATACAAGCCGCCGGTCAGTTCGCGGACGATTAAAAGATCCAGCCCGGAGACGAGTTCGGAACGCAGCGACGAGGCGGACGCCAGCGCCGGATAACACGTCGCCGGACGTAAATTGGCGAACACGCCCAAAGATTTTCGCAGTTGCAGCAGCCCCTTTTCCGGCTTTTGGGCGGCGGGCAAATGGTCGTATTGCGGCGCGCCCACCGCGCCCAGCAACACCGCATCGGCGTCCCGCGCGGCGCGCAAAGTTTCCTCGGGAAGCGGAACGCCGCATTCGTCAATCGCCGCGCCGCCGACCGACGCGGTTGTGATTTCCGGCGGCGGAATCGCGCCGCCGTCCGCCAGCGCGCGCAACGCCAGTTCCGCCTGCGCGACGACTTCCGGCCCGATTCCGTCTCCGGGCAAGAGCAAAATTTTCGCGCCTTTTGCGTTCATATCGCGCCGCCGTCCAGCCACGGTTCCAGTGCGCGCCGTTGTTTTTCATATTCGCGGATTTTGTCGCGCCGCCGCAAAGTCAGCGCGATGTCGTCCAGCCCTTCCAGCAGGCGCGCTTTTTCGTCGGGCGCGACGGGAAACGAAAAACATTTTCCGTCCGCGGAAATCGTCTGCGACGGCAAATCAATATGCAGACAAGGCGCGGCGTCGCGGCAGAGCGAGAACAGAATATCCATTTCCGCGGAAGAGAGACGCGCCGGAAGCAGACCGTTTTTGACCGCGTTGCCGTAAAAAATATCGCCGAAACTCGGCGCGACGACGGCGCGAAAACCGTAGCCGGCGAGCGCCCAGACCGCGTGTTCGCGCGACGAACCGCAGCCGAAATTGTCGCGCGCGAGCAAAATTTGCGCGCCGGCATAACGCGGGAAATTCAACGGAAACTCCGGATTTTTCGGGCGCTTTTCGCAGTCCATTCCGAGTTCGCCGCGGTCCAAATAACGCCATTCGTCGAACAAAAACGGCCCGAATCCGCCGCGCCGGATGGAACGCAAAAACTGCTTCGGAATAATCTGGTCGGTGTCCACATTCCCCCGATCCAGCGGCGCCGCCGTCGCCGTCAATTGCGTAAATGTGCGCATCCCGTAATTATAGCACCGATTTCGCCGTGCGATTTCGCGTAAAAATAAAATTGGTGCAGCGCAAAAAAATGTAGTATACTTTCGGGTATGGGCGATCAAGAAAAACGGGGCGAGGAAGACGGCATCCCGAAAACCGAATGGGGCGGCGATCCGGCGACCCTGCTCGCCGGACAAAAAATTGCGGCGGCGTGGCGGCGATTCACCGACGCGCTGGCGGCGAATCCCGAAATATGGCTCGGCGTCGCCGGAGAGGCGGGACAAAAACAAATGCAAATCGCGGCGCATCCGGCGGAGGACGGCGACGCGGCTTCGGCGAAAAACGACCGCCGATTCGCCGCCCCGCAGTGGCGCGAAAATCCGTTTTTTTCCTTTCTCCGCCGCAACTATCTTCTCGGCGGCGAAACGCTGATGGCGGTCATTGACCGCGCGCCGGTTTCGGACGGCGACAAAAAACTTCTGCGCTTCGCCGCCGGACAATATGTGGACGCCGTGTCGCCGGCGAATTTTCCGATGACCAATCCGGAAGTGCTGGAAGATGCGGCGAAAACCGGCGGACAAAACTTCGCGGACGGAATGCGAAACTTCGCCGAAGACATGCAAAGCGGCGCCGTCAGCAACACCGACAAAACCGCGTTCGCGCCCGGCGAAAACATCGCCTGCTCGCCGGGAAAAGTCGTCTTCCAAAACGACATTATGCAATTAATTGAATATGCGCCGCGCACGAAGCAGGTGCGTTCCCGCCCGCTTTTGATCGTGCCGCCGTGCATCAACAAGTATTATATTTTGGATTTGCAGCCGCGCAATTCTTTCGTCGCGCACGCCGTCGCCGCCGGGCAGCGGGTGTTTCTGGTGTCGTGGGTGAACGCGGATTCGCGGCACCGGCGTCTGGGCTGGGATTTTTATTTGCGCGAGGGGGTGATGGCGGCGGTGGACGCCGCGCGCGCGATTTCCGGACAGGCGAAAATAAACGCGCTGGGATTTTGCATCGGCGGCACGATGCTGGCGTCCGCGCTGGCGGTGCTGGCGCGCGAAAAGGAATATCCGGCGCAGTCCCTCACGCTTTTGGCGACGCTGCTGGATTTTTCGGACGCCGGCGACATCGGCATGTTCATTGACGAGGAATATGTCGGGGCGCGGGAAAAATCTTTCGCGGACGGCGGACTTGTGGACGGCGGGGAACTGGCGCGCGGTTTCGCCGCGCTGCGCCCGAACGATTTAATCTGGCCGTATGTCGTCGGCAACTATTATCGCGGACAAAAACCGCGGGCGTTTGACCTGCTGTACTGGAACGCCGATTCCACGAATTTGCCGGGGCCGATGTTCGCCGAGTATCTGCGTTTTTTCTATTTGGAAAATCGTCTCGCCAAAAAAACGGCGGTGTTTTGCGGCGCGGCGGCGGACTTGTCGGCGATACGAATTCCGGTGTATGCCGTCGCCTGCGAAAAGGATCATATCGTGCCGTGGCGCGCGGCGTTCGCCGGCGCGCGTCTGACCGGCGGCGAAACGCGGTTTGTATTGTCGGCGAGCGGGCATGTCGCCGGCGTCGTCAATCCGCCCGCCGCGAAAAAGGGATGGCATCTCGCCGCGCCGGTCGCGGACGCGGATTCGGACGCCGAACAATGGCGCGGCGCGGCGGCGCGGCATTCCGGCGGCTGGTGGGACGACTGGCTGAAATGGCTTTCCGCGCGCGGCGGACGCAAAATCGCCGCCCCCGCGAAACAGGGCAACGCCCGCTACGCGCCTTTGGAGGACGCCCCCGGCGCGTTTGTGTGCGCGCCCAAATTCAATATCCACGAAGAGGAAACAACATGACTCACGAACCCGTAATTGTCGCCGCGTGCCGCACCGCGGTCGGAAAGTTTTTCGGCGCGTTGTCGGACATGCCCGCCGCGCAACTCGGCGGCGAAATCATTTCGCATTTGCTGCGCCGCGCCGGGACGGAACCGGCGGCGGTGGACGATGTCATTATGGGGCAGGTGTTGACCGCCGGCGTCGGACAAAATCCCGCGCGACAGGCGGCGATGCGCGCCGGTATTCCGGCGGAGACGCCGGCGATGACGATTAATCAGGTTTGCGGCAGCGGATTGCGCGCCGTGCATCTCGCGGCGCAGGCGATTGTCTGCGGCGAAGCCGATGTCGTCGTCGCCGGCGGACAGGAAAATATGAGCGCGAGTCCGCATGTGCTGAACAATTCGCGGCGCGGCATTCGCCTCGGAGACGGTGCGCTGGTGGATACGATGGTGTATGACGGATTGACCGACGTATTCAACCGCTATCACATGGGAATTACCGCCGAGAATGTCGCCGCCGAATATCGCGTTACGCGCGAAGAGCAGGACGCCTTCGCCGGCGCCTCGCAAAACAAAGCCGGGCAAGCGCAAAAGGCGGGACATTTTTCGGATGAAATTATTCCGATTAAAATTCCGCAACGCAAAGGCGAACCGTTGATTTTTGATTCCGACGAATATATTCGCGGCGGGGCGACCGCGGAATCGCTTTCCGGATTGCGTCCGGCGTTTCGCAAGGACGGGACGGTGACGGCCGGCAACGCCTCCGGAATTAACGACGGCGCGGCGGCTTTGTTGCTGATGCGCGCGGAAACCGCGAAGGCGCAAAACCTGAAACCGCTGGCGTTTGTGCGCGCCGGCGCGAGTTGCGGCGTCGATCCCGCGATGATGGGAATGGGGCCGGCGCCGGCGTCCCGCAAGTGTCTGCAAAAGGCGGGCTGGCGCGCCGAAGATCTGGACCTGATGGAAATCAACGAAGCGTTCGCGGCGCAGGCGATCGCCGTCAACCGCGAAATCAAATGGGACGAATCGCGGGTGAATGTCAACGGCGGCGCGATTGCGATCGGGCATCCGATTGGCGCGTCCGGCGCGCGGATTTTGACGACTCTTTTGTACGAAATGGCGCGGCGCGAATCCCGGAAGGGATTGGCGTCTTTGTGCATCGGCGGCGGGATGGGAATCGCGCTGGCGGTGGAACGCGTCTGACGGTTTTATTTCTTCCTCTTTGGAGAACGACGATGACAAAAAGAACTGCGCTGGTAACCGGCGGACTGGGCGGAATCGGCACCGCGATTTGCCGCCGTCTGCATCGCGAGGGATATGCGGTGGCGACGACTTATGTGCATAACGGCGCCCGTCTGGACAAATGGCTCGCCGCCCGTCGCGCGGAGGGATGCGACGGCTTTCATCCCTATTCGTGCGATGTCAGCCGCTGGGACGAATGCGTCGCGTTGGGCGAAAAAGTGGAGCGCGATTTGGGCGGCGCGGACATTCTCGTCAACAACGCCGGCATTACGCGCGACGCGACTTTCCGCAAAATGACGCCGCAAATGTGGGACGAGGTGATCGCCACGAATCTGAACAGCGTCTTTTATGTCGGACGCCAGTTCGTGGAGGGAATGATGAAACGCGGTTTCGGGCGAATCATTAATATCTCCTCGGTCAACGCGCAAAAGGGGCAGTTCGGACAGGCGAACTATTCGGCGGCGAAGGCGGGAATGCACGGACTCACCAAGGCGCTCGCGCAGGAGGTCGTCCGAAAGGGCGTGACCGTCAATACGATTTCGCCGGGTTATATCGGCACCGATATGGTGATGGCGGTCGCCGAAGAAGTGCGCGAAAAAATCCGCGCGCAAATTCCCGCCGGGCGTTTCGGCGAGCCGGACGAAATCGCGCGCATCGTCGCCTTTCTCGCGTCCGAAAAATCCGGATTCATCACCGGCGCGAACATCGCCGCCAACGGCGGACAGCACATGTTTTAATCTTGCGGCGGATTTTTTCGCGCCGCGCCGAGAAACTCGCCGAATTTGTGGACAAGATGGCGAAATCCGGAAATTAATTTCAATTTTTCGGCAATTTGTTCGGAAATTAGGCAAATTTTTGCTATGATGAGGATGCTCCGAGGAGTTTTCGGGGCGAGTCGGGGCGGGTTTTTCAGATTCA
>JBPCXA010000064.1:0-9953 GCA_051008975.1 Gammaproteobacteria bacterium
TCCGGCTGATCTCCTTGATCTGCTCCTTGAACTCCGCCGACCACTGCTTGAGACGAGCATCGTCCTCCGCCCGCTCCCGCCGGCGCTCTTCCGCGGCGCGGTCCATCGTCGCCCAAACTTTCTTAAACTCTTTGTCAAAATCAGCCATACCGAAAATTATAACATCCAATCCGCAATCGTCAACAACTCCGCCGACAAGGAAAGAACGGCGAGGATTCCTGCTTTCCGCAGGAATGGAACGGCTATTATTCGCCATTTTCGGCGTTTCGAGGGCAGTTTCGGGGCGAATCTTGCAAATTCGGGCGAGATTCGTGTAAAATGCGCCCACGCCTGAAAAGCGGCGGATTGAGGAGAAATGTTATGCAAACATTACTGACTATTGCCGCAATAGTGATAATTATCACTTTCGGACTGCCAATTATTGTCCCGATTTTCGTGGGGGTTGTCGCTCTTTTCGTGGAGTTCTTTTCGTTCGCCCTTCCGATAATCCTTCCGATAATGGGCGTGGTTATTGTTGTGATGGTCATTATGGCGATTTTTGGGGCCATATTTGGAAACCAAAACAGCAAGAAGCGGTCGCCTTCCGCCTCATCGCCTCCTTCGGAACCGCAAGAAAAATCGCGCCTTCGCCTCGCGAACAATGATACGGCAGTGAAAGATCTGTTGGCAGCAAGAATGAAAGATCTGTTGGCGGCGAGAGTGGATGAACTGTTGGCGGCAAGAGTGAAAGAGCTGTTGGCGGCGGGAGTGAATCTGGATGCGGCTTTACGGGAAGCGGCAACAATTGGAAACGCCGAAGAAGTGAAAGCATTGTTGGCGGCGGGGGGGAATCCGAATGCGAAGGATAGGTACGGATGGACTGCTTTATCTAATGCCAAAGAAGAGGGGCATTCCGAAGTTGTCCGCCTTCTACAAGAGGCGGGGGCGCGATAATCCGCCGCCGCACGGGTTTTATGGGGGAAGTTGCCGCCCCCTTTTTCGGCAACAGACGAGGAGAAGGAAAATGAATGAAGACGGGATTAGGCTATTGGTAGCCGCTATCCAACAGGGGAATTTGGAGCATGTCCAGAAATGGAAAGGTTCCATTTATGAGATTGATGATGAGGGTCGCACACCTCTGCACTGGGCAGCTCGATTCGGCATTGTATGTCCCGCGAAAGAGGATCTTTCTCGAGAACTTGGGCCAGAATGTGGAAGTATTTTCATATCGTGGGATGATCCCCGAATCGCCGAGGAGTTGATGAAAAAAGATCGCGCCTCTGACTGTCTTGAGCATCAGGACAATCAAGGGGATAGGCCTCTATTCATCGCTGTCAAAGAAAGGAACAACAAGATCGCCTCTTTCTTGTTGCACGAAATGCGCAAAAAATAGGGAGCAAAAAGGGCGGCAGAGATGTCGCCCTTTTTTTTTGCAGGGGCGCAAAGGGAATTACCCCTTGCGCGCGGCGACGTAGCCGAGTTCGGAGAGTTCGGTCCAGCCCGACACTTTTTCGCGGAAGGCGGAAAAGGCGGAATGCACTTTTTGGCTGGCGGCGTCCTGCGCGGCGACGTCGCCTACGACTTGCTCGCTGGTTTCGCGGAGTTTGGACAATACTTCGTCCGGGAATCGGCGCAACTGTACGTTGTGTTCGTTCACCAGAGTCGCCAGCGCGTCGCCGTTGCGGGCGTTGAATTCCGAAAGCATATCCATATTCGCCGCCTGCGCGGCGATCGCGACCGCGCTTTGCAAACGCGCGGGCAGGGCGTCGTACGCCGTTTTGTTGACGAAAGTTTCCAGCGCGGTGCCGGGTTCGTGCCAGCCCGGATAATAATAATACTTCGCCGCCTTGTAAAAACCGAAGGCGAGATCGTTGTACGGTCCGACCCATTCGGTGGCGTCAATCGCGCCCGATTCCAGCGAGGTGAAAATCTCGCCGCCGGGCAGCAGTTTCGGCACCGCGCCGATCGCCGCCAGCACGTCGCCGCCGAGTCCGGGCATCCGCATTTTCAAGCCGGACATGTCGTCCAGCGAGTTGATTTCGCGGTTGAACCAGCCGCCCATTTGTACGCCGGTGTTGCCCGCCAAAAACGGTTTCAGATTGAAGTCGGCGTACAATTCGTCCCACAATTCCTGTCCGCCGCCGTAATAGATCCAGGCGTTCATTTCCTGCGCGGTCAGCCCGAACGGCACCGCCGCGAAAAACTGCGCCGCCGGCGATTTGCCCTTCCAGTAATACGCCGCGCCGTGTCCCATTTCGGCGACGCCTTTGGAGACGGCGTCAAACGCTTCCAGCGGCGGGACGATTTCGCCGCCGCCGTGTACTGTGACTTCCAATTCGCCGCCCGACAGCGCGCCGATATATTCGGCGAGACGATTGGCGCCGGTGCCGAGGCCGGGGAAATCCTTCGGCCAGGTGGTGGTCATTTTCCACCGGATTTTTTCGGCGGAGGCGTCCGGCGCGGCGGCCGGTTTCGCCTTTTCCTCTTTTTTGCCGCACGCGGCGACTCCGAGAACCGCCGCCCCCGCCGCAAGCCCGCCGATAAATTTTCTGCGTTCCATGACAATTTCCTCCGATGTGGAATGTGTGAATAAAAATTCGCGCCGATAAAACCGCCGCGCCGCGATTATAATGCATTTTTTCGCGCCGCCGCAAATTCGCGCGGCGGACGGGAGGGGCGGCGGACGGTTAAATGACGGCAAAAAACGCGAAATCCCTGCTGCGGTTGTTTTGCCGCGTCGCGGCGGTCGCCGCCGCCGTCCTGCTGGTGTGGCAGACGGTCTGGCGTCCGCCGCCGCCGTCCTATCGCGAGGCGCTTGCGCGGATTTCGCCTTCGGTCGCCGGGATTTACGGGCGGGCGAGTCCGCATCTCGCCGACAGCATCGGCGCGGGGGTCGCGGTGGACGAGCGGCATATTCTCACGAATTATCATCTCGTCGCCAATGTGGACGCGATAGAGGCGGCGGTGAACGGCGCGGTATATTCCGCCGAACTGGCGGGGGTGGACCCGGAAATTGACATCGCCGTGCTGCGCGTGGACGGCGGCAAGATGCGGCCCGTTTCGTTCGCCGACGATTCCGATTTGCGTCCGGGCGACGTGGTGTTCGCGGTGGGCAATCCGTTCGGGATGGGGCGTTCGGCGTCGATGGGAATTGTCAGCGCGGTCGGGCGCAATTTGGCGGATACGCCGCACGCCGAAAACTTCATTCAGACGGACGCCGCGATTAATCCGGGCAGTTCCGGCGGCGCGCTGGCGAATATCCGCGGCGAACTGGTCGGCGTCGTCAGCGCGCTGTTCGCCCGCGCCCCCGCCGGAGAGGCGCGCGGGATCGGATTTGCGGTGCCGGCGCGGCTGGTGCGCCGCTCGCTGCGCGATTTTTTGCCGCAGCCACCGTCCGACAATCCGTTCGGGGCGGAGGTGCGCCCGATGTCCGCGCGAATGCACCGCGAAGTTCTGGATTTCGTCCCGGAAACGACGCCGGTGATGCTGGTGTCCCGAATATGGCCCGGCACCCCGGCGGCGAAAACCGGCGTCCGTCCGGGCGACATCGTGCTGGAAATTGACGGGAGTCCGCCGCGCGACTTGTCCGAAACCGGCGCGCTGCCGCCGTCTTTGCGGACGATGATCGTTTTGCGCGGCGGCGCGCGGCTGCGGCTGCAATTGCCGGAATTGCCGGAAGAGACCGAAGAATAATCCCCGCCGACCGCCGCCGCATCGCGTTTCCGCCGTATTTTTTTCGTTCTCCCGTCCGCGAATTCGTTGCGGACGCCGCCCCCGATGACGCGGCACGATCGGCGGCGGCGACGCGGTTTTTTTCGGAATTGGCGGGCGGAACGGGATTTTTTTCGTTTTTTTTCGCCGCCGCGGGAATTTTTGGGAGAAATTTTGCAAAATTTTGCGCGAACCGTGCGGATCAATACTATAATGACGGGGCGGAAGGCGGCGGAGAGCCGTCCCGTTTTTATTAAAACCTACACGAAAGGGAAAACCATGAACAAGACGGAACTGATCGAAAGCATCGCGAAAGAGGCGGGTTTGAGCAAGGCGGACGCCGCGCGCGCGTTGGACGCCTTTGTGGACACGGTGTCCAAGTCGCTGAAAAAGAAAAAGCCGGTGGTCATCGTCGGCTTCGGCTCTTTTGACGTGCAAAAACGCAAGGCGCGCATCGGCCGCAATCCGCAGACCGGCGCGGAGCTCAAAATTAAGGCGTCGATCGCGCCGAAGTTCCGCCCCGGCAAATCCTTGAAGGACGCCGTCAACAAATAATCGTTGTCGTCGCAGCCGCGCGGCGGCGCGAGCCGCCGCGGCGGAGGAGTGGTAGTTCAGCTGGTTAGAATATCGGCCTGTCACGCCGGAGGTCGCGGGTTCGAATCCCGTCCACTCCGCCATCGCGCAAAGGAGTAGCGTATGTTTTTCGTCTTTCGCCGGTGGCCGATGCTGCGCCGTTTCGGCGTCGCCGTATTCGTGCTGCCGCTGATGTTCGCCGGCGGCTCGCTGGTCGGCAATCTCGCCGCGCAGTCGGTCGGCGGCGTGGGGTCGCTGGAAATCTCGCGGACGGAATTCGCCGCCGTCTATCAGTCGCTCGCCGAGCGCTATCTCGCCCGCTACAATTTGGACGAGTTGCCGCCGGAACTGGCGCGCGCCGCCGCCGAACAGGCGCGGACGCGCTTGGTCTCTGAATATCTCGTGCGCGCCGCCGCCGCCGACCGGCAAATTGAGCCGCCGGATTCCGCGGTCGCCGCCGAAATCCGCGGTACGCCGGAGTTTCAAGACGAGTCCGGAAATTTTTCGGTCTCTTTATTTAACGATTACGTCCGCGATCCGCGGCGTTTGGAGACGGAGGTGCGTCGCACGCTGCGGCGGCGCGCGCTACTGGCGGCGGCGAATCCGGGCGAGTTGCCGGCGGTGCGCGAAAAAATCGCCGCCTACCGCCGCCAGCGACGCGTCGCCGAAGAGACGGCGCTGACCGTGACGACGGCGTTCAACATCGGCGAGGACGACATCGCCCGCTACTATTCCGAAAATCAGGGCGAATATCAAATCCGCGAAGAGGCGGACTGGGAATATGTCGTCATTTCCGCCGCCGCGCCGGAAGACGCGCCGCCGCCGGACGAAGAGACGATGTCGCTGGCGTTCGCCGAATTGGAGGAGGAATATGCCGCCCGCGAACGGCGGACGGCGCGCCACATTTTTATCGCCGGGGAGGACGAGGACGCCCGCGAACGCGCCGCGGAACTGGCGGAACGCGCGCGCGCGGCGCCGGATTCCTTCGCCGATTTGGCGCGCGAGTTTTCGGAGGACGCCGGTAGCGCGGCGAACGGCGGCGATTTGGGGGTCATCGTGCGCGGCGATCTGCCCGCCGCGATGGACGAGGAGGCGTTTTTATTGCGCGCGGGCGAAATCGGCGCGCCGGTCGCGGTGGACGGCGGATTCAGCGTTTTGCGGGTGGAAGTGTCCTCCGCGCCGCCGCCGCGGGCGGAAGAACTCCGCGACGAAGCCGCGGCGCGGGCGCGGCGAATCGTTTCCCGCGACGCGCTGGCGGAGCGCGTCGAGAATCTGCAGGAAGTCGCGCACATTAATATCGGTTCCTTGGAACCGGTCGCGGCGGCGGCGGGCGTGTCCGTGCAAACCGCGTTCTCCGTGCCGCGCAACGCGGCGGCGGCGGACGGGACGGCGCCGGAGTTTTTCGCCGATGAAACCGTTCTCGCGCAGTTGTTCGCGGAGGAGGTGTTGTCCGGCGGCGAAACCAGTCCCGCCTTCGCGCTGAACGACGACGTATATGTGATGGCGCGGGCGGCGCGTCATCAGCCGGCGCGGGTGCGCCCGCTGTCCGAAGTCGGGGACGGCATCTCGCGAAGAATCGCCGCGCGCGAACAAATCCGCGTTATGCTGGAAAACGCGGCGGCGGACAGCGCAATCGCGCCCGCGAACGCGGAATGGCGGGGGCCGTGGACGCTGAGTTTGCTCGGCGAGGAGGACGAATCGCCGCCCGAAATTGACGATTCCGCGCGCGGCGAGATTTTTGCCGCCGCCTTGGACGGCGGGCTGCCGGCGTTCGCGCTGGTGCCGGGAGACGGAATTGTGCGCATATTCCGCATTCGCGAGGCGATTGATACGCCGTTTCGCGCGGACGACGTGGAATCCATCGGAAATTTGCTGGCGGAATCCGGGCGGGCGGCGGCGGTCAACGCCTATCTGCAAATTCTGGCGGAAAACTACGAAATTTATTTTGACGACGAACCGCTGCAGTCGCAGTACTGATTTATTCCGTTTCCGCCATTCCGGCGGTGATATGAAAGCCGCAGTCCACATGCAAAACTTCGCCGGTAATCGCGGACGCCTGCGGCGACAGCAAAAACACGGCGGCGGCGGCGACTTCTTCGGCGGTGATATTGCGGCGCAGCGGCGCCTGTTTTTCCACCTGCCGCAGGATTTTTCCGAAACCGCCGATGCCCGCCGCCGACAGCGTTTTGACCGGCCCGGCGGAAATCGCGTTGACGCGCGCGCCTTCGCCGCCCATTCCGAACGCCAGATAGCGGACGCTCGCCTCCAACGCGGCTTTCGCCACGCCCATCACGTTATAGTTCGGCATCGCGCGTTCCGCGCCCAGATAGGACAGCGTCACGACGGCGCCGTCGCCGCGAAAATGCGGCAGCGCGGCGCGCGCGAAGGCGGTCAGGGTATAGGCGCTGATGTCCAGCGCCTCGGCGAATCCCTCGCGGTCGACGCCCTCGTGATAGGCGCCGGAAATCGCCTCGCGGCGGGCGAAGGCGATGGCATGCACCAGTCCGTCCAGTCCGCCCAGCGCGGCGGCGGAATCGTTCACCGCGGCATTTACCGAATCGTCCCGCGCGGCGTCGCACAAAAACACCGGCGCGCCGGCGAATTCCCGTTTGACCAGCGCGGCGGCTTTGTTGTCTTCCTCGCGCGCGTCCGGCTGCACGGCGAACGAGAGTTTCGCCCCTTCGGCGGCGGCGCGGACGGCGACGGCGAAGGCGATGGAGCGTTTGTTGCGCACCCCGGCGATCAAAATTTTTCTGTCCCGCAAAACGCCCATTCGCGCATTATACGCGCCCGCGCGCTTTTTGCTATAATGGCGGGCGGGGCGGCGTTTTCGCGGCGCGCCGAAATTTACTATCGCGCCTTTCGCCTTTTCCGATGAACCGATGAGCGTCTGGGAAGACACGCTGTTTTTTCGCGCCTTGCGATGCCGCCCGGCGGCGCGTCGTCCGGTGTGGCTGATGCGGCAGGCGGGGCGGTATTTGCCGGAATATCGCAAATTGCGCGCCGAATCGGGCGGTTTCTTGCCGATGTTGAAGACGCCGGAATTGGCGTGCGAAATTACGCTGCAGCCGGTGCGCCGTTTCGGTTTGGACGCCGCGATTATTTTTTCGGACATTCTGACGATTCCGGACGCGATGGGATTGCGGCTGCATTTTGTGGAAAACGAAGGTCCGCGTTTCGCCGCCCCGGCGGATTCCGAGGAGACGATTCTTAAATTGCAAGAGCCGCCGCCGGAATCTTTGCAATATGTCGCCGCCGCCTGCGGGCTGGCGCGGGGCGCGCTGCCGCCGGATGTGCCGCTGATCGGTTTTTGCGGCGCGCCGTGGACTTTGGCGTGCTATATGATTGACGGCGGCGGCGGCGGATTTTGGCGGACGCGCGCGATGCGCCATTCCCGTCCGGATTTGTTGCATCGGGTTTTGGAAATTAACGCCGCGGCGTGTATTTCGCTTTTGCGCGCGCAATTGGCGGCGGGCGCGCAGGCGGCGATGATTTTTGACAGCTGGGGGGGGCTGCTGGGCGGCGGCGATTACGAAGATTTTTCGCTGGAATACATTCGCCGGATTGTCGCCGCAATCGCGCCCGCCCCGACGATTGTTTTCGCGCGCGACTGCGGTTTTCATCTGCCGAAAATCGCCGCCTGCGGCTGCGACGCGGTGGGGGCGGACTGGCGGACGCCGCTGGCGGCGGCGCGGCGGATGTCGGCGGGGCGGACGGCGATTCAGGGCAATTTGGACCCGGCGGCGTTGTTGTCGGACGCCGAAAGCGCGGCGGCGGCAACGCGGCGGGTGCTGGAAGATTTCGGCGGCGCGCCCGGCCACATTTTCAATCTAGGACACGGCGTCCACAAAGACACGCCGCCCGAAAACGTCGCCGCGCTGGTGGAAACAGTCCGACACTGGAAACCCGATTCCGCGGAATAATCATCCGCCGCCCCGCCCGCCCCTTTTGTCCCATTCCCGCGAAATCAAAGGAAAAGAGACCGTCCCATTCCCGCCCCCCGTCCCATTCCTGCGAAGGCAGGAATCTCCGCCGCCGCGAAGCGGCGGGTAATTGTACGTTTGTACGCCTTCGACGACAGTTTGCGCCTTTCGGCGCGGAGATTCCTGCCTTCGCAGGAATGGGACGGGTGGTTAAAGCAAAAAATCAAAGTGAACAAAGAGATTCCGGCTTTCGCCGGAATGGCGGTTTTTTTATATTTTCGGATACCGCCGAATTCGGTATTGTCCGCAAAGACAAAAAGAACCCGCCATTCCGGCGAAAGCCGGAATCTCTTTGCGCGACAGCGCAAACGATTCGCCTTCGGCGAATGAGATTCCCGCGTTCGCGGGAATGGGATTAAAGAGACCGTCCCATTCCTGCGAAGGCAGGAATCTATACGCCGAAGGCGGTAATTGTAAATTGCAGGAATTACAATTACCCGCCGCTTTGCGGCGGTGGAGATTCCTGCCTTCGCAGGAATGGGCGTTCTTTAGAACCGCCGCACCGCCGACAAACCGAATCGGGCGTTGTCGCCGAACTCGTCCGCCGATTCCCAATTGAATCCGGCGGACGGCGAAATCGTCCAGCGATTGTAGCGGAGGACGCCCTCCAAATTCAAAGAATTCGCCGTCTCCGATTCCGCTTCGGCAAAACGAGAATGACGCAAGCGATACGTCGGCGATACACGCCAAATCCCCCCGCGATAATCCGCCGACAACGAAAAATCGTAATCCGATTCTTCGCTTCGCACCACCTCCGAAAACGACGCCGTCCACAAATCGGCGGTGTATTCGCCGCCGCTTTCGTAGCGAAAATCGCCGAAATCGCCGTTGGAATTCGCCTGTCCGGCTTTCCAATATAAATGCAAATCTTCGTTGCGAAAATCCAGCCGCCCGCCGTAGCGGTAGGAATATCCGCCTTCGGTGACGGAATAACCGTAATCGGGCGAGAAGTTAAACAGCCCGCCAATGTCGCCATCGTAATAATGCCACGCGTACAAGTACACGAGAACACCCAAACCCGCCCCAACGCCGAGCGCATGTTGACCGCTCTTCTTGCTGGCGGGCGCGGCGGCAGTATCATCGCCGGGGTCGGGCGGCGGCGGAGGCGACGGCGCAAATTGGGGGACGTTCTCTCCGTTAAACGAAACCGCGCCATCGGTGTCAACTGTCAACCGTTCCGTACTCGCGTCGAATCCCGTCGGCTTAATCGGAAATCCGTTTTCGGAAAACAATGTTTGATCGTTGCAAAGCGCGGTGGTGGCGGCGGCGGTGCCGTGCAAACGCATCGCGCAAGAATCGCCCGTATCGCCCACATTCACCTGCAGCGGCGCCAAACCGCCCGACGAAACGGGGTCGGGGGCGGCGATTTTTTCGTAGGGAACATCGCACAATTCGGCGACGACGACCGCCGGGGTGGCGGAAGAATCCAATTCGTACGAAACCGTCCAAACTCCGACATCATCGGAAACGCAGTTGTCCATCGTATACAAACTGCTGACCGGAGCGTCAAAATTCAGGCAGTACATTTCGCCGCCGATAACCTCCTCCCCGGCGGGGCATACACAACTTCCGCCGCCCGGCACCGAGCCGGCTCTGAACATTCCGCACGAATTATTGGAAAAAGTGCAGGCGGTATTGTCGTCGTTCGCGCCCGCTCCGTCCTCCGCCGCACTGCACGAGGCGTCGGTAAAAGTGCAGCCGTCGCTG
>JBPCXA010000065.1:0-7586 GCA_051008975.1 Gammaproteobacteria bacterium
CCCTGCTAAATTCCTGTGACGGTACGCCGACGGCAACGCCCGATCCCAACCCCGACCCGAATCCGCCCGCCGAAACCGCCGATTCCGCTCCCGCCCCCGGCGGCGACAGCAACGCCCGGGATTTGGCGGTTGTCGGTTTGGGCGTGGGCGTTGTCGGATTTATGGCGGCATACCTTTCGGGCGGCGATTTTTCGCTGTTTAATTTTGCCCCCGATTACGGATATTCGTTGACCGAAAGCGGTTACTCCGTGAACACCGGCGGGCGGCTGGATTTCCATAAAGACAACTGGCATTTGTACGCCGCCGCCGGGCAGGCGAATTCCAACGGCGAATTCGGCGATTTCCGCTACGAAAGCGGCGGCGAATACTCCGCCGATTTGTGGACTGCCGCGTTCTCTGAAACCGTGCAGGGCGAAACCGCCGATTACAATTTTTCGCTTTCGGCGGATTACAACGGCGGAATTTGGCGGTTGTCGCCGACGTACCGTCTGCATTCCCGTTTGGACGAGGACGAAACCGAAACGCGAAATTCGTTGAATTTGGAAAGCGTTCTCCGCTACAACCGCTGGACGATTCGCCCGTCTGCGGGATTCCGTTGGGAATCGGCGGACGAGTTCGGCGACAACGCCCGCTTCAATTTGTCGGCGGTGCGGCGTTTTTAGGGGGGATTCCTGCTACGCAGGAAAGAGATTCCGGCTTTCGCCGGAATGGTGGTATTTTTATATTTTCGGATACCGCCAAATTTGGTATTGTCCGCAAAGACAAAAAGTACCGCCATTCCGGCGAAAGCCGGAATCTCTTTAATTCCATTCCTGCGAAGGCAGGAATCTATACCGCCGCAAAGCGGCGGGTAATTACCGCCTTCGGCGTATAGATTCCTGCCTTCGCAGGAATGGGACGAAAAAAATCCATTCTCGCCATTAATCCCATTCCCGCGAACGCGGGAATCTCATTCGCCGAAGGCGAATCGTTTGCGCGGAAATCTTATTCGCGGGTTTGCAGGTGTGCGGCGATTTGCGCCGCCATTTTTTCGGCGTCCGGCGGGGCGATATGCACGTCGCGGAATCCCATTTTTTGCGCGGCGGCGGCGATATTCCGATGAATCACAAACAGCGGCGACCGCAAGAAAAAATCGCGATGCCGCGGCGCGATCATCGCCAGCATATTCGCCGCCGTGTCGCCGCTGTATGCGACGGCGGCGCGTAAAGTGCCGCTTTCGCAAAGCGCCGCGATGTCCGCGTCATTCGCCGGCGCGGGAATTCGGCGATAGGCGACGGCGCAAAAAACTTCCGCGCCGCGCCGCCGCAATTCTTCGCAAAGATCCGGCGAAAGCGAATGCGGATCGTCGCCGCTGACGCCGCCGACAACCGCGATTTTTTTGCCGTCAATTTGTCGCGCGCGCAAATGCGGCGACCGCAGCAACGAATCGCCGTCTCCGGCGGACGCGCGCACGGCGGCGAACGCGGCGATTTTTTCTACCGCCGCAAAAGTCGCATCGCCGATCGCCATCGCCGGCAAAGATTTTTCCGCGGCGATTAAATTGCGGCAACGATGCGCCGCTTCTTCGCTGACGAATATCGCCAGATCATAAAATCGCGGACGCGACAGCAGTTGGTTAAAATGCCGGTTTTTTGCGGCGACAATTCGCATCGCCGGTTTAATGATGTCCGCCAAGTCATGCCGCCGCAGCGCGCGCGCCAAATCAAAAGCGCGGCGATACGGACGGCTTACCCATACATTATTGATCGTTTGCAATACCGCGCCCGCCGCGGTTTCTCCGGCATAAAGGGCGCCGGGATTGCCGTTCTCATAATGTACGCAAGATTGACGAAAGTTTCCGTTGCCCGCATAAAAAGCGCGCAGACAAATATCATCGCCGTCAATATGCGCGTATGCGCCGAGCGGCGTCCGGCAGTCGCCGCCGATCGTGCGGACAAATTTACTTTCGGCAATATTCCGATACAGCGAGTCCGATTCAAAATCAGAAAGGGCGTCATATACCGCGGTTAGCGGCGTACGGGCATCATCGGACAAGTCCAAGTTTTTGCGCAAACATTCCACCGCCAGCATTCCCTGTCCGGGCGCGGGAATAAATATTTCCGGGGACAAATAATCAAAATTAAGATTGACCTCGGAAATGGGATAATCCGGGCCCATCCCGATTAAATTCAGACGATGCAGCCCGGCGGCGGCGAGAATGATTCCGTCGCACGCGCCGTCCCGCATTTTTTGCAGACGCGTCTGCACGTTGCCGCGCATCGGTACGATTCTAATTTGCGGAAAATATTCGCGCAACAGCGCGGCGCGGCGCGGGCTGCAGGTGCCGACGGTCGCGCCTTTCGGCATCGCCGCGAGCGATTCGTATCGCCGTGAAATAAAAACATCACGCGGGTCTTCGGCGAATCCAGCTACGATTGTTGAAAACTCCGGCGACCGTTCCGCGGGCAGATCTTTCATGGAATGCACCGCGATGTCCGCCGCGCCTTCCAAAAGCGCGCGGCGCAAATTGTTGACGAACAATTCTTTGCCGCCGATGTCCGCCAGCGGACGGTCGATGATTTCGTCTCCGGTCGCGGTGATTTTTTTCAATACGCGGTGCACACCGAATTTTTCCAACGCGCGCGCGACGATGTGCGCTTGCGCCAGCGCCAGCGGGCTTTTGCGGGTGGCGATGATTAGCCGCGCGGGCATCGGAATGTCCGCGAACGCGCCGCGCCGGTGCGGTTTGGAGTCCGGCATTAAATTAAATCCGCGAACGCCGCCGCCGCGAATATCGCCGCCGCCAGCGCGGCGTATTTCCATCGTCGCGCGCGTTTTCGCAGACGGCGCACTTCTTTGTCGCGCCGCGGCGGGCGCGCGCCGCGCAGCATTTCGCGCGCCGCCCGCGGCAGTTCGTCGAGAATCGCGATCCAGTCGGGCGCCTGTTTTCGCAAAGCGCGCAGCGCGCGCCGCGTATTGTACTGCCGCCGCGCCCACGATTCCAAAAACGGCTTCGCGGTATCCCATAAATTAATGTCCGGATCCAATCCGCGCCCCATTCCCTCCACATTAAACAGCGTCTTTTGCAAAAGCAAAAGCTGCGGCTGCACTTCCAGTTCGAACCGCCGCGCCACCTGGAACATTTGCAGCAGGAGTCGCCCGAACGAAATTTCTTTCAGCGGTCTGGCGAACACCGGCTCGCACACCGCGCGGATGTCGCTCTCAAACAAATCCACCGGCGTGTCCGCCGGCGTCCAGCCGGCATCCACGTGCATCCGCGCCACGGCGCGATAGTCGCGGTTGAAAAACGCGATAAAGTTGCGCGCCAGATATTCCTTGTCAAACTCGTTCAGCCCGCCGACGATGCCGAAATCCAAAAGCACGAAACGCCCGCGCGAATCCACATGCACGTTGCCCGGATGCATATCGGCGTGAAACAAGCCGTCGCGGAACACCTGCGTAAAAAACAACTCCACCCCGCGCCGCGCCAGCGACGACAAATCCACCCCGGCGGCGCGCAACGTCTCCGCGTCCGAAATCGGCACGGCGTGCAAATAATCCATCACCATCACCGTGTCGCGGCAGTATTTCCAATGCACGGCGGGCACCACGACATGCGGCGAGTCGGCGAGATTGCGCCCGATTTGCGCGCAATTCGCGGCTTCGCGCAGCAGCCGGGTTTCGTTTCCCAGATGACGCGCGAATTCCTCCACGACCGCCTGCGGACGCAGCCGCTCGCCGTCTTTCAGCGCGAAACGGACGAGCGCGGCGAATCCCTCCATCAGACGCAAATCGCGGCGGATGCGGCGCAGCACGCCGGGACGCAAAATTTTTACCGCCACTTCGCCGCCGCCGTCCGCCAGCGTCGCCCGATGCACCTGCGCCACCGAGGCGCTGCCGGCCGGCGTTTCGTCAAACTCGCGGAAAATCGTTTCCGGCGATTCGCCGTAGGCGTCGCACAGCGCGGCGCGAATTTGCGGCGGCGGATGCGGCGGCACGCGATCCTGCAATTTGGACAATTCGGCGACAAACGGCGGCGGCAGCAAATCGGAGCGGGTGGAAAGCAGCTGCCCGAATTTGACGAAAATCGGCCCCAGATGTTCCAACGCCCGCCGCAGACGGACTTCGGGCGGCGCGCCGCCGCGCACGCGAAACACCCGCCGCCAAACGCGCGCCCATGGACGCGCCAGCGCCGACAAAATAATGTCGTCCAAACGAAACCGCCGGACGACGTTAATTATGGTCAGCGCGCGCAAAATGGGCATTATAAAAAGCGATATTATCACTATCGCCGCGGCGGACGCGTTTTTGCGGGCGGCGGCGGCGTCCGGGCGCGGCGTTTTTTGATAAAGCGAGTTGCGGGGCGGCTTGAAAAATACCTTTCCGCGGCGATGTTCTTTTATTAACGCGCCGGAATTTTTGCGAATTCTTGCGGCGGCGTTTTTGCGGCGGACGGCGGGAATCGGTTAAAATAGGCGCGCCGATGATCGCGCATCCCGACATAGATCCGACGGCGTTTTACATTTTCGGCTGGCCGGTGCGCTGGTATGGTCTGATGTATTTGCTGGCGTTCGCCGCCGCTTTCGCCTGGGGGCGGCGGCTGTTGCGGCGGGCGGCGTTCGCCGATTTGCGGCGGCTGGTGATGGACGACATGCTGCTGGCGGGCGTTATCGGGGTCGTCGCCGGCGGGCGGCTCGGCTATGTTTTGTTTTACAATCCCGCGTTTTACGCCGAAAATCCGGGGCAAATTCCGCGCTTGTGGGACGGCGGAATGTCGTTTCACGGCGGACTGCTGGGCGTGGCGGTCGCGCTTTTTTTATACGCGCGGCGCGGCGGGCTGCCGTTTTTGCGGACGACCGATTTCGCCGCGATGCTGGCGCCGATCGGTCTGGGACTCGGGCGAATCGGCAATTTTATCAACGGCGAATTGCCCGGACGGGTCGCGCCGCCCGATTTGCCGTGGGCGATGATTTTTTCCGGCGATTCGGTCGCGCGCCATCCGTCGCCGCTGTATCAGGCGTTTTTGGAGGGCGCGCTGTTGTTCGCGGTTTTGCTGTTTTTTTCCGCGCGCCGCCGCCCGCCCGGTTTTTTGTCGGGCGTATTTTTGACCGGCTACGCGCTTTCGCGGATAGTTTCGGAATTATTCCGCGAGCCGGACGCGCATCTCGGTTTTATTTTCGGCGGATTTTCAATGGGGCAACTGCTGTCCGTCCCGATGCTTTTGGGCGGCGTCGCCCTTTTGTGTATGGACAAATGGACGCCGGCGGCGCGGCGGGCGTACGCGCGTTTGTTTTCTCCGGCGAAGAAAAATAACGCGGCGGCGGCGAATTCGGCGGACGCGAAAAATGCGCCGGAAACGTCCGCCGCGGATCTCCGGGACGATCCGCAACCGGTCGCGGACGCGGCGGAATCCGCGGAAGATTTGCAAACCGCCGCCGCCGATTCCGCCGAAATTGACGGCGATTCCGTTGCGCCGGAAGAAGAAGTTGAAGAAACGGAAGAGGACGATAAAAACGGGGCGGATTTGCCCGCCGCCGCCGCGCGGTCCGCGCCGTGGTGGAAAAAAATCTTTGCAAAAACGGCGGCGGAGAAAACGGAATCGCCCGTCCGCCGCCGTACGCGCCGCGAAGTGCGCCGCGGCAAAAAAAAGAAACGGCGGCGTTAATCGGCGGCGGCGCGCGTTAAAGCCGCCCGCGATATTCCACAATCAGCGGCGCGTGGTCGGAAAAATTTTGCGCCGTATAAATTTCGGCGCGGTGCGCGCGCGAAGCCAGCCGCGGCGTGGCGATTTGATAATCAATGCGCCAGCCGACATTGTTTTCGCGCGCGCGTCCGCGGTTCGACCACCAGGTATATTGTCCGTCGCGGTCGTCCAGCAGGCGGAAGACATCCCGCCATCCGGCGTCCGCGAATACGCGCGAAAGCCATTTCCTTTCGGCGGGCAGAAAGCCGGAGTTTTTGCGGTTGCCGCGCCAGTTTTTAATGTCCTTTTCGGCGTGCGCGATATTGATGTCGCCGCAAATCAAAAAATCGCGCCCGGTTTCGTCCGCCTCCCGCCGCCGCCGGACGAGCCACGGATACAGCGCGTCCATCACTTCGTATTTTACCGCCTGCCGCGCTTCGCCGCCGGAGCCGGACGGCATATACAAGGAAATCACGGAGAGGGCGGCGAAATCCATCCGCACGAAACGCCCTTCGGAGTTTAAGACGCCGCCGTTTTTCGCGGAGAATACGCGGCGGACGCGCGCCGGTTTTTTGCGGGCGAAGACGGCGACGCCGCTGTATCCGCGCCGCTCCGGCGAAACGAATTCGCCGCGCAGCCCGCCCGGACGCCGCATTTCGGGCGTCAAATCGGAATCGGCGGCGCGCACTTCCTGCCAGCAGAGAATATCCGGACGCGCCGCCGCCAGCCATTCGCCCGCCCCCTTGCGATAGGCGGCGCGCACCCCGTTCAAATTCATCGTAATGACCCGCATAAAAAATTTCCCCCCCGTCCGTCGCCGCCATTTTAACGCCTTCCGAATGCGATTTTTCAATTTTCGCTCCCCGTCCCATTCCTGCGAAAGCAGGAATCTCTTTGCGCGTCAGCGCAAACGATTCGCCTTCGGCGAAAGAGATTCCGGTTCCCGCGTTCGCGAGGATAAACTTTCGCCGGAATGGCGTTTTTTTGTATTTTCGGATACCGCCAAATTCGGTATTGTCCGCAAAGACAAAAAGCACCGCCATTCCGGCGAAAGCCGGAATCTCTTTAATTCCATTCCTGCGAAGGCAGGAATCTCCACGCCGAAGGCGCAAACTGTCGCCGAAGGCGTACAATTTCCCGCCGCTATGCGGCGGCGGAGATTCCTGCCTTCGCAGGAATGGAATTAAAGAGCAAAAAAAATCGCAAAAAAGTTAAAAATTCGGCTTTTTTTGTCTCGTTCTCTGATAAAATCCAATTTTTATTGCTATTAAAGGAGCGTTCCCCCGATGAAAATCACTGCCCCCCCCCCCCCTCGTGACTCGTTAATTTTACGGGTTTTCTGCGCTTTCGCCGTGCTGTTCGCGGCGGCGTTTGCAACGATTTCGGCGGCGAACGCGCAGCAAGCCGCCCGCGCGCAGGTGTATTCCACGCCCACTTTCGCGTATGTCACCGCGACCAGAAACGTCGATACCAGCGAGACGTTGGTGGAAATTGTCGCCGATGTCGGCGGCAGTCCTTTTAATACTGTACTTTTCGATACGGCTGTGCGGCCGTTGATAAACGGTGCTTTCGGGGATGATGTGGGCAGAACTTTGGATCCGGACGGGTTGCCGACTTTCGGCGGCGAATCGGTGAAGGCGGGCGATATTTGGGCGTTTTTTGACAGGTCCAATCCGCAAAATTCGCCCGACATTACCCTCCGCGTGTATCGGAATGCGGCCGGCGATTTGGCGGTCGCCGACGGCGAAGAACCGGCGGGCAGAATCGCCGCCGCCTCCGATTTGGTGCCGGGCGACGAATTCTTTTTGCTGACGACCGGCGATGTTTGGATGGAGGTGCCGGACGCCAGACCCGGTACGCGGGGCTATGTCCCTCCCGATCCGCAAGCGGCTCCGGCGACGGGCGACAACGGCGGCGGAAATCC
>JBPCXA010000066.1:0-18528 GCA_051008975.1 Gammaproteobacteria bacterium
GCGTGGGCTATCCGATTTTGGACGACTGGGCGGTGATGGTTGACGGCGAAATCGCGCCGGCGGACGGACAAACGCCCGGCGAAATCGTCATGCGCGGCAACACGATCATGAGCGGCTATCTCAAAAACCCGGAGGCGACGCGCGCCGCGTTCGCCGGCGGCTGGTTTCGCACCGGCGACGTGGCGGTGATGCACGACGACGACTATTTGCAGATAAAGGACCGCCTGAAAGACGTCATCATTTCCGGCGGCGAAAACATTTCCTCCATCGCGGTGGAAAACGCCGTCAGCGGACATCCCGCCGTCGTCGCGGCGGCGGTGGTGGCGAAGCCGGACGACAAATGGGGCGAAACGCCGTGCGCGTTCGTGGAACTGAAACCCGGCGCGACCGCCGGCGAATCGGAGTTGGCGGAGTTCTGCCGCGAAAAACTCCCCGGCTTCATGCGTCCGCGACATTTCGTGTTCGGCGAACTGCCCAAAACCGCGACCGGCAAAATTAAGAAATTTGAACTGCGCGAGCGGGCGAAAACGTTATGACCCGCAAAAAATCCCCGCACGCGCTCGCGCACGGCAAATCGCTGATCTACGGCGACTGTCTGGATATTATGGACCGCTGGCTGGCGGACGGCTATGCCGGAAAAGTGGATCTGATTTATCTCGATCCGCCGTTCAATTCCAGCGCGAAGTACAACATTTTGTACGGCAAGGAAAGCGCCAACGGCGCGAAGGCGCAAGTGATGGCGTTCACCGACACTTGGGAATGGGGCGCCGCCGCCGCCGACCGGATGGACGATCTTTCGCGCAACTATTCGGATGCGATCAAGCGCGCGATGGATGGATTGTCCGCAATGCTCGGCGAAAGCGGAATGCTGTCATATCTTTCGTATATGGCGCAGCGTCTCGTTCGCTGCCGCGAAATGCTGGCGGAAACGGGCAGCATCTATCTGCATTGCGATCCCACGGCGAGCCATTATCTCAAGGCGCTGATGGACGCGATTTTCGGCGCGAAAAACTTCCGCAACGAAGTCATCTGGTGCTATCACGCCGGCGGCGCGAGCAAGCGTTATTTTCCGAAAAAGCACGACTCCATTCTCGTGTATGGCAAGGACGCCAAACGCGCGAAACACAACATTTTGCGCATTCCTTATCGCGACTGGGACGCGCATCGCGAGGGACCGAAATCGGATTTGTATCATCCCGACGGCAAAATGCTGCACGATTGGTGGGAAATTCCGCAGGCGTCTTCTCTTTCGGGCGAACGCACCGGCTATCCCACGCAAAAACCGCTGGCGCTTTTGCGGCGGATCATTCTTGCGTCCTCCGACAAGGGCGACCTGGTGCTGGATCCGTTTTGCGGATGCGGCACGACCGTTGTCGCGGCGAACGAATTGGGGCGCAAATGGACGGGCATTGACATTTCCGTCTTTCCGGTGGATTTGATTTGCACACGCCTGCACGACATTCGCAAAAGAATTCATGTGGTGGGAATGCCGCGCGACATGGACGGCGCGCGACTGCTCGCGCAAAAACCGTTTGAGTTTGAAAAGTGGGCGGTGGTGCGGATTCCGGGAATGCGCCCGAACCAAAAACAGACCGCCGACGGCGGCATAGACGGCGACGGTTATCTGGAGAACGACATCGCGGGCGCGGTCAAACCGCCCGCCGCCAAGACGCCGCTCGCTGTCGCGCAGGTGACCGCGTCGCCCGGAATCAACTTGAACAAGATTCGCGCGCTGGCGAATTCCATAAACGAGAAACGCGCGCTTTTCGGCGTGTATATCACGCTGGAAAAGATCGCGCCGACTCCGTCCGTCCGCAAAATTCTCGCCGCCGCCGGAAAAATAAAAGACGGCGCGCGCGAATATCCGCGTTTGCAGTTGTGGTCGGCGGTGGATTATTTTGCGAACCGCCCCGCTAATTTGCCCGCGCTGGCGACGACGCGCATAATGGCGCGCGGGGCGGCGAAGGCGAAGATCGCGCAAGGCGATCTGGACAGCGAGAGTTTTTAAGATGTACGATGCTTGGATCTTTACGGCGAAGGAAACTTACGGGCTGGAAAGTCCGGAGGACTGGACGCGGTTTGCGGATTCTTACATTGACGCGCCGACTCATGCGGGCGGTAAAATTGGCGATGTGGCGGAGGAAATTATAAAGAAGAGCATCTTCTTGGCGGAAAAATCGGAACACGCGCGCTTGCTTAAGCGCCTTGCCGACGCCGACAAGATGGAGCCGCCGAAACGGACGCGGACGCGGCGGCGCGCGCGAATCAAGAAATAAGATTTAAGAATCGGACTCGGACGATTCGCCGTATTGGCGGAGGAACTGTTCGCGTAGGGCGCGCAGTTGATTGTCAATTTTATCGATCTCGCCCTCGCTGCGCACTTCGCCGCTCTCCACCATTTTTTCGGCGATCTCCTCCAGACGCGTCAGCAAAAACGAAAACTCGGCGGGATCGGCGACTTCCCCGGCTTCCAAAAGATTCGCCAGCAGCGCCGCGGAAGATTCGTATTCGTTCGCGTTCTCCAAAAAGAACACCTCCATCTGCCGCGTCCACCCCGGCACTTCGCCGGGCGTGGTCAGCGCGCGAATTTCGCGCGCCATCTCCAAAGACAGCGCGTCGTCCTTTATTTGGTGGCGGACGAAATTTGTCATATACGCCATCCATTCCCACCGCGCGTCGGGAAAGGCGCGGAAGTGCCGCCGCACCCATTCCGCCATTTTGCGGCGGCGCGCCTCGTCCGGCGGTCCGGTGTAGATTTTGGCGGCGGTAAAATGCGGATACTCCGATTTTTCGTCCAGCGAAACAATGCGGTCAAGCCACAGCCCGAGCATGTCGTAATCCAGATCGATGTACAAAATGCTGACACCCTGCTGATTGTCAAACGCCTGCAAATTCAGCATCAGTATGCGCCCCAGCGACAGCGGATCGCCGAAGGCGGCGGCGTGCAGCAACTCCGCCGGCGGCGGACGCGGCAATTGCAATTCGCGTTCCGACACTTGCGGCGCGCCCAGATGATCGTGAAACCACAACTGCGCCGCCAGCGCGAACGCCGCCGCCGCCCACAGCCCGCGCGGCACCGCGCGCAGCGGACGATATTCGTCCTTGACGAACAGGCGGAAACGAAACCGGCGTACGCGCGGGCGCGGCATCGTCAAATGTTTTTGCGGGAGAAATCTATCATCGCCGCCGCGCCGATCAGCAAAACATAAATCGCCGTCTGCAGCGCGACCGGCGACAGCGCGGCGGCGAAATCGACGCCGCCGTAGGCGAGCCAGTCCGAACGCGCGAAACGCGCTAAACTCGGCAATACGAACGCCAGCGATTCGACGAGAAACTTCATCACATACACGCCGGTGGTATGCAAAATTATTTCGCTCTGGCTGATCAACACGATGCCGTCCGCCGCCCGGCACATCAAATAAAACACCAGCGCGGCGGCGAAGGAGGCCGGAATTTGCTGGTTAAAACTCATCACGCAAAAGACGCCGACCGCCGCGACGATCGCCAGCTCGCACGCCAAGGTCGCCGTCCACAGCAGCACCGGCGCGGCGTCCGCATACAGCAAAAGCGCCGCGCCGAACACCGCCGCCAGCATTCCGCCGGCCATGAAAAACCCGGCCATTTTGCCGACGAAATACATCAGACGCGAAATCGTCAGCGACAAATATAATTCCAAACATTTGTCGTTGAACTCGCGCACCAGCGTGGAAATTACCAGCACCATCAAAGTCAGCGCCGCGCAATAGCGATAGGCGGCGGCGAGCAAAATCACCTTCACCTCGCGCTCCTCGGTCACCGCGACGTCGCCGATGAATCCCGCCAGTCCGACGCCCATCACCGAAAACACCAGCGCGATCCACAAGATGCGGTTGCGCAGCGCCTCGCGCAAAGTGTAGGAGGCGACCGCCCACGCCGCCAGCCAGTCGTTTTTTCCCGCGCCCGTCGTCGCCATGTCGTTCCCCTTCGCCTTCGTCAATTCGTCGCGCCGATCCATTCGCGCCCGCCCATGTAGGGGACGAGCGGCGGCGGCACGCGCACCGCGCCGTCCTCCCGCTGATGATTTTCCAGCACCGCGATCAACGCCCGCCCCACCGCCACGCCGGAACCGTTTAACATGTGAATATGCGCCGCGTCGCCGTCCGCCGCGCGGCAGCGCGCGTTCAGCCGCCGCGATTGAAACGCGCCGCAATTGCTGCACGACGAAATTTCGCGGTAGCGGTTCTGTCCCGGCATCCACACTTCCAAGTCGTAGGTTTTGGCGGCGGCGAAACCGGTGTCGCCGGCGCACAACACCACGACGCGATACGGCAATTCCAGCAGGCGCAAAACGCGTTCGGCGTGGCCGCGCATTTCTTCCAGCCCCGCGTACGAATCTTCGGGCGCGCGCATTTGCACGAGTTCCACCTTGTCAAACTGGTGCTGGCGCAGCATTCCGCGGGTGTCTTTGCCGTACGCGCCGGCTTCGCGGCGGTAGCAGGCGGTGTGCGCCGCCAGCCGCAGCGGCAATTCGGCGGCGTCCCAAACGCGCGCGCGCGCCATATTCACCAGCGCCACCTCGGCGGTGGGAATCAAATACAGCGAATCCGCGTCCGCGAAAAACACTTCGCCGGCGAACTTCGGCAATTGTCCGGCGCCGGTCATCGCGCGCGCGTTCGCCAGATGCGGCAGATAATGTTCCACATAGCCGTGTTCGCGGGTGTGCAGGTCCAGCATAAACTGCGCCAGCGCGCGATGCATCCGCGACAGGTCGCCGGTCAGCACGACAAACCGCGCCGCCGCCATCGCCGCCGCCGAATCAAAATCCATCATCCGCATGCGCGCGCCCAGCGCGACATGATCCAGCGCCTGGAAGGAAAACGACGGCATCTCCCCCCAGCGCGAAACTTCGGCGTTCGCGGTTTCGTCTTCGCCTTCCGGCACCGAATCGTGCAGCAAATTCGGCAGCCGCAAAAGATAGTCGTCCAATTGCGCGCGCGCGTCGCGCATTTCCGCCTCGGCGGCGCGCAGACGGTTTTTGCTTTCGGCGGCGTCCGCGGGCGCGGGTCGCGCGCCGGATTTCGCCCGCCGATTTCGTTCGCCGCGCAGCGATTCGGCGTCGCGCTGTGTTTCGCGGCGGCGCGATTCCAGTCGCGCGAATTCTTCCGCGTCCGGCGGAGGACCGCGCCGCCGCAAATTCGCGGCGACCGCGGCGAAATCGCGGCGCAGCAATTCCGGGTCAAGCATCGCCGGCGCCGATGGCGTTCAAATACGCCTCCTCCAACGTGTCGCCGCCGAATTCGCGGCGCATGCCGGCGGGATCGCCCAAATAACAGACGCGCCCGTCGTGCAGCACGCCCATCCGCGAACAAATTTCTTCAATGTCGGAAAGCATGTGCGAGGTAAAGAACAGCGTCGCCCCGCGCGCGGCGAGTTTTTGGAACTGCCGCTTGACAAGCACCCGCGCCTTCGGATCCAGCCCGCTCATCGGTTCGTCCAAAAAATACATGTCGCGGCGCGCCAGAAAACACGACGCCAGCCCGAGTTTTTGCGTCATGCCCTTGGAAAACGAACGCACCGGCTTGCGCAGCGCGGACAAGTCCAAATCCAGTTCGCGCAGCATTTCCTCCGCCGCGGCGGCGGAATAGTCGTCCCGCCGCAGACGCGCCATAAAACGCAAAAATTGCTCCCCGGTCAGATAATAGGGCGGAATAAAACGCTCCGGCAAAAAGGCGATGCGCCGCCGCGCGCCGCGATCTTTCGACGACACGTCAAACAGGCGGATGTCGCCGCCCTCGTAGTCGCAAAAATCCAGCATACACTTTAAGAAAGTGCTCTTGCCGGCGCCGTTGATGCCGGCGAATCCGAAAAACTCGCCCGCCTCCACCGAAAAATTCGCGCCGCGCAACACCGCCGCGCCGGCGTAGGATTTGCTTAAATTGTTCACTTCCAGGGCGAGCATCAGATAACCTCCGATTCCATCGTCTGCAAAATATCGGCGAAATTATAAATGATTTTTTCGGCGCGAGTCAACTCGTCGCCGCGGTGATAGCCGTACGACGCCCACGCGAAACGGCAGCCCGCGGCGGCGGCGGCGTTTTTGTCGGCCGGCGAATCGCCGATCATCCACGTTTTCTCCGGCTTCGCCGACAGGCGGCGGCACGCCTCGCGCAGCGGGTCGGGATGCGGTTTTTTGTACGGCAGCGAATCGCCGGAAATCACCGCCGAAAAAAATTCGTCCAAACCGCACGCCGCCAAGACCGGAGCGGTAAACCGCGCCGGCTTGTTGGTCACGCACGCCAGCGGCACGCCGCGCCGCCGCAGGGCGGACAGCGTCTCCGCCACGCCCTCGTACACGCCGCGCGGTCCCGCGAGTTGGCCGAAATCGGAATCGGTTTGCGCCGTCCGCCGTCCGACGGTGCATTCGCGCGCGTAATGAAATTCCATCCGCTCCGCCGCCTTCGCAAACAGCGATTCGTCCGGCTCGCCCCGCCATTGGCGGGTCAGCGCGCGCTTGACAAACCGCGCCATGCCGTCGCCGATATAGCCGCGGGCGACGGAAAACGGCAACTCCGGCAGCGACAAGTCGCGCAACATCGCCGCCGCCGCCGCGTGAATGTCGGGCGCGGAATCGATCAGCGTCCCGTCCAAATCAAACAGCGCCGCGGAATTCATCCGCCGCCGCCGCGCAGCGCGGCAATCGCCCGCGCGTATCCGCCGCCGCCGTCGCCAAAAACGGCGTTTCCGGCGGCCAAAACGTCCGCGCCCGCCGCGACGCATTGCGCCGCCGTCCGCGGATTGATTCCGCCGTCCACCTGCAGACGAATTTCGCGCCCGCCGCGGTCGATCATTTTGCGGACGGCGGCGATTTTGTCCAGCATCGGCGCGATAAATTTCTGTCCGCCGAAGCCGGGATTTACCGTCATCAGCAAAACCATGTCCGCCGCGTCCAAAAGATATTCCAGCCGCGAAAGCGGCGCGTCCGGATTGAGCGCCACCCCGGCGCGCATTCCGGCGGCGGCGATGGAATGCAAAGTCCGATGCGGATGCGCCGACGCATCGGGATGAAACGTCAGCGAGCTCGCGCCGGCGTCCGCGAACGGGGCGATTAAATTATCGACGGGAGACGCCATCAAATGGGCGTCCAAAAACGCGGCGGGAAGACGGCGGCGCAGCGCCGCGCAAAGCGGCGCGCCGAAAGTGAGATTCGGCACATAATGATTGTCCATCACGTCCAGATGCAGCCAGTCGGCGCCGCCGTCCAGCGCGGCGGCGGCATCGTCGCCGAGACGGGAAAAATCGGCCGACAGCAAACTCGCGGCGACGATCAGCGGTTGTTTTTCCACGAAGCGGATTATACTACGACAATGCCGGACGCCGCCGCCGTCACCGAATACGCCGCCGCCGACGCGAAAACGGAAGTCGTCGCGCGCGCGGAATACGCCCCCGAAATTCAAATTCCGGGCGGCCGCTATTGTTTCGTCTACCGCATCGTCATCCGCAACATCGGCGGCGCGGCGTACCGACTGCTGTCGCGCCAATGGCGGATTACCGACGGCGACGGCAACGCGCGCGAAATTCGCGGCGAGGGCGTGGTGGGCGAGCAGCCGCGCATCGTCCCCGGCGGCGACTTCGCCTATTCGAGTTATGCGGACCTGCCGACTCCGGCGGGCAGCATGTCCGGCGCCTACACGATGCGCCTGGAAAGCGGCGAGGAATTCGAGGCGAAAATCCCCCGCTTCTCCCTCTTCGTCCCCGGCAAGGTGCATTAATTTTTTAAGAAAAAAAAGTTAACCGCATTTCGTCCAAAAGAAATTCCATCCCCGTCTCTGTTCCATTCCCGCGAAATCAAAGGGAAGAGACCGTCCCATTTTTTACCACCCGTACCATTCCTGCGAAAGCAGGAATTTCCGCCGCCGCGAAGCTGCGGGTAATTGTAATTTTTGCAATTTACAATTTGCGCCTTCGGCGCGGAGATTCCTGCTTTCGCAGGAATGGGAATGAGATTCCGGCTTTCGCCGGAATGGCGTATTTTAATTAAGGGATTAAAAGTGCCGCCATTCCGGCGAAAGCGGGAATCTCCGCCGTTTTTCGCCCGCAAAAAATAGCGTGAATCTTCCCGTCGACAAGGGAGTTAAGACCGTAAACAACCTTGTTTTTTTGCCGAATCCGCCTTAATTTTGCCAATTTCGGCAATTCGGCGAAATTATGATACAATTGTCCGCAGGGAGAACGCTATGCAGTACGCAGAAATTATCAAGTGCCTCGTGGATCGTGCGAAAAAGGGATGTCCCATAACTTACGGCGAACTCGCCGAGACGGTGGGCGGGGTTCCCAATGGGATGAGTGCGCCTCTGGACAAAGTCAACAAGCGCACGGAAAAACCGGACATCGGTTGTCTGTTGTCCGTCATAGTCGTCCGTAAGGACACTCGGCTCCCCGGTCTCAATTTTTTTGTGAAATGGAAGAGCGGCGAAGACGGCAACATAACGTTCTTCCAAAAAGAACGCGATCGCGTTTTCCAAATCGCCAAGAGCGGGCGGTTGGATTCGTTGCGTTCCTCTCCGGAATAATCCGAATCCGCCAGCGGGAAACGGAAGCTACTCCGCCCCCGCTACCGAAACAGCCGCGACCAAAACGGCTTCTCTTCCGCCCCCGCCGCTTTTAGAATGCGCACAATCTCGGAATGCCCGCGTTTTTTGGCAATACGCAAAGCCGTCCAACCGTCATTATCCGCCGCATTCGGATCTGAACCAGCCGACAACAAAATTTGTGCAATGTCGGAATATCCTTTTAATGCCGCCCGCATCAGAGCCGTTTCGCCTTTATCAGCCGCCGTATTCGGATCCGCCCCCGCCGACAACAGCATATCGGCAATTTCGGCATGTCCCTTTAATGCAACATCTATCAAAGCCGTCCAGCCGCCATTTCTCGCCGCATTCGGATTCGCCCTCGCCGACAACAGCACATTGACAATTTCGGCATGTCCATACCATGACGCAATCATCAAAGCCGTCCAACCGTTATTTTTCGCCGCATTCGGATCCGCACCCGCCGACAACAGCATATCGGCAATTTCGACATGTCCTTCAATTGCCGATCCAATCAAAGCCGTTAAACCATTGTCAGCATCGTCTGTGACATTGTCGTTCAGCGCCATATTCGGATCCGCACCCGCCAACAACAGCACATTGACAACTTCGGCATGTCTGCAGTATACCGCCGCCATCAGAGCGGTACCGCCGTTTTTATTCGCCTGATTCGGATTCGCTCCTGCAGCCAACAGTAGCTGGGCAACTTCCGCGTTTTCGCATCCCGCCGCCAATATCAAAGCCGTCGACAAGCCGTCCTCATCCACCGCACTCGGATCCGCCCCCGCATCAAGCAGACGCTTAACCTCCGCCGTATCTCCGCATTCGGCGGCGTCTAAAAGCAATTTGGGATCGAGCGGTTGGGGTTTGGCGAGAACTTCGTTCGTCAAACGGATGAGCGTTTTCGCGCGCGACAGCGAAGCCGATGCGGGCGGAATCACCGTCGGCAGATTCTTTTTCGGCGAATCGTTTTCCATCGCCTTACGCCGATTGCGGCATCGGACGCGCGTCCGCCGCGTTTTCTACGACGAGTTTTTTGTTTTTGAGGCGCAGGACGAGCAGTCCGCGTTTTGCCGCTTCTTTGCGCGCGTCTTTGGCGACGGACGCGCCGCCGACCATTCCCAGCACTTTGCGATCTTCGGCGAGCAGCGGGCAATCCGCCGCAAAATACGGCAGTCGTTCCTCGGCGAATTTGACGACATCTTTCGACAAAAGTTTGTGTTTGATTTCGCCGACCGCGACGCAGTCGCCGTTGATGGCGGCAATGTCGTATTCGTACCGGGCGCCGACATTTCGCTTTACTTCGTGCAGCGGAATGTCGCCGACGCGCATTTCGTCCTCCATCGCGTCGGCGAATTCGTCTTCCAGCGACTCCGCGTAGTTGTTGATAAATCCGCCGTAACGCCGGTCAAAATCTTTCTTCCACCGCTCGTGCTCCGCCGCGCGTTTGTCGGCTTCCGCCTCCCGCCGCTTGTGGTCTTCGGCGGTTTTTTCCAAAATCGCCCACACTTTCTTAAATTGCGCGTCAAAATTGTTCATAACGCCATTGTATCATGCCGCCGCAAAAATCGCGTAAAATGTCTTTTATGGAAAAAATGACGGACGAAAAAATTTGCGTGATCGGACTCGGGTATGTCGGGCTGCCGCTGGCGGCGGCGCTGGCGAAACATTTTTTTGTCGTCGGCTGCGACCGCGATTCCGCCCGAATTTCCGCGCTGCGAAACGGCGGGGACGACACCGGCGAACTTTCGGCGGACGAGTTGCGCGGCGCGGAAATTCGGTTTACTTCGGACATTTCGGACGCCGCCGGATGCACCGTGTTCGTTATTACCGTGCCGACGCCGCTTTTGCCGGACAACCGCCCGGACTTGTCGCCGCTGACCGACGCCTGTCGCGCGGTCGGGAAAATGCTGCCGCGCGGCGGGCTGGCGATCGTGGAATCCACCGTATATCCGGGCGTGACCGAGGAGGTGTGCGCGCCGATTCTGGCGGAAGTTTCCGGGCTGGAATATAACCGCGATTTTTTTTGCGGCTATTCTCCGGAGCGGGCGAATCCCGGAGACGCCGCGCGGCCGCTTTCGGCGATCCAAAAAGTGACCGCCGGTTCGACTCCGGAGGCGGCGGCGCGGACGGACGATATTTACCGGAAAATCATCGCCGCCGGCACCCATCGCGCGCCGTCCGTCCGCGTCGCCGAGGCGTCCAAGGTGATAGAAAACACGCAGCGCGACGTCAATATCGCGCTGATGAACGAGTTTGCGATGCTGTGCCGTTCGATGGATTTGGATTCCGCCGAAGTGTTCGCCGCCGCGGCGGGCAAGTGGAATTTTTTGCCTTTCGTCCCCGGGCTGGTGGGCGGACACTGCATCGGCGTGGATCCGTATTATCTCTGCCACAAGGCGCAGACCAGCGGCTATCAGCCGAATTTGATTTTGGCGGCGCGGCAGATAAACGATTCAATGGGAAAATACGTCGCCGACGCCGCGATTTATGAAATGGCGCGGCGCGGCGTCAAAATTAAAGGCGCGCGCGTGCTGATTCTCGGCTTTTCGTTCAAGGAGAATTGTCCCGACCCGCGCAACAGCCGCGTTTCCGAAATGCGGCGGATATTGCGAAACGCCGGAGCCGAAGTTTGCGTCTGCGATCCGGTTGCGGACGCCGCCAAAACCCGCGCCGAATACGGAATGGAATTGTCGCGCGACTGGCGGCGGGCGCTCGCGCAAAAACCGGCGGCGGTCGTTTTCGCGGTCGCGCACCGCGAATTTTCCGAAATTTCCGCCGCCGACTTGGGCGACGCGCTGGTGCTGGATGTCAAGGGATGCGCCCCCCGCGCCGACTGGCGTCTGTGAATGGTGTATAATTCCGTCGTAAAACCGCGAATCGAAAACGGAGAACGACAATGCCCGACAACAACCCGCCGGACGGCGAAACAATTATCGTAGGCAAGGACGGCGCGATACAAACGCCCGCCCGTCCTATTATCCCCTTCATAGAAGGGGACGGCATCGGCGCGGATATTTCGCCGGTGATGCGGCGGGTCGTCGACGCCGCCGTCTCCGCCGCCTACGGCGATTCGCGCGCGATTCAATGGCGGGAGATTTTCGCCGGCGAAAAGGCGGCGAAGGCGGGCGGCGAATGGCTGCCCGAAGAGACGCTGCGGACGATGCGCGAGTGCGCCGTCTCCATCAAGGGGCCGCTGGCGACCCCGACCGGCGGCGGTATTCGCTCGCTCAATGTCGCGATTCGGCAGACGATGGATTTGTACGCCTGCGTCCGTCCGGTGCGTTATTTTTCCGGCGTATATTCGCCGCTTAAGCATCCGGAAAAAACCGACATGATCATCTTCCGCGAAAACGCCGAGGATATCTACGCCGGCGTGGAATGGGAGGCGCAAAGCGAAGATGCGAAAAAAGTAATCGCCTTTTTGCAAAACGAAATGGGCGTGCGAAAAATCCGCTTTCCCGATTCTTCGGCTATCGGAATTAAGCCGGTGTCGCGCGAAGGATCGCGGCGCCTGATTCGCCGCGCCCTGCGGCATGCGGTGGAACAAAAACGCGAATCGGTCACTCTGGTGCATAAGGGAAACATTATGAAATTCACCGAGGGCGCGTTCATGCGGTGGGGCTACGAACTTGCGCGGGAGGAATTCGGCGCGCGGCCGCTGGACGGCGGGCCGTGGCATATCATTTCGGGGGGGGGGGGCGATATTGTCGTAAAGGACTGCATCGCCGACAATTTCCTGCAGCAAATTCTCGCCAAGCCGGAGGATTTTGACGTCGTCGCCACCCTGAATTTGAACGGCGACTATATTTCGGACGCGCTGGCGGCGCAGGTGGGCGGAATCGGAATCGCCCCCGGCGCGAATCTTTCGGATTCGGCGGCGGTGTTCGAGGCGACCCACGGCACCGCCCCCAAGCACGCCGGACAAAACCGGGCGAATCCCGGCTCGCTGATTCTTTCCGCCGAAATGATGCTGCGCCACATCGGCTGGGACGAAGCCGCCGCGCTGGTGATTCGCGGAATGTCCGACGCCGTCGCCGCCGGAAAAGTGACTTATGATCTGGCGCGCGGCAATCCCGACGCCGAAACGCTTTCCTCCTCCGACTTCGGCGAAGCGGTCGTCGCGGCGATGAAATAAAAAAAAGGCGACTCCCGCCGCCTTGGCTCCGGCTATTCGCCGAAGTGTTATGGCGACAGCGAAAAGGTGAAATCTTGCAGAGACGGCGAAAGCGGCGGCAGACCGTTTTGCGCGGGAACGGCGGTACCTTGACCATAATCGGTCGCGCTGAATCCGGAGTTATCCTCCAATGTCAAATCCGCGCCGCGATTTAACAGTATTCCCAAAATATTCGCATATCTCGGATCATTGGTTTCGAAAGCCCGCGCCGCCGCGATCATCGCCGCCGTCCGCCCGTCATTGTCGCGCGTATCAATTTGCACGGGAAAGTTGGAATTCCCGCCGGGCGCCGCCAGAGTACTGAGAACTTCCTCGTGTCCGAAATACGCCGCGAACATCAACGCGGTAGTGCCGTGATCGTTTCCGGCGTTATTATCTACGTTGGGAAATTGGCGCGAATACAAATTCGCATGCAGCACATTGTTTCCCGCCGCCGTCGCCATCAGCGGCGTCAAACCGCCCGGACCGGTGGCGCGGCTATAATGGCTGTTAAGCGCCAAGGGAAGATAAAGCGTGCCGTCGGCGCCGTACAGAGACGCGTATAAAAGGGGCGTCCAGCCGTTGTTCATGGGAATATTCCCGTCCGCGCCGTGTTGCACCAGCAATATACTGACGACCTCCGCCTGATGGGCGAGAACTGCAATCATCACGGGAGTCAATCCGCGATCATCCTGCGCGTCCTTGTCCGCGCCGTTTTCAATCAACAAATCCACCGCCGCCGCCCGCCCGTGCCGCGCCGCATACATCAGCGGCATGCCGCCGTAATACGTCGTGATGTTGACTTCCGCGCCGGCGGCGATTAATTCCGTAATTTTCGCCGTATCTCCCGTCGCCGCCGCAACGCACAAATCGCATTCCTGCGCGTTCGCCGATACGGAAAATCCCGCCGCTCCGAAAAGCACGGCGAAAACAAAAAGAACGGCGTTGATTGTTTTCTGCATTGTCTTTCTCCATACAAAATACGGCAACCGCGCCGGGCGTTGAATTGTCGTATCAGATGTTTGCAGATACCGCAGCCCTTTTCCAAGGATATTTTATCGGACAGCACCCCCGGCAACCGGGGACATCCAAAACGACAATTCAGGCGATATTTTACCCCCGATGGGGCGGAATGTGCAACTTTTTTGCATTTTTTTTCGCCGATGGAGATTCCGGCTTTCGCCGGAATGGCGGCGAGGGTGTACTTTGGGCGGCGGCGGCGAAAACGGGCGGATTCGCCCCGAAAATCCGCCCGCCCCCACAGTCCCATTCCTGCGAAGGCAGGAATCTCCGCCGTCGCAAAGCGGCGGGTAATTGTACGTTTGTACGCCTTCGGCGACAGTTTGCGCCTTTCGGCGAGGAGATTCCTGCCTTCGCAGGAATGGGACGGGGGGTGGGAATGGGACGAGGGGAAGCGGCGGGAGGCGGGATTTTGCGCCTTCGGCGCGGAGATTCCGGTCCCCGCGTTCGCGAGGATAAACTTTCGCCGGAATGGCGGCACTTTTAACCTCCTAATTAAAATACACCATTCCGGCGAAAGCCGGAATCTCATTATCGCGGCAGAAGGACGAACAGCCGTCCGCGTTCTTTCATCAGTCCCGCCATTTTTTCGGCGCGTTCGCCGCGTCCCCAAAAAAAGTCGGCGCGGACGGCGCCCTTGATCGCGCCGCCGGAATCCTGCGCGAACATCAATCTTTGCAGCGGTTCGCCGTCGTCCGGCGTTTTCGCGTCCAGCCACACCGGCGCGCCGCGCGGGACGACCGAAAAATCCGCCGCCAAACTGCGCTCCGGAGTCAGCATCACGCCGGTCGCGCCGCGCGGACCGATTCCGATTTCGTCGCGGCGGGAGAAAAATACATAACTCGGATTGTCGTGCAGCAAGGCGTCCGCGCGGGACGGATTCTTTTCCAGCCATTCGCGCAGGGAAAATAAATTTACTTCCGCCGCCGTCATTTCGCCGCGCGCGATCAGCAGCCGCCCGATGGAGCGATACGGATGCCCGTTTTGATCGCGGTAGCCGACGCCGATAATCCGCCCGTCCGGCAGCCGCACCAGCCCCGAACCTTGGATATGCAGAAAAAACAGCGCATATTTGTCGTCCACCCAAAGGATTTCGCCGCCCGCCAGCGGCGCGCCGCCGCCGTCAATTTCGGCGCGGGAATAATACGGCACCACTTCGCCGCCGGAAACTCTGCCGCGCACGCGCCGGTTTTTTAATTCCGGATACAATTCGCCCAGCGACACCGTCAGCAAATCGGCGGGGCGCGCGTAAATCGGATAGGGATAGCGCGCGGATTTCGCGGTCGCGCCGCGCAACAGCGGCTCGTAATAGCCGGTAATCAATCCTTCGCTGCCGCCGTTTTCGTCCAGCAATTGATGCGGCGAAAAATACTCCTCAAAAAACCGCCGCGCCGAATCGCCGTCTCCGGACGACAGTCGCGCCGCCGCCGCGCATGCCGCGCGCCATTTTTCGCCGCGCAACTTTTCGCAGGATCGCAAAAACACCGGCAATGCGGTGGCGTGATCGTCCGCGCGCCAGCCCGGCAACTCTTCCCAGGAAACGGCGGCGCGTCGCGGCGAATCGGAAACGCCCGCGCATCCCGCCAGAAATAAAACAAACATCGCCGCGAAAAAACAACGCGACGATGCACAAACGTGTATATGAAAACTTTTCGCGCAAGAACGAATTTTTGTACGGAAACCCGTCGCGCAAAAACAAATTCCCGCACTCGTAAAAGAACGTGTCTTTGTAAGAAAACGAATCATCTCAAACTCCGAAAATGCGCGCGCATTCGGCTTCGGCGCGGGCGGCGGAAATGTCGTAGGATTGTCCGCCGGTGTGCGGCGCCTTCATTCCGGCGACGACCGAGGCGAAATGAATCGCGCGCCGCCATTCCCATTCGCGCGCCAGTCCGTACAGCAGTCCGGCGCGATAGGCGTCGCCGCAGCCGGTGGTGTCGGCGGTTTCGCCGAACTTCGCCGCCGCCGTGCGGTATGTTTTTCCGGCGACGGAAACTTCGGAACCGTCGCCGCCGCGGGTGATCAACAACGCCCGTCCGTCTTCCGCCGCGAACGGCGCGCCGGTAATTTTTTGGAAGGCGGCATATTCATCCTGATTAAAAATCGCCGCGCGGCACAGCGAAGACATTTCGCGCAGTTCGTCCGCCGAAAACAGTCCGACCGCCTGTCCGGGATCAAAAATAAACGGCGTATTCGCCGCCGCCAATTCGCGCCCGAAACGCTGCATTCCCTCTTTGCCGTTCGGCGCGACAATCGCCCAGTTCGGCGGAGAAGGCGAATCGGAAATACTTTGCAAATGCGCGAACGCGGCGGCGCCGGGATGAAATACGATGATCTGGCTTTGGTCGTCGTCGTTGACGATGAACGCCTGCGCGGTAAATTCGCCGCCGATAACTTTTACGCCGGAATCGCAAATATCGCAGGCGGCGAGATGCGCGCGGTAGGGCGCGAAATCTTCGCCCGCCGCCGCCAGCAGCATCGGCCGCATTCCCAGCCGCCGCAGTCCGTAGGCGATATTGCCGGCGCAGCCGCCGAAACGCCGCCGCATCGACGGCGCGACATAAGCCGCCGAAAATCCCGCCTTCGGCGCGGAAAGACGGTCGGAAAACCGCCCGCCGATTCGCATAATGTAGTCAAACGCCAGCGAGCCGGTCACCAAAATTCGCGCCATCGCATTCTCCGCAAAAAGCGCGATTGTACCCCCGCCGCCGTGTTTTTCGGCGCGGGCGTGCTACAATACGCGAATGCGGAAATGTGATTTGCTTGTCATCGGCGGCGGCAGCGGCGGCGTACGCGCGGCGCGTCTCGCGGCGGAATGCGGCGCGCGCGTCATTCTCGCCGAAAAAAACGCGCTGGGCGGCACCTGCGTCAATGTCGGCTGCGTGCCGAAAAAACTTTTCGTCTACGCCTCCGCGTTTTCCGAAGACGCGGAATCCGCCGCTGCTTTCGGCTGGACTTCCGCCGCGGCGGGCGCGCATATTTGGACGACATTGCGCGAAAACAAAAACCGCGAAATCGCGCGTTTGAACAAAATATACGCCGAATTGCTGAAAGACGCGGGCGTGGCGATGATTGACGGCGCGGCGGAAATTACCGGCGCACATTCCGCGCGGGCGGGCGGCGAAGAAATTCAAGCCGATAAAATTCTCGCGGCGACCGGCGCGACGCCGATGCGTCCGAATTTGCCGGGGGCGGAACTCGGCGTGTTGTCGGACGATATGTTTCATCTTTCGGAGTTGCCGCGCCGCGCGTCGGTGATCGGCGGCGGTTATATCGCGCTGGAATTCGCCGGGATTCTGGCGGGATTGGGCGTGGAGACGAGTTTGTGCTACCGCGCCGATTTGCCGCTGCGCGGATTTGACGACGATTTGCGCGCCCATTTGGCGTCCGAAATCGCCGCGCGCGGCGTACGCATTCGCGCCGGAACAGCACCCGCCGGTTTGGAAAAACAAGACGGCGCGTTGCGCGTAAATTTCGCGGACGGCGGAAAACTCGCCGTCGATCTTGTATTGCTGGCGACCGGGCGCAAACCGTCTCCGCCCGCCGGCGTGGAAAACGCGGGCGCGAAACCGGATTCGCGCGGCTTTTTGGAGGCGGACGAGAATTATCTCGTGCATAACTGCGAATCGCTGTACGCGGTCGGCGACCTGCTGCGGACGCCCGCGCTGACGCCGGTGGCGACGGCGGAGGCGGGCGTTTTTGTCGCGCGCGTTTTCGGCGGCGACAATTCCGCGCGCGTGGAATACGCGCACATTCCCACCGCGGTGTTTTCGCGCCCGCCGCTGGCGACGGCGGGATTGAGCGAAACGGCGGCGGTGCAAAAGGGAATCAAAACGAAAATATACAAAAGCGTCTTCACGGCGATGAAAAACGGATTCGCCGGACGAAACTGGAAGACGATGATGAAACTCGTCGCGGACGCCGAAAGCGGGCGGGTGCTGGGCGCGCACCTCGTCGGCGAGGACGCCGGCGAAATCATCCAGGGATTCGCCGTGGCGATGCGCGCCGGCGCGACAAAAAGCGATTTTGATTCCACCGTCGGCGTGCATCCGACCGCCGCCGAAGAATTCGTGACGATGCGCGAATGACGGCGGCTGGGCGGCGGGTACCCAAAGTTCCATTCCTGCGGAAAGCAGGAATCTCCCGATTGTCTAATCGTAATTGACAATTAGAATGCGAGGAGATTCCGGCTTTCGCCGGAATGGCGGTGCTTTTTGTTTTTGCGGGCAATACCGAATTTGGCGGTACCCGAAAATATAAAAAACCGCCATTCCGGCGAAAGCCGGAATCTCTTCGCCGAAGGCGTACAAACGTACAATTACCCGCCGCTTTGCGACGGCGGAGATTCCTGCCTTCGCAGGAATGGGACGTAGGGTGGAATGGAATTATTTTTATCCATTCCCGCGAACGCGGGAATCTCATAAGTTTATGCGGCGGTGTTTTCGTCGCCGGTGTGCGGCGGGGCGGGCGGAAACAGGCGGACGCGCCGCACCGAAGTGTCGCCGGCGTCCAGAATTTCCATTCGCAAATCGCCGATTTGGATTGTTTCGCCCGCCGCCGGGACGCCGCCGCCCGCCTCCAAAATCAGTCCGTTAATACTCGCCGCCGAAGTGTCGGGCGCCGCCAAATTCGGGGAGAGGTCGCCGAGTTGAATCAGCGGGAAATCGCCCGGCAGCACGAATCCGCCCTCCCCGGAATGCGAGAGTTCGTCCGGAAATTCCTCGTCGCCGATCACCGCCGCCGAAAAGTTGGAGAAAGTCACCAGCCCCGTCACCCGCCCGGCGC
>JBPCXA010000067.1:0-9257 GCA_051008975.1 Gammaproteobacteria bacterium
CCCCCCCCCTCCCTCCCCCCCCCCCCCCCCCCCCCCCCCCCCCCCCCCCCCCCCCCCCCCCCCCCCCCCCCCCCCCCCCCCCCCCGGAAACGAAAATTGACTTGTCCGGAAAGACCGCGCTGGTGACCGGCGCGAGCCGCGGCATCGGGGCGGCGGTGTTTGACGCGCTGGGCGCGGCGGGCGCGGCGACACTCGGCACCGCGACCGGCGCGGCGGGTGCGGCGGAAATTCTTCGCCGCGCCGGAGAGGGCGGATTTCGCGGCGCGGCGGCGGAATATGACGCGGCGTCCGCGGCGTCCGCGGCTTCGCTCGCCGAATATGCGATACGGGAATTCGGCGGCGCGCCGGATATTTTGGTGTGCAACGCAGGAATCGCCGCGGACGGACTTTTAATGCGGATGAAGGAGGAAAACTGGGCGCGGGTTTTGCGGGCGAATCTGGACGGACTGTTTTATTTGTCGCGCGCGCTCGTCGGCGGAATGTTAAAAAAACGCGGCGGGCGGATTGTCGTAATTTCGTCCGTGGTCGCCGCCGCCGGAAACGCCGGACAAACGAATTATTGCGCGGCGAAAGCCGGCGCGGAAGGATTCGCGCGCGCGCTGGCGCGCGAGACGGGCGGGCGCGGCGTCACCGTCAACGCGGTCGCGCCGGGATTTATTGAAACCGACATGACGGCGCGGCTGCCCGCCGAAATGCGCGCCCGTCTGGCGTCGCAAACGCCGCTGGGACGCGCCGGCTCTCCGCAAGAAGTCGCCGCCGCGGTCGTATTTCTGGCGTCGGATTCCGCCTCCTACATCACCGGCCACACCCTGCAAGTCAACGGCGGAATGATAATGGGATAAGTTCGCGGGAATTTTATTCGCCGCAAGGCGAATCTTTTGTTTGCGCTTTTCGCGCAAAGAGATTCCGGCTTTCGCCGGAATGGCGGTACTTTTTGTCTTTGCGGACAATACCAAATTTGACGGTATCCGAAAATATAAAAAACCGCCATTCCGGCGAAAGCCGGAATCTCTTTCGCCGCAGAATGGCGGCGGGCGATGCGCGGAATGGCGGGGGCGCGGGCGGGATATAATTGCCGGATGCGCGGACGGGGGATTTTCGGCGGTGATTAATCGGCTGGACGCCGGGGCGGACGGTTTCGCGGCGGCGTTGGCGCGGCTGCGGCGGATTCCGGAGGCGGACGATATTCAAGATGCCGTCGCCGCGATTATCCGCCGGGTGTGCGACGACGGCGACGCGGCGTTGCTGGAATTCGGCGCGAAGTTTGACGATTTTCATCCCCAAACCGCCGCCGATTTGCATATTTCGCCGCGGACGATGGCGGCGGCGCGCGAAACGATTCCCGCGCCGGTGCTGTCCGCCCTGCGGGACGCCGCCGCGCGGGTGCGGGAATATCATCGGCGGCAAAAACCGCGCTCGTGGCGGCGCGCCGATGCGCGCGGGAATGTGGTCGGCGAGCGTTTTGCGCCGGTGTCGCGGGCGGCGGTGTATGCGCCGGGCGGGCGGGCGGCGTATCCGTCTTCGGTGCTGATGGGGGTCATTCCGGCGAAAATTGCGGGAGTCGCGGAGGTTTTGCTGATGACGCCGGCGGCGGGGGGCGCGGTGTCGCCGCTGACTTTGGCGGCGGCGGCGGAGGCCGGCGCGGACGGGGTTTTGCTGTGCGGCGGCGCGCAGGCGATTGCGGCGGCGGCGTTGGGGACCGAATCCGTCCGCCGCGCCGATGTCGTCGCCGGGCCGGGAAACGCCTTCGTCGCCGAGGCGAAACGGCAGTTGTGCGGGCGCATCGGCGTGGATTCTCTGGCGGGTCCGTCCGAAGTTTTGATTGTCAGCGATTCTTCCGCGCCGTCCGAATGGGTGGCGGCGGATGTCGTCGCGCAGGCGGAGCATGATTCCCTCGCGCAGAGCATCGTCGTCAGTCCCGACCGGCGGCATTTGGACGAAGTGGCGGCGGCGCTGGCGAAACAAATTTCCGCGCAGCCGCGCGCCGCGACAATCGCCGAATCGCTGGCGAATCGGGGCGCGCTGATTTTCGCGGCGGATTTGGACGGCTGCATCCGAATCGCGGACGAAATCGCCGCCGAGCATGTACAGATCATGTGCGCGGACGCCGAAACCGTCGCCGCGCGCGTGCGGACGGCGGGCGGGATATTTGTCGGCGCGCATTCGCCGACGGTTTTGGGCGACTACGGCGCGGGACCGAATCATATTCTGCCGACCGGCGGGACGGCGCGTTTCGCGTCCCCTTTAAGTACGGTGCATTTTATGAAACGGACGGGAATTTTGCGGGCGGACCCCGAAGGGGCTTCGGTTCTCGCCGAAACCGCCGCGATTCTCGCCGAAGCCGAGGGATTATTCGCCCACGCGACGGCGGCGCGCCTTCGTCTGCGGCAAAAATCCGCGCCGTAAAAGGAATCGCCGAAATCGCGGCGGGCGGGCGGCGGAAAAAATTTAACGAAAAAAAATGCCGAAAACGGATGCAAACTCCGAAAATGTGCTATACTTTCGTTTTTATCGGCGCGGAAAGGCGCGGGAAAACAAAATGGCGAACACCAGACAATCGGAAAAACGGGCGCGGCAAAATGTGACGCGGCGGCTTCGCGGGCAGGCGTTTCGCTCCCGCTGCCGGACGATGATCAAAAAGGCGCGCGTCGCCGCCGGAGACGGCGAGAAATTCCCCGCCGCGTTTCAAGCGATGCAGACGGTCGCCGACCGGGCGGCGGGCAAGAAATTGCTGCACCGCAACACCGTCGCGCGCATCAAACGCCGCATTAACCGCCTCGCGCGGGCGAAATCGGCGGTGTGATTAATTAACCACAGATTGCGAAAAATTTGCGCGGGATTCGCAAATTTCGCAAAATCGGAGTATACTTCGAACGGTTCCGGCGGAATCCGGAAAATTTTTCATCAGGAGAACAACACAATGAAACATTCCAAAACATGGCAAACGCTGGCGCTCGCCGGGGTATTGTCTTTTTCCGCGCCCTCGCTGGCGGCGACGCTGGAAGACGTGCAGGCGCGCGGCGAAGTCGTTTGCGGCGTGGACGGCGGATTGCCCGGCTTTTCGGCGCCCGGCGACGACGGTAAAATGCAGGGCGTTGACGCCGACGTCTGCTACGGGCTTGCCGCCGCCGTGCTGGGCGACCGCGACAAGGTCAAATTCGTCCCGCTGACGGCGAAAGAGCGGTTTACCGCCCTGTCGTCCGGCGAGGTGGATGTGCTTTCCCGCAACACGACGCACACGCTGACGCGCGATTCGTCGCTGGGGCTGAACTTCACCTATTACAACTTCATTGACGGCGCGGGTTTTATGATCCGCAAGAAGATGGGAGTTGAATCCGCCCAGGGACTCGGCGGCGCGCGGCTTTGTATTCAAGCCGGCACCACGACCGAGCAGGCGGTCGGCGACTTCTTCCGCGCCAATAAGTTGCAGGCGTTTACGCCCAAGCCGTTCGACACTTCGGTGCAGACGCGCGAGGGATACGAAGCCGACGCCTGCGATATTTTGTCTTCGGACAAATCGCAGCTGGCGGCGATCCGCAGCGAACTCGCCGATCCGGGCGCGCATGTCATTTTGCCGGAAACGATCTCCAAGGAGCCGCTGGGTCCGGTCGTCCGCCAAGGCGACGATGTGTGGTTCAACACCGTGAAGTGGGTGCTGTTTGCGATGATGAACGCCGAAGAGCTGGACGTGACTTCGTCCAACGTTTCCTCGCACAAGAACAGCGACAATCCGGCGATCGCGCGTTTGGTCGGCAAGGAAGGCGGGCTTTGCAAACTCATCTCCGAATCGCTGGATGACGCGTGCTTCTACAATGTGATCGCGCAAGTCGGCAACTTCGGCGAATCCTACGAGGCCAACGTGGGCGAAAACACCCCCATCGGTCTGAAACGCGAAGGCAGCGTCAACGATCTGTGGAGCCGCGGCGGGCTGATTTACGCGCCGCCCCTGCGGTAATTTCGGATTTTTCCGAAAAAAGAAACGGGCGGCTTCGGTCGCCCGTTTTTTTTTGCGCGCAAAGGCGAATGACCGTCCGCCGATACATTTTCCGGTTTCCCCATAGAAAATCGGATTTTTTATATGGAGCGCGGCTATTTGGTTTTTATGCGGGGAACGGAGTTTTTTCATAGAAAGCGCGATTCCTTATGTAGAATTTATTTTTGTTATTTGCGGAAATTGGTTATAATCCGCGCATGTCCGGAGGAGAAAGATTCGGCGGGGCGGGCGGCGGCATTCCGATGCATCGCGATCCGAAGGTGCGCGCGGTCGCGTTTCAGGCGGCGGCGGTGCTGTTTTTTGTCTGGGCGCTTTGGACGATCGGCGGCAACACCGTCGCCAATATGGAGGAGCGCGGGATTATTCTCGGGCTGTCGTGGCTGGAAAAACTCGCGCCGTTTCAGGTCGGGTTTTCGCCGTTTTTGGACAACGCGCTGGGCGAGAACATTTACTGGCGCATCTTTTTCATCGGCGTCCAGAACACCATTTATGTGAGTTTTTTCGGAATTGTCGCGGCGACTTTTCTGGGGTTCGTGATCGGCGTGATGCGCCTGTCGCCGAACTGGCTGGTGGCGAAAATCGCCTCGGTGTATGTGGAAATTTTCCGCAACATTCCGCTGTTGCTGTGGTTTTTCTTCTGGTATTTTATCGTATTTTTGCCGTCCCTGCCCGGCGTGCGCGACAGCGTTTCGTTCGCGGACGCGGTGTTCATCAATAAGAGCGGGCTGTATTTTCCGCGTCCGGTGGTGGAGGACGGCGTCGGCGCGGCGGCGTTTTTGCTGCTGTGTTTCGCCGCCGTCGCCGGAGTCGTGTTTCTCGCGCGGTGGGCGAAAAACCGGCAGGAAAAAACCGGCGAACAATTTCCGCTGACGGCGGCGTCTCTGGCGGTTTTAGTTCTCGTTCCGGTCGCAGCGTTTTTTATTTCCGGCGCGCCCTATTCTTTGGAATATTCGGAGCTCGGCGCGTTTCAATTGTCCGGCGGGATCAATCTTACGACCGAATTTTTCGTCGTCTGGTTCGCGCTGACGACCTACACGGCGGCGTTTATCGGCGAGAACGTGCGCGGCGGAATTTTGTCGGTGTCGCACGGGCAGACCGAGGCGGCGCGCGCGCTGGGGCTGCATCACGGGCAGAACATCAAACTTGTCGTCATTCCGCAGGCGATGCGCGTGATTATTCCGCCCACCATCAGCCAGTATTTGAATCTGACGAAGAACTCCACGCTCGCCATCGCCATCGCCTACGAGGAGATCGCCTCCATTTGGATGGGCATTTCGTTGAACACCACCGGCCAGTCGCTGATTATCATAGCGATGACCGTCGGCGTTTTTTGGACGCTGTCGTTTCTGACTTCGGCGGTTTTGAACTGGTATAACAAGCGGGTGCAGCTGACCGAGCGATGAGCGAATTCGTCCCCGTCCCCGCCAGAGAGCCGCCGGTGTCTTCGGCCGGCGTCGTCGGCTGGGCGCGCGCGCATTTGTTTTCGTCGTGGTTCAACGGCGCGCTGACGCTGCTGATTTTGTATATGCTGCTGCAAATTTTGCCGCCGGCGCTGCAGTGGATGTTTTGGGACGCCTCGTGGGGCGGCGGCGAATCCGATTCGTGCAAGACCGATCTGGTCAGTTCCGAGGACGGCGAAACCTATCGCGTGGACGCCCCCGGCGCCTGCTGGACTTTTACAAAGGTGCGTTTTGTGCAGATTATGTTCGGGCTGTATTTCGCCGCGCATCCGGACGAAATATGGCGTCCGGTTTTGATGTTCGCGTTGTTCGCCGGGCTGATGGCGCCGCTGTTTTTTTCGGCGTTCCGCTGGAAGCCGCAGCTGGGGGCGTTTATTTTGCTGGGATTTCCGGTGGTCGCCGTAGCGCTGATTCACGGCGAGTGGCTCGGACTGCCGGTCGCCGACACCAGCGAGTGGGGCGGATTTTTGCTGACATTCTTTTTGGCGGCGGGCGGCATCGTCATCGCGTTGCCGATCGGAATTGTGATGGCGCTGGGGCGGCGTTCCGATTTGCCGGTGATTCGTTCGCTGTGCGTTTTTTATATTGAACTCTGGCGCGCCGCGCCGCTGATTACGATTTTGTTTATGGCGTCCAATTTGCTGCCGCTGTTTTTTCCGTCCGGCGTGGATTTTGACAAGGTCGTGCGCGCGCTGATTGCGATTACGATGTTTCAATCCGCCTACACCGCCGAGGCGATTCGCGGCGGGCTGCAGGCGATTCCGAAGGGGCAGGGCGAGGCGGCGTCCGCGCTGGGAATGGGTTATTGGAAAAAAACCGGCTTTGTCGTTCTGCCGCAGGCGATGAAGATTTCCATCCCCGGCATCGTCAATACGTTTATTGAGTTGTTCAAGGACACGACGCTGGTCGGCATTATCGGGCTGCACGATTTTCTCGGCAGCGCGCAGATTTCCGCCCGCTCGCCGGAGTGGAAGGGATACGATTTCGAGGCGTATGTGTATGTCGCGCTGATCTTTTTTATGTGCTGTTTTGCGATGTCCAAATACAGCCAGCATCTGGAGGAAAAACTGGACACCGGACACAAAAAACGATGAGCGCGAAAGCGGTTCTTTTGTTTTTTGCCGCCGCCGCCGTTTCCGGCTGCGCGGGAATGCTGCCGTATTCCGGAATGGAATCGCGCGAGATTAAGGCGTTGTCGCAAAAAGAAACGGACGAGTATTTGTCCGGCGCGGGCATGTCGTTCGCGCTGGCGGCGGAATTGAACGGTTATCCGGGTCCGAAGCATGTGCTGGAATTCGGCGATGATTTGGCGCTTTCGGACGCGCAGCGCGAAACGGCGGCGCGGTTGTTTTCGGAAATGGCGGGCGAGGCGCGCGCGCTCGGAGAACAAATCGTGGGCAAAGAGACGGAACTGGATTCGCTGTTCGCCGAAAAACGTGCGGACGAATCTTCGCTGCACGAAACCGTCGCCGGCATTTCCCGTCTGAAAGGCGAACTGCGCGTCGTGCATCTGAAATATCATTTAAGAACCGTCCCGCTGTTGAACGACGCGCAAATCGCCCGCTACGAAGAGTTGCGCGGCTACGGCGGCGGTCATAATCACGCGCACTGACTGCGCGGACATTTTTTACCGACGAGGAGAACGCCATGAGCGAAGCCGAGAAGTATTACGAAAAGGGGACCCTTCCGCACGCGACGAAGGAGATTCCGGTGCCGAAGGACGCGCCCGAAGCGTGCGTGACGATGAAGGGCGTCAACAAATGGTACGGGGAGTTTCACGTGCTGCGCGACATCAATTTGGAGGTCTGCACCGGCGAGCGGATCGTCATCTGCGGCCCGTCCGGCAGCGGCAAAAGCACGATGATCCGCTGTCTCAACCGTTTGGAGGAGCATCAGGAGGGCAGCATCGTCGTCAACGGCACCGAGCTGGACGACGACATCAAGCACATCGACGAAATCCGCCGCGAGGTGGGGATGGTGTTCCAGCATTTCAATTTGTTTCCGCATCTGACGATTCTGCAGAATCTGACGCTCGCCCCGATTTGGGTGCGCAAGATTCCGAAAAAGGAGGCGGAGGAGACGGCGATGCATTATCTGACGCGCGTCAAAATTCCGGAGCAGGCGGAAAAATATCCGGGGCAGCTTTCGGGCGGACAGCAGCAGCGCGTGGCGATCGCGCGGTCTTTGTGCATGAAGCCGAAAATCATGCTCTTCGACGAGCCGACCTCCGCCCTGGATCCGGAGATGATCAAGGAGGTTTTGGACGTGATGATCGAACTCGCGCAGGAGGGAATGACGATGCTGTGCGTGACGCACGAGATGGGATTCGCGCGCACCGTGGCCAACCGCGTCATCTTCATGGACGCCGGCCAGATCGTCGAACAGAACGAGCCGGAGGAGTTCTTCAACAATCCGCAAAACGAGCGGACGAAACTTTTCCTCAGTCAAATTTTGTCGCACTAAAAAGGAGCAAACCGATGGCGAGACGCATCACGATGGACGAGAAAATTCCGGCGCTGTCCGCCGCGAATCTGAAGCGGGGCATGCGGGAATTTCTGGCGCGCGGGTGGCCGGCGGATTTCCACGCGGAGTTTTACGGCGATTTGCCGGACCCGCGGCGCGGCGGATTTACCGCGAAATGGTGGGACGAAACGGTCGCGGTGCTGTCCGAATGGAATACGCTGCGCCCCTACGGCGGCGAGTTCGTCCGCAAGCGGGGGCGGAAACATCTCGGCGAATTGTCGCGGGAATATCAGCGTCTCCTCGCCCGCGAGAAAAAGCCGGATCTGGAATCCTGCGACTGGCGCGCCGTGCTGGGGCTGTTCAAGATCGCGCATAAAATCAAGGGCGTGCCGTCCCCGGTTTTCGCCGCCAAACTTTGCCATTTCATTTCGCCGCCGGCGTTTCCGGTTTTTGACGTCGCGGCGTTGGAACTGGTGAACGATCCGACCGAGGCCGATTACCGGGAGTACCGGGAGGTCTGCCGCAACCGGTGGCGCGAATGCGGCGACAAAAAGGCGCTCAAGCAAATTTTGCTCGCCAAAATTTTGCGCGCCGACAAAAAGGCGAAAACCGCCAAATATCCGTGGCCGACAAAAATCGCGGAACTGTGCGCGATCGGACGGCCGTAAATTCGCGCCGCCGGGGACGGTTCGGGGCGGCGGTTAATTTCCGGAAATTGCCGGGAGATGTTCGCGATTAGTGCGATTAGTTTTCGCCTTCGGACGCGCCGCCGATTTTGACGGCGTAGAATCTCCGATACAAAACGCGGCTAATCCGCCAGCGCGAAATGCAGGGCGGCGGCGGCGTGCAGTTTTGTCGTGTCAAAGCATGGCGGATTGAAATCGGATTCCGCGATCAGCATTCCGATTTCGGTGCATCCGAAAATGACGCCGTCCGCGCCCGCGGCGGAATGGCGGCGGACGATGTCCGCAAACGCGCGCTTGGAATCCGCCCGTATTTCGCCGCGGCAAAGTTCTTCGTAAATAATCCGATGCACTGTTTCGCGCGTCGCCGCGTCGGGGACGACGACGGCGATTCCGTGCCGGTCGCGCAAACGTCCCCGGTAAAAATCATGTTCCATCGTATAGCGCGTTCCCAGCAGCAGCGGTTTTTTGCTCGGCGATTTTTTAATCGCGGCGGCGGTCGCGTCGGCGATATGAATCAGCGGAATTGCGACCGCCGCGCAAACCGCGTCCGCGCATTTATGCATCGTATTCGCGCAAATGACGACGCATTCGGCGCCGCCTTTTTCCAGCGCGCGCGCGGCGTCCGCCAGAATGTTTCCGGCGGCGTTCCAGTCG
>JBPCXA010000068.1:0-3098 GCA_051008975.1 Gammaproteobacteria bacterium
TGCGTGGAATAGCCGAACATTTCCGCCAGCGGCACGTCGGCGTTGACCGCCTTGGAACCGGCGACGATGTCCTCCATTCCCTGGATCATCCCGCGCCGCGAATTGAGATCGCCCATCACGTCGCCCATTTTTTCTTCGGGCGTCTCCACTTCCACCTTCATCATCGGCTCCATCAAAACCGCCGCCGCCCGCCGCATTCCCTCGCGAAAGGCGATGGACGCCGCCATGCGAAACGCCTGCTCGGACGAATCCACATCGTGAAACGAGCCGTCAAACAGCGTCGCGCGAATGTCCACCACCGGATAGCCCGCCAGAACGCCGGACTTCATCGTTTCCTTGATTCCCTTTTCCACGGCGGGAATGTATTCCTTCGGCACCACGCCGCCCTTCACCTTGTCGATGAATTCGAACCCGTCGCCGTTGGAAAGCGGTTCCAGTTTCAGCCAGACATGCCCGTATTGCCCGCGCCCGCCGGTCTGCTTGATGAACTTGCCCTCCACTTCCACGGCTTTCTTGATCGCCTCGCGATAGGCGACCTGCGGACGGCCGACATTCGCCTCCACGTTGAATTCGCGGCGCATTCTGTCCACGATAATTTCCAGATGCAGCTCGCCCATCCCGGAAATGATCGTCTGTCCGGATTCCTCGTCGCTGCGGACGCGGAAGGACGGATCCTCGTGCGCCAGACGCCCGAGCGCGATGGACATTTTTTCCTGGTCGGCCTTGGTCTTCGGCTCCACCGCGACGTGAATGACCGGGTCGGGAAAACTCATCCGCTCCAAAACAATCGGCGCGTCCGGCGCGCAGATCGTCTCGCCGGTGACGCCCTCTTTCAGCCCGACCGCGGCGGCGATGTCGCCGGCGCGCACTTCCTTGATTTCCTCGCGGCTGTTGGCGTGCATCTGCAAAATACGCCCGACGCGCTCCTTGCGTCCGCGCGACATATTCATCACCGTCGCGCCCGACGCCAGCGCGCCGGAATAAACGCGGAAAAACGACAACTGCCCCACATACGGATCATTCGCCACCTTAAAAATCAATCCCGCCATTTTTTCGTCGTCGGCGGCGCGGCGCACGGATTCCTGGTCGCGGTCGTCGATGCCGCGCACCGGCGGCAAATCGGCGGGCGACGGCAAATAATGCACCACCGCGTCCAGCAACGCCTGCACGCCCTTGTTCTTAAAGGCGGTGCCGCAAAGCATCGGGACGATTTCGTTGGCGATCGTCCGCGCGCGAATGCCGGCGCGCAACGCGTCCGGCGGCAAATCGCCGTCCGCCAGATATTGCTCCATCAATTCCTCGGAAGATTCGGCGGCGGTTTCGACGAGTATCTCGCGCCATTGCGCGGCTTCGTCGGCGAGATCGGCGGGAACGTCTTCGGTGCGATAGCGCGCGCCCATATTCTCCTCCTCCCAATACACGGCGCGCATTTCCGCCAAATCCACGACGCCGCGAAACTCGTCCTCCGCCCCGATCGGCAACTGCACCGGCACCGGCGTCGCGCGCAGCCGGTCGCGGATTTGTTCGCGGACGCGGTGAAATCCCGCGCCGACCCGGTCCATTTTGTTGACGAACGCCAGCCGCGGCACCCGGTATTTGTTCGCCTGCCGCCACACCGTTTCGGACTGCGGCTGCACGCCGCCGACCGCGCAAAACACGCCGACCGCGCCGTCCAAAACGCGCAGCGAACGCTCCACTTCAATCGTAAAATCCACATGCCCCGGCGTGTCTATGATGTTGATGCGATGCTGCGGCATGTCGCCCGCCATCCCGCGCCAAAAGCACGTCGTGGCGGCGGAAGTAATCGTAATCCCGCGCTCCTGCTCCTGCTCCATCCAGTCCATCACCGCCGTGCCTTCGTGCACCTCGCCGATTTTGTGGGAGATGCCGGTATAAAACAAAACGCGCTCGGTCGTCGTCGTCTTGCCGGCGTCAATGTGCGCCATAATGCCGATGTTGCGATACAAATCAATGGGAACGTTGCGCGCCATAATTAAACGCCCCCCCCCGCCGCGACGAAACTGACGCCGGACGCGCCGCCCCGCGCGAAACGGACGCGAAGTTCGACGGCGTACACAAAACGAAAACGGGCAAAATCGTGCATCGTTCTTAAATTAATAGCGAAAATGGGAGAACGCCTTGTTCGCCGCCGCCATGCGGTGGGTGTCGTCGCGTTTTTTGACCGCCGCGCCGCGACCGGCGGACGCCTCCATCAATTCGTTGGCGAGATTGCGGTGGGTGTATTTGTCGTTGCCGGCGCGCATCGCGTTGCGCAGCCAGCGCATCGCCAGCGCCATCGAACGATGGGCGCGGACTTCCACCGGCACCTGATAATTCGCGCCGCCGACGCGGCGGCTCTTGACCTCCACCTGCGGGCGGATATTTTCCAGCGCGCCGTCGAAAATCTCCACCGGATTCGCGCCGCGCTTGGTTTCAATTTCGGAGAGCGCGCCGTAAATAATGCTCTCGGCGACCGACTTCTTGCCGTCCTTCATCACGACGTTGACGAACTTCGCGATCTTCTCGCTGGAATAGCGGGGATCGGGCAGAATCTTGCGTTTGACGGCGGCGCGGCGGCGGGACATCGCGTTATTGTTGCTTCGGGCGCTTGCCGCCGTATTTGGAGCGTCCGCGGCGGCGTTTTTCGACGCCGGAGGAATCGAGTGCGCCGCGCACGATATGATAGCGGACGCCGGGCAAATCCTTGACCCGCCCGCCGCGCACAAGCACGACCGAATGTTCCTGCAAATTATGCCCTTCGCCGCCGATATAGGCGGTGACCTCAAATCCGTTCACCAGACGGACGCGCGCGACCTTGCGCAAGGCGGAATTCGGCTTTTTCGGCGTCGTCGTATAGACGCGCAGACAGACGCCCCGCCGCTGGGGGCAGTTTTCCAGTGCCGGAGACGCCGTTTTCAGCTTTCGCAGCGTCCGCGGCCGGCGTGTCAGTTGATTAACAGTCGGCATAGTTTCCAATTTTGCGCGACGACGCCCGGTTTTTGGCGCGGGAATGTGCAACTTTGTGCAGTTTTCCCCGCCGTCATCGGACGCCCCGCATCCCGCCTATTTTTAAGGCAAGAATAGCATTATAGCACAAA
>JBPCXA010000069.1:0-3145 GCA_051008975.1 Gammaproteobacteria bacterium
GGGGTGATCGTGTTTATGAAGACGAGCAAAATCGGGCGCGCCATCCGCGCGACCGCGCAGAACGCCCGCGCCGCGAAAATTCTCGGCATCGACACCGACCGCGTATATGCGGCGACTTTCGCGCTGAACGCCGCGCTGTGCGGCGTCGCCGGCGCGCTGGTGGCGGCGACTTTTACGATTCATCCCTATATCGGGCTGCCCTACACGGTGCGTTCGTTTATGATTGTCGTCGTCGCCGGGGTCGGCAATTTGCCCGGCGTCATCGCCGCCGCGTTCGGTCTGGGCGCGGCGGAAGAATTGTCCGATTATGTGCTGGGCGCGGAGTTTCGTCTCGCCTTCGTATTTTCGCTTCTGGTCGCGATTCTCGTCTGGCGCAATTGGCGCCTGACGAAAAAGCGCCTGTATCTTAAATAGGACGCGCAATGGGATACAACAAACTTTTCATCGCCGACAATCTGGATATACTGCCGCGCCTGCGGCGGGGGTTGTTCGACGTGATTTATCTCGATCCGCCGTTCAACACCGAAAAGGTGTTCCGCTATCTGGGAAGCGCGCGGCATTCGGGCGGCGGTTTCGTCGGCGAGGAGGCGTTCAAGGACGTGTGGGAATGGAACGACGAATGCGAACGCATTGTCGCGGCTTGGAGCGCGGACGGACATTCGCATAACGAATTATTTCGCTATGTCGGTTTATTTGACGCGCGGAAGGAGGCGCGTCTGCGCGCCTATCTGACGAATATGGCGGTGCGTCTCGCGCTGATGCGCCCGCTGTTGAAGCCGCGCGGCAGCATCTGGCTGCACTGCGATCATACGGCGTCGCACTATATCCGGGTTTTGATGGACCGCGTGTTCGGACGCGGACGGTTCGTCAACGAAATTATATGGCATTACAAAAACGCCTCGCGCGGAAAGAAACGTCTGGCGCATTCGCACGATGTCATTTTCGGCTACGGCGCGGCGCCGGAATTTTATTTTAATCGCGAGGCGGTGTTGGCGCCGTTCGAGAGCGGCATGACCGCGTGGCGCCATAAAAAACGCGGGCAAAAACCGCCCGAAGGAAAGACGCCGGACGATGTCGTCGTCATTCCTGCCTTGAATACGATGGATTCGGAGCGCACCGGCTACGCCACGCAAAAACCGCGCGTGCTGCTGGATTTTTTGTTGAAAGCGTTCTGTCCGCCGGGCGGAATCGTGCTCGATCCGTTCTGCGGCTGCGGCACGACCATAGACGCCGCGGTTCATTCCGGACGCCAGTTCGTCGGAGTGGACGTCAATCCCGACGTGAAGGAATTCATAAAGAAGCGGCGGGACGGCGATCTGCTTTTGCAGCAGATTGATACGATTGAATGGGGGAAACTGTTCGAGGACGCGCGGGAGTTTGACATGCAGGCGAGCGAAGCGGACGAAAACCGCGCCGCGGAAATTCGCGTTGCCGAAAAAATGAACGGCGCGATCACCCCCGCGTCCGGGGACGGCGGCGTGGATGTGAATTTGCCGGGCGTCGTCGTGTCGGTTAAAAACGGACTTTCCGTGCAGTTGAACGCGTTGCGCGAAATAGAGGGCGCGGCGTCCCGCCGCGGCAAAAAGGGCGTTCTGGTGCTGACCCGGCGCGGAGTGCCGGCGTCGTGGCGGAAATATGCGGACGAATCCGGAGGCAAAATCGCGGTCGTATCGGAGGCGGATCTGGATTCCGGCGACATGCCGCCGTGGTTGCTCGCGGCAATTCGCGGGGGGGGGGCGGTAAAATGAATTCGTATTCCTATGAATCTTTGCGGGCGGAGGCGGCCGCCGCCGGGTGCTGGATTGACTCGCGGGACGCGCAAACGCCGCGCGGGCGGGGGATGGGAAATACGAACAAAAAAGAACGCGTGTCAAGGGCGTTAAGCTGGTATGCCAGAAGCGAATCCGCCGACGAGGCGGACGAGCGGCTAGTGTTCGCGTTCGTCGCCTATAACGCGCTGTATGCGCGTCCCGAATACGACGGGAAGGAGGTTAACGCCAAGGCGGAGCGCGACGCCTTCTGGCACAAACTGCTGCAGACCGGCCGCGACGAAATTCTGAAATTCGCGCGGGCGGAAGCCGGAAAATTGAAGGAGATACTCTCGCTTCAATATATTTCTTTCCTGTTTTGGAAAGAGGGCGACGACGCGCGCGAGAAGCACGAAAAAATGCGGCAGGAGACGGACAGGGCGAAGCGCATCACCGCCCGGCAGCTCGCCGCCGGAGACGTCCGTCCCGTGAATTTGGCGATGGAAAGAATCGGCATGCTGCGCAATCAAATTTTGCACGGCATGGCGGCGTATGAAGATTCGTACAACCGCAAACAGGTGAAGGCGTGCGCCGATTTTTTGCACCCGCTGGTCGGGCGGATGATCGCCGCGGTCGTCCGCGATCAAAAACAGGACTGGGGAAAGGTGCCGTATCCGCCGCAGGGATACCCGAACGAATTCCGCGTAGAAGTGGACGAGTTGGAGGATTAGGAATGAATATGTTCCGCGATCGTTCCGCGCTGGAAACCGGCGCGCTGGTTTTCATTGCGCTGGCGCTACCGTTCGTCGCGCCGGACTACAAAACGCAATTGGCGTTTTTGTGGATATTTGTTTTGTTCGCGCTGACTTGGGATTTGCAGGGCGGGCAGATGGGATACAACTCGTTCGGCAACATCGTTTTTTTCGGAATCGGAATGTATGCGTCGACTTCGGTGCAGATCGCGCTGTTTTTTGATCTCGGCGAATGGACCGAGGCGGGCGGCGAAAACACTTTTACGCATGCGCCTTCGCAGTATTTTATCGGCTTCGCGGCGGGACTGTTTGCGGCGGCGTTGTCGGCGGTGCTGTCGGCGCTGGCGTTCGGAAAATTGATTCTTTCTATGCGCGGACAATACTTCGCCATTTGCACTTTGGGATTCGGAATCGCGGTCGGCGAAATCGCCGCCAGCGTGGAAATTGTCGGGGCGGGCAGCGGAATGTCGGTGCCGGTGTGGCCGGACGGGGCGGGCGGACTTTTGGCGCGCGATTTTGCGCTGTATTTTCTCGCGGCGTTTTTGGGAATCGCGTGTTTTATCGTAATGCGGAAGATTCACGGTTCGCGTTTCGGTCTCGCGTTGAACGCGATCCGCGACGACGAGGACAAAGCCGAGGCGATGG
>JBPCXA010000070.1:0-10190 GCA_051008975.1 Gammaproteobacteria bacterium
CGTAGTCGGCGAGTATTAAATGCCCGTTGATGTAGCAGTCGCCGATCGCGTCCAAAACTTTGTGGCGCGCGAATTCGTCCGGATAGCGCAGCCCCTCCGCGTTCAAAACGCCCAAATCGTCATACACCACCGCGCAGTCCAGCGAGCCGCCCAGGGCGCGGCGGTTGCGGCGCATATATTCCACGTCGTTTACATAGCAAAAAGTACGCGCGCGCGAAATTTCCTCCTCGTATTCCGCCGCCGACAATGTATGCGCATAGCGCACGCCCGTCCGCCGCACCGCCGCATGCGGAAAATCAATCTTAACTTCGTAGCGCGCTTTGCCGTTTTCCGTCGGCGCGAAACTCGCGCGCGCGCCGTCAATTTTTTTCTCCACTTTTTTCGTCGCGCGAATGACCCGGCGCGGCGCGTTTTGTTTCGCGATTCCGCAGGCGTCGGTCAAAAAAAGCATCCACGGCGCCGCGCTGCCGTCCAAAATCGGAAGTTCCGGCCCGTCCACTTCCACCAAAAGATTGTCCACGCAAAGCGCCGACAACGCCGAAAGCAAATGTTCGACCGTGCCGATCGAACAGTCGCCGTCCGCGAGAGTCGTCGACAGGCGGGTGTCCCGCACATTGCCGACGGAGGCGCGCACGCGCCCGCCCGAATCGCGGCGGCGAAACACCACGCCGCCGTTTTCGTCCAGCGGCGAAAGGCGCACCCGCGCGGCGCGCCCGCTGTGCAGCGCGATGCCCGAAAACTCCGCCGGGCCGGCGATCGTCGTCTGCGGCGCGTTCATCGCGGCGGATTATACCCCCCCCCCCCCCCTTAATTCTTTTGCCGCCGCAAAATCGTCGGCACCCGTCTTTCGTCGCCGTTGTGTTTTTGCAGAAGTTCCTCGCGCCGCTTGCGGTCGCGCCCGGAGACGAAGCACGGATCCTGCACCGCGCCCTCTATCAGTTTCAGGTTTCCGCCGCCCTCCGCGGCGCGTTCCCCCTCGCGCTCGCCGGCGATGCCGGTGGCGATGATCGTCACCCGCATTTCGTCCCCCATGGAATCGTCGTACACCTGCCCGACGAAACGTTCGCTGTCGCAGTGCGGCGCCTTTTCGTCGATGACCGAATGCACCGCGTCGGCTTCGTTGAGTTTCATCGTCGCGGAAGACGCCGTGATGTTCACCAAAAAATGGCTGGCGGCGGACAAATCCACGTCCTCCATCAGCGGGCAGGCCAGCGTTTCATGCGCCGCCTCCGCCGCGCGGTCGGGGCCGGATTTGCACGCCGAACCCATCACCGCCCGCCCCTTCGCCGACATTACGGAACGGACGTCGTTGAAGTCCAGATTCATTTCGCCGGGCTTGGTGATGATTTCGGAAATGCCGCACACCGCGTTATACAAAACGCCGTTCGCCGCCGCCAACGCGTCCTTTTGCAGCACGTCGTCGCCGAGCACCTCCTTCAATTTCGCGTTCGGCACGACGAGCAAAGAATCCACCTCGGCGGACAGCGCGAGCATTCCCTTTTCGGCGGTGCGGTCGCGCCGCTCGTGGCGAAACGGCAGAGTCGCCACCGCCACCGTCAGCACGCCCTCGCCGCGCGCGAGTTTGGCGATCAGCGGCGATGCGCCGGTGCCGGTGCCTTTTCCCATTCCGCAGGCGACGAAAACCATGTCGCAGTCGCGCACCAGTTCCAGCAGGCGCGAAGATTCCTCCTCCGCCGCGCGCGCCGCCAAATCGGGATTCGCGCCCGCGCCCAGTCCGCGCATTCCGCCGCCGCCGAGATGCACGCACTCGGCGTTTTCGATCCGCGAAAGCGCCTGCGAGTCAGTGTTGACGGCGGCGTATTCTATGCCCGCCACCCGCCGCGCCTGCAAATAATGGATGATGTTGCCGCCGCAACCGCCCACGCCGATGACGCGGATGCGCGCCGGCGAACGTTCGTTCTCTATAAACTCCATGCCGCTCATTGTCTTTCTCCCTGTCGCGCGACGCGCGTTATTGTCAATAAAAAAACCTATTCCGATTCCGGCGGACGACCGCCGAAGACGCGCGCCAGAAAATTCCGGCACGCCGTCCGCAAACCGCCGCTCCGCGCGGCGCGGCGTTCTTCGCGGCGCGCCGCGGCGGTCTGCAAAAGTCCCGCCGCCACCGCGAAACGCGGCGACGAAATACTTTCGTGGTTTTCGCCGCGATACAGCGGACGCCCGACCCGCGCCGGCATGCCGAGTTTGGCGGACGCCGCCGCGGCCAGTCCGGGCAGCAGCGCGCCGTCGCCGACCAGCACAATTCCCGCCGCCAGCCGCCGCCCGTCGCGGTTTTCGCCGCCGCCGATTTCGTCCAGCCGCCGCCCGATTGTTTCCAGAATTTCGTCCGCGCGGTGGGCGATCGTGTCGCGCACCACCGCCAGCGACTGCCGGCTTTCGCCGCCGCCGCCCGCCTCCAGCAGAGAGACGAATTCGCCGGAATCGCCCGCCAGCCCGATCGTTTTTTTCGCCCGCTCCGCCGATTCCAGAGAGGCATGATGCACCTCCGCGATGTCGCGGTGAATGTCGTCGGAGGCCATCGAAAAAGAAAACACGCCCGCCACCGCGCCGCGATGAAACACCGCGACGTCGGTCGTGGACGCGCCGATGTCGGCGATGCATACGCCGAGTTGTTTTTCGTCTTCGGTCAGCACCGCCGGCGCCGCCGCCAGCGCCGAAAATGTAAACTGGCTTTCGGTCTCCACGCCGGATTGCAGCAGGCATTTTTCCCAATCCGCCAGCGCGTTGACGGACGCCAGCACCAGATGCATTCCGCCCGACAATTTGCTGCCGCTCATTCCCAGCGGCCGCTGCACGCCCTTGTGTCCGCCCAGTTCGTAATACCGCTCCAAGGTGGCGATGACTTTTTTGCCGTTGTGATTTTCCGCCTCGGCCTCCGCCTGCCGCTTCACCTCCTTGATGTCGCCCGGCGAAACGCCCTCCGGATCGTCCACGACCGTGGTGCCGGAGGCGTCTATGCCGGCGATGTGCGCGCCGGTCACCGCCGCCCACGCCGACGTAATTTTTCGCCGCGACATCAATTCCGCCTCCCGCAGCGCGTTTTGCAAAGACGCCGACGCCTCTTCCATATTAATCACGCGCCCCTCGTCCACGCCCGCCGACGCCGCCTCGCCGACTCCGACGAGACGAATCGCGCGGTTCGGCAGCATTTCCGCCGCCAGCACCCGCACCGTCGCGCCGCCAAAATCCACCGCCGCCGTCGGGACGCCGTTCGCCGTTTCTTCGCCGTTTTTCATGTTTGCTCCTCGCCGTCCGTCGAAACCGAAAATCCCTTTTCATAGCGCAAATCCACCGCCCGAATTTGCGCGAACCGCCGCCGCAGTTCGCCCGCATAGCGGACATAGCGGCGCAGCCGTTCGCGGCGGTTTTCCCGTCCGAGACGCAGCATCACGCCGTCGCGCAAAAACAGCCGCCATTCGCCGTCCTCGTCCACCCGCAATTGCGCGATTGCCGCGTCCGCCGATTCCAAAAGCGCGCGGGTTTCGCCGTAAAAATCCGCCATGCTCGCCGCCCGTTCCGCCGGCCCCGAAAACACCGGCAGCCACGAATCGGCGGTGCCTTCATACCGCGCGCCGCGCATATCCACAAGTCCGCCGCCGGCCCACGACGCCAGCGGACGGCGGGCGACCAGCGTCACTTCCAAAACATCGGGCAGACGCCGCCGCAAATGCGCGTCGGCGACTCCGGGCAAATTGAGAATTTGCGCGCGTAAATTCGGCAGGCTCATCGCCGGCAAATTTCGCCCCTCCAAATCCCGCATCATTCGCCCGACTTCGGCGCGCGCGATCTCCGCCCCGCCGGTGACGCGCCAGCCGCGCAGCACCGCCCCCTCCGCCAGATGCCACAAAAACGCCAGCACGACGGCGAACAAAATCAGCGGCGTTTTCCCGCTCATTCCGCGCCCTCCCAGATCTTTTTCACCAGCGCGTCATAGCCGATTCCCGCCGCCTTCGCCGCCATCGGAACCAGACTGTGCGAAGTCATTCCCGGTACCGTGTTGACCTCCAAAAACATCGGGCCGTCGTCGCCGAGAATAAAATCCGTCCGCCCCCAGTGGCGGCATCCGAGCAGCGAAAACACCCGCAGCGATTCGCGCTGCAGGCGGGTTTCGTCCGCGGCGGACAATCCGCACGGGCAAAAAAAGCGCGTGTCTTCGGCGACATATTTGGCGTGATAGTCGTAAAACTCCGCCGCCGCGACGATGCCGACCAGCGGCAGAACTTCGCCGTCCAAAATCGCCGCCGTATATTCGCGTCCGGCGATTCGTTTTTCCACCAGCGCCTGCGCGCCTTCGCCGAGGGCGGCGGCGACCGCGGCGGACAATTCCGCGACGGAATTCGCGACTCCCGCGCGGGTGCTGGAACCGCCGCACGACGGTTTTACGAACAGCGGAAATCCCAGCGCCGCGGCGATTTCGTCCGCGTCCGTTTCGGCGGCGGCGACGCGCCATTCCGGAGTCGGCACGCCCGCCGCCCGCCACAACAGTTTGGCGCGGTGCTTGTCCATCGCCAAGGCGGACGCCAAAACGCCGCTGCCGGTCGCGGGAATGCGCAGCATTTTCAACGCACCCGACACTTCGCCGTTTTCGCCGGAACCGCCGTGCAAAATATTGAACGCGCGCGCCGCCCCCGCCGAAGGCAGATCGCACAGCGGACGTTCCGCCGGATCGAACGCGAACGCGTCGATTCCCGCCCGCCGCAGCGCCGGCAAAATCATCCGCCCGCCGGACAGGGACACCTCGCGTTCCGGCGAATCGCCGCCGGCCAGCAGCGCGGTTTTATTTCCCGCCCCCCCCCCGTAATTTTTATTTTCCATACCTCCCCCCCGACAATTCGTGTACGGGCGCGGCGGAATCAATTTTTCGCCCGGCGATGCGCACTTCCGGCGACAGCAGGACGCCGGTCCGCGCGCGCACTTTTTCGCGGACGATGAAGATTAAATTTTCTATGTCGGCGGCGGTGGCGCGGCGGTCGTTGACGATAAAGTTGGCGTGTTTTTGCGACACCGTCGCGCCGCCGACCCGCGCGCCTTTCAGTCCGCATTCGTCGATCAGTTTCGCCGCGAAACCGCCGGGCGGATTGCAAAACACCGAGCCGCAATTCGCGCTCCCGACCGGCTGGGTACGCGCGCGGCGGCGCAGCATCGCCCGCACCCGCGCGCGCGCGGCGGACGGATCGCCGGGCGAAAAACGCAGACGCACGGCGGCGAAAAACGGCGTCGCCGCGCCGTCCTTCATTGAAATAGAACGATAGCCGGCGGAAAAATCCGCGCGCGGGCGGACGCGCAAACCGCCGTCTTCCAGCACCGCCGCCTCTTCCACGTAAGTCCAAATTTCGCCGCCTTCGCATCCGGCGTTCATCGCCGCCGCGCCGCCGACGGTGCCGGGGACGCCGGCCAAAAACGCCGCCTCGGCAAATCCCGCGTCCGCCGCCAGCCGCGCAAGTTTCGGACATCCCGCGCCGGCCTCGGCGTAGATACGCCCGTCCTTTTCAACCCGCAGCACCGACAGCCCCGGCGCCGCGCGCGCCACCACGCCGCCGATGCCGCCGTCGCGCACCAGTAAATTGCTGCCGTGGCCTATGACGAACGCCGTCCGCGCGCGCGAACCGGTTTCATAAAACGCCCGCATGTCGTCCAAATCGGCGGGCAAAAACAACTCCTCCGCCGGACCGCCGACCCGCCACGCCGACAGCCGCGACATCGGAAAATTCCGCCGCCATTCGCCGCGCAGCGCGGTCATTGCAGCATCCCCGGCAGCGCGCCGATATTTCCCGCGCCCATCGTCAGCACGACGTCGCCGTCGCGCGCGACCGCGCCCACCGCCCGCGCCGCGTCTTCCACGCCGCCCGCCCGCGCGATGTTTACGCCGCGTTTTTGCAATATCGCCGCCAGCGCGTCGCTGTCCGCCCCGGCGATCGGCGTCTCGCCGGCCGGATATACGTCCAGCAACACCAGCGCGTCGCCGGACGCCAGCGCCGCCGCGAGTTTGTCCAGCAAATCGCGGGTGCGCGTGTAGCGGTGCGGCTGAAATACCAGCACCAGACGCCGCCGCGGATGCGCGCCGCGGACGGCGGCGACGCTCGCCGCAATTTCGGTCGGATGATGGGCGTAATCGTCCACGAGAATCGCCGCGCCGCCCGCCGCCGCCATTTCGCCGCGCCGTTCCAGACGCCTTCCGACGCCGCGAAAATGCGCGAGTCCCGCCGCCGCCGCCGCCGGCGCGATGCCGAGTTCGCACGCCATCGCGCATGCCCCCGCCGCATTGACGACGTTATGTTCGCCCGCCGCCCGCAAATGCGCCGGATACGCGCCGCCCGCCAAATACAGGGTGAAATGCATTTCGTCCCCGTCGGCGCGAATATCGGCGGCGCGCGCGTCCGCGTCCGCACTTTTGCCGTAGCGGACGACGCGGACGAAAGACGCCGCCCGCGCCAGTTCCGCCGCCGCCGGGTCGTCCGCGCAAATCACCGCCGCGCCGTAAAATGGCAAATTCCCCAAAAAATCGTAAAACGCCCGGCGCAGACGCCGCATGTCGCCGCCGAAAGACGACAAATGATCGTCGTCAATATTCGTCACCACCGCCGCGACCGGCCGCAAATGCAAAAAAGACGCGTCCGATTCGTCGGCTTCGGCGACGACAAATTCGCCGCCGCCGATGCGGGCGTTGCCGCCGCCGTCCAAAAATCGTCCGCCGATAATGCATGTCGGATCCTGTCCGGCGGCGGACAAAATCGCCGCCAGCATTGAAGACACCGTCGTCTTGCCGTGCGTCCCGGCGACCGCCGCGCCGGGTTTGAATCGCAAAACTTCGCCCAGCATTTGCGCGCGCGGAATCACCGGCGCCCCGCGCGCCCGCGCCGCCCGCCGCTCCGGATTGTCGTCCGGCACCGCGCCGGAATATACGACGCAATCGGCGTCCGCCGCGTTCGCCGCGTCATGTCCGACATAAATTCGTACGCCGGCGGCGCGCAGCCGCTGCAAAGACGGTTGTTCGCGCGCGTCGGAACCGCTCACTTCGTAGCCCAAGCTGTGCATCACTTCGGCCAGACCGCACATTCCGGCGCCGCCGATTCCGACAAAATGAATACGGCGGATTTTATGACGCATTTTCGGCCTCCTCCAAACACGTCTCCGCGACTTCCGCCGCCGCCCGCGGCCGCGCCAGAGAACGCGCCGCCGCCGCCGTCCGCCGCAACATCGGGCGCGTCATCGCGGACAAGAATTCCGCCAGCGCATCGGCGTCCAAATCTTTCTGCGCGCGCACGAACGCCGCGCCGCGTTCTTCCCAAAAGCGGGCGTTAAAACGCTGATGATCGGCGGCGGCGAACGGATACGGCACCAGCAACGCCGCCGCGCCCGCCGCCGCCAGTTCCGCCAAAGTCGCCGCCCCGGCGCGGCAAACCACCAAATCCGCCGCCGTCATCCGCGCCGCGACGTCGTCCAAAAATTCGCAAACTTCCGCCCGCCGCCCGCCGTCCCGATACGCCCTTTCGGTATCGTCCGCGTTGCCGCGTCCGCATTGATGCACGACTTGAAATTCGTCCGGCAACTTCGCCAACGCCGCCGGGATTTTTTCGTTTAACGCCCGCGCGCCCTGGCTGCCGCCCAAAATCAGCAGGCGGCGCGGCGGCGAATCGGAAATAAAACGCGCCTCCGGCGGCGGACAGGCGAAAAACTCGCGCCGCGCCGGATTTCCGGTCCACCGCCCGCCGGGCGGGACGCCGGGAAAACCGGTGCATATCCGCCGGGCGATTTTGCATAACAGCCGATTGGCGCGTCCGGCGACGGCGTTTTGTTCGTGGATGATCAGCGGCGCGCCGATCATTTTCGCCGCCAGCCCGCCGGGGGCGGAGGCATAGCCGCCGGTCGCCAGCACCGCCGCCGGACGCAGACGCCGCAAAACACCGCGCGCCCGCCACGCCGCCCGCGCCAGCCGCAAAACGCCGCCGACGCCGCGCGGGGGGGAAAACGACACGAGATGCGCCGGAAATCCGTGCGCCGGGGCGAGACGCGTTTCCATTCCGCCCGCCGCCAGCCAATGCACATCGCAGCCGCGCCGCCGCAGTTCGTCGGCGATCGCCAGCGCCGGAAAGACATGCCCGCCGGTGCCGCCCGCCGCCACCGCAATCCGCATCGCCGTCATGTTTCCCGCGCCGCGTCGCGGCGATTTTCGTAATCCACGCGCATCAGTACGCCCAGCATCAAACCCGTCGCCAGCAAACTGCTGCCGCCATAACTGACCAGCGGCAACGTCAGTCCCTTGGACGGCAAAAGCGCGAGATTGCCGCCGATATGGATGAACGCCTGCGCCGACAACATCGCCGCGCAACCGAACGAAAACAATGCGCCGAATATTTCGCCGCGCGCCTCCGCCGCGTTGCCGATTTTAATCGCCCCGCCGGCGACGACGGCGAACAGCACGCACACCGCCAGAATACCGGCCAGCCCCATTTCCTCGCCGATAATCGCGGCGATAAAATCGTTGTGGCCTTTCGGCAAAAACTCCCATTTCAGTACGCTGCGTTCGGCGCCGCGGCCCCAGACGTCGCCCTGCACGAAGGCGATTAATGCCTGCTTTTGATGATACCCGCCGGCGGCGGAAAACGGATCGATAAAACTCGCCAGACGCTGCATCCGATACGGCGCAAGTAAAATCAACGGCGCGGACGCCAACGCCAGCAACGCCGCCAGCCCGCCGGTCAAACGCAAATCCAGCCCGGAAACAAACAAAATCGCCAGCGCCGAAACGGCGACCAAAATTAACGTGCCGTAATCGCTCTGCAGCGCGAGAAGACACAGCGGCGGCAAAAGCCACAGAACGACCGGCGCGACGAATTCCATCTGCCCCCTTTTGTACAACGGACGCGAGGCGTAATGCGCCGCCGCCAGCAACGCCGCCCATTTGCACAATTCGGACGGCTGCAGCGAAAGTCCGCCGATTTTCAGCCAGCGATGCGCGCCGCCGGACGGCGCAAACGCAAACACCGCCGCCAGCGCGACAATCACCGCCGCCATCACTATCGGCGTACAGCGGCGAAGACGGCGCAACGGACATTGAAAAATCGCGACCGCGCAGCACAGGGCGACGAACGCCGAAAACAAATGTCTTTCGGGCCAGTCGCGGTTTTCCGGCAGCGACACGGAATAAATCGCGGTCAGCCCTACGCCGAACAAAAGCGCGCACGCCGCCGGAACGCCCGCGCCCGGCGACGGCGAAAAAATCCCGTTACGCCGCATGTTTCCGTCCCTTCCGCCCCGCGCGTATCGCCCGGCAGGCGGCGGCGAACGCGTCTCCGCGCGCGGCGTAGTCGCGGTACATGTCCAAACTGGAACACGCCGGCGACAGCAACACCGTGCCGCCGTTGCGCGCGAGTTTCGCCGCGCCGCCGACCGCTTCCTCCATATCCGAAACGATTTTGCACTCCACGCCGCCGCCGCGCAGGGCGGCGGACAAAACGCGCGCGTCTTTGCCGAACAGCAGCGCTTTTTTAACCGCCCGATTTTTCATCGGACGACACGCCGCCGCCAACGGCGAAAAATCCTGCCCCTTGCCGTCGCCGCCGGCGACGAGAATAATGTCGCCCGAAGTATGCCGCAAAGCGAAACAGGCGGACGCCACATTCGTGGATTTGGAATCGTCAATCGCGTCAAACGGCGCGCCGTCCACCCGCCGCAAACGATGCGGAAGTCCGGGAAATTCGGCGAGCACCCGCGCCAATTCCTCCCGCGCCGCGGCGGTTTTCGACGGGCGTTCCGCCAGCGCGAAAAACAACGCCAGCCCGGCGAGCGCGTTTTCCGCGGTCAGCGCCGGCGAAAGTTTCCGCCGCGAAAACCGCATGCCGCCGCCGAACAGACCGCCGCGTTCCGCGAAAAAATCCGCCCGCCGCCGCGCCGAAAAAGTGATCGTTTCGCCCTTTTTGTACGCCGCGTTCATGCGGACGACGAGCGGATCGTCCAAATTAATCACGCGGCGTTCGGCGAAGTTGTAAACGCGCGATTTTATCTCCGCGTATTCCCCGATACTACGGTGATAGTCCAAATGATCGGGGCTGACATTCAGCACCGCCGCCGCCCGCGCGCGAAAACGACCCACCCCCCCCGTTTTTCGCGCCGCCCCCGGTTTCGTCAGCAGTGGCCGGTGCATATAGCCGCTGGGAACTGGGCGCTCT
>JBPCXA010000071.1:0-2544 GCA_051008975.1 Gammaproteobacteria bacterium
GTTTGGCGTTGGCTCCGCCGCCGTGATGTCCAACGGTCGGACCGATTACCCCGAAGATTTGTTGGAAAATATGGCGCGCGTCCCCCGCGCGCGCGCCTTCACTTTCCCCTATCTTTTTGACGAAACGCAGAAAATCGCCAAATCCTACGGCGCAGTCGCGACGCCGGATTTTTTCGGCTATAACAAAGAGATGAAACTGCAATACCGGGGGCGGTTTGACGACGGCGGAATGTCGCCCAAACTGGACGCCCGCCGCGAATTGTACGAGGCGATGCGGCAAATCGCCGAAACCGGACGGGGGCCGGAAGAACAAACGCCGTCCGTCGGCTGCTCAATTAAATGGTCGCGCCGCTGATGCAATATCTTCATACGATGGTGCGAATCCGCGACATCGGCGAATCGCTGGATTTTTACTGCGCGAAACTCGGATTGCGCGAAGTGCGGCGGACGGAAAACGCCGCCGGACGATTTACGCTGATTTTTCTCGCCGCGCCGGAAGACGCCGCGCGCGCCGATAAAGAAGGCGCGCCGCTGCTGGAACTGACATACAACTGGGACGCGGAAACATACGGCGACGGGCGCAATTTCGGACATCTCGCCTATCGCGTCGGCGACATTTACGACATTTGCCGCAAACTTGCGGACGGCGGCGTGGTCATTAATCGTCCGCCGCGCGACGGAAGAATGGCGTTCGTCCGCTCGCCGGACGGTATTTCGGTGGAATTGCTGCAGTCCGGGGACGCCCTGCCGCCGCGCGAACCGTGGGCGTCCATGCCCAACACCAGCGTCTGGTAAACGTTTAACGTTTCGGAGGCGGGCGCGGAAATCCGCGAATTCGTTTTCCGAAATTTTAGAACGGCGATTCGGGAGAATCGGAGAAGACAATCGCGCCGTAGCGCGCGCGCATTGCGACGCCCGCCGAATCGCCGTCCGTCATCAGTCCGACGAGTCCCAAAACACGCGGGGCGTCTCCGAATAATTCCTGCCACAGCGCGGCGAGATTGACGGCGGAAACGCGCCATTCGCCCGCCGCCGCGCCGCCGCCGGCGACGGCGTATATGCGCAAATCGTTGAACCATTGGGAATACGGGCTGCGCCACGAATCGCCGCGCCGCCCCTGCGCGCGCACCAGAGACAAACTTTGATATTGCAGTCCGTCCCGCGCGGCGAAATACACGCGCAGCGCGAAGTCGTCGCCGTCCGCCGTCCGCTCGTCGTAGCCGCTCCCGGCGGCGTCGACGCGCCACTGCAAATGCAGCCACGGCGTTTTTTGCAAATCCAGCGCGATTTGGCGGACATAGCCGGAGGCGCCCTCGTCGCTGACGGCGAAAACCGCCGCCGCGCCCAGAGATTCGTCGCGCCGCGTTTCATAGCGCGTCTCGGCGACGCCGTCAAACTTCCGATATTCCCAAGCCGACAAATCGCCGCCCTGCAGCAGCGCGACCGTCTCCGCCGCCGCCGGAAAAATTAAGACCGCCGCGATCATCCCGGCGCACCGCAAAAAAACATCGCGCGCGACGGCGGCGCGCAAAACGGCGGACGAGACGCAAAAAATCATTTCCCCATTATAAAAGAATGCATCGCCCGATACGCCGCCGAAAAACGCGCCATTCCCGCGAACGCGGGAATCTCATTCGCCGCAAGGCGAATCCGGTTGCGCGTTCACGCAAAGAGATTCCGGCTTTCGCCGGAATGGTGTATTTTTATATTTTCGGATACCGCCAAATTTGGTATTATCCGCAAAAACAAAAAGCACCGCCATTCCGGCGAAAGCCGGAATCTCATTCCTGCGTAGCAGGAATCCTCCCCCTAAAACCGCCGCACCGCCGACAAATTGAATCGGGCGTTGTCGCCGAACTCTTCCGGACGCCGCCAATTAAATCCGGCGGACGGCGAAATCGTCCAGCGATTCCACAGCAACTCGCCACGCAAATTCAGCGAATTTTGCGTCTCAAATTCCTCGTCCGCAAAATGCGAATGCAGACGGTACGTCGGCGATATTTTCCAAATTCCGCCGTCATAATCCGCCGACAACGCAAAATTGTAATCCGCCGTTTCGCCCTGCACGGTTTCGGAAAACGCCGCAGTCCAAAAATCGGCGGAGTATTTTCCGCCCGATTCGTAGCGGAAATCGCCGAATTCGCCGTTCGAATTCGCCTGTCCGGCGGCGTAGTATAAATGCCAGCCATCTTTGCGGAAATCCGCCCGTCCGCCGACATTGTACGCGTAGCCGCTTTCGGTGGCGGAATAGCCGTAATCGGGGGCGAAATTGAACAGCGAAAAATCGCCGCCCGAAAGGTATGCCGCCATAAATCCGACGACGCCCACGCCCAAACCGACAACCGCCAAATCCCGGGCGTTGCCGTCGCCGCCGGGGGCGGGAGCGGCGGCGGCGTTTTCGGACGGCGGCGGCGGACCGCAGCGATTTGTATCGGTATTCAACACCTCGCCTCTGGCGGTGCATTCCGCTTCGGTCGGAATGCTGCGGCAAAAATCGCCGGCGTCGTCAATCACTTCGCCCTGCGCGAGGCACTCCGCCGGGGT
>JBPCXA010000072.1:0-6134 GCA_051008975.1 Gammaproteobacteria bacterium
ACCGCCCGCCCGGAAGTCGGCGCGAGAAAACCGGCGACAATATTCAACAAAGTCGTCTTGCCGCAGCCGGAAGGCCCCAGCACCGTCAGCAACTCCCCGGGCGCGAGCGCGAACGACACGTCGCGCAGCGCCTCCACCTTTCCGCCGCCGGGCAGTTGGTAAATCATGCCAATTTTTTCTATGGAAAGTTCGGCCATGGCGCGTTTGCGGTGGAGTTCGGAGTTAAAGAACGCCGCGATTTCCGCGGGACGCGAAAATTTCGCAAGAAAGCCGCGCCGCGCCGCCTCCCGAAACGGGAAACGACATCGGCGCCAGCGAATCGGCGGCGGTTTCGGACATAAAATTCTCCTTCTCCTTCGGGTCTCTCCCCCGTATTATACTCTCCGCCGCCGTTTTCGGCGACATCGGAAAATATTTTTTCAAGGCGAAACGGGGCGGATTTCAGTCCGCCTTTCCCGATTCGTCCGGCGCGCCGTCAGGCGGGGATTTTCGCACCCGTATATTTTGCGGGTCGTAGCGGCATTCCGCGACGACTTTCGCCGCGCGAATTTCCCCCAATATCAGTACGCCGATTTCGCCGCCGATTTCCGCATAATCGGGTTCCACGAAACCCATCGCCAGATTCTCCCGCACCCGATGCCCGAAAGCCGCCGAAGTCACGCTTCCCGCCGTCCGCCCGTCCGCCGCCAGCAACGCGTCCCCCGGCTGCGCCGGGGCGTCGGCGCAATCCACCGCCAGCGAAACAAAACGCCGCCGCGGTTTTTTCTCGCGCGCCGTCAACGCGTCTTTGCCCAAAAAACCCTTGTCCATATTGACAAAGCGACCCAGCCCGCTTTCAAACGGGTCGTATTCGGTAAGCAAATCCGCCTTCCAATGGCGGTATCCTTTTTCAATCCGCATCGATTCCACCGCATAGGAGCCGAAAAGCCGCAACGCCGGCCGCCCCGCCTCCCGCAGTATGTCAAAGACGAGATTAAGTTGCTCGTTGGGAATATGCAGCTCCCACGCCGACTCGCCGGAAAACGAAACCGCGAACGCCGTCGCCGCCGCCGGACCGATCTTCACCCGCCGCGCCGTCAGCCAGCCGAAGCCGTCCGCCGACCAATCTTCGCGCGGCGCGGCGCGCGCCAAAATCTCCCGCGCCCGCGGCCCCGCCAGCACCAAACTCGTCATCGTATTGGTCGCGCTTTCAATTGCAACGCCGCCGTCGTCGGGAAAATGCGCGGACAGCCAGTCCATATCATGGGATTCCGCCGCCGCCGCCGAGCCCAGCCACACGCAATCTTTTTCCAAATTCGCCAAAGTCGCCTCCATTTTCACCGTCCCTTGCGCGTTCAAAAAATACGCCAGCGACACCTTGCCGATTTTGCGCGAAATGCGCGAACAACTCATCGCGTCCAGCCAGTCATGCACCCCCGCGCCGCGCAATATGAAACGGTTGAATCCCGAAACTTCGCACAATCCGGCGGCGTCCCGCACCGCGGCGACTTCGTCCGCGACCACTTCATGTGTGTTGTTAAAACGAAAACTGTGCCGCTCCGCAAAATCCTCGCGCGGCTTAAAAAACGCGGCGCGCTCCCAGCCGTTGACGACGCCGAAGCACGCCCCCGCCGCTTTCAGCCGGTGATACAACGGCGTAGTTTTGGCGGGGCGTCCGGCGGGGCGGTGTTCGCGCGGCATGTGAAAGCGGAATTCATTTTGATATTCCTGCCGCGCCATGACGGCGGTGAATTCCGGCGTCGCATAGCGGGTGAAACGGCGCGGGTCCAGCGGCCATGTATCGTAGCACGCCTCGCCGCGCGCGATGATTTGTGCCAGCAGCCAGCCGTGTCCGCCGCCTTCGCCCAGCCCGGCGCGCAATCCGTTGATGCAATAGGCGTTTCGTTTGCCGGGAACGGGGCCGACCAGCGGCAGACCGTCCGGCGTGTAGGTAATCGGCCCGTTGACCACCGTCCGAATGCCCGCCTCCTGCAAGACCGGCAGCCGGTTAAACGCGCCTTCCATTACATCGCTCACGCGCCCCAAATCATCGGGACACAGCGCCATCGTAAAGTCCGGCGGAATTCCGCCCATTCCCCAGTTGCGGCAATTTTGTTCGTAAAACCCGACCAGCAGCCCATGTTTTTCTTGCCGCGCATAAAAATCGTCATGCGGACAGCGAATTGTTGGTAGCGGACGGTCCGCCGCCGCGATTTGCGCCAAAGGTTCGGTCAGCACATATTGATGCTCCATGCAGGCGACCGGCAGTTCAATTCCCATCATCGCCGCGACTTCGTTGCAGCGATAGCCGGCGGCATTAACCACAATATCGGCGCGCACTTCGCCTTTTCGTGTATGCACAATCCAATCGCCGCCGGGCAGTTGCGTCAATCCAATCACCGGATTAAAACGGGCGACTTCGGCCCCGGCTTTGCAGGCGCGATGTACCAAAGTTCGGCAAAGTTGGGTCGGGTCAATATCGCCGTCATGCGGATCCCACAACGCGCCCAGCAGACCGTCGGTGTTGAGCAGCGGGTGTCGGCGGCGGCATTCGGCGGCGTCCAGCAACTCAAGTTCTACGCCCATGCCGCGGGCGACGCCGATGAAATGGCGGTAGCCGTCGAGATGGTCCGGGGTCGTCGCCAGCCGCAAACTGCCGTAGCCGTAATGATAGCCGACGGGCATGTCGGGGTCGGCGGCGAGTTCGTGATACAGGGCGATGGAATGTTTTTTCAATCCGACCATCACCTGATTCGCGCCGAAACTTGTGACTTGCGCGGCGGAATGCCAGGTCGTGCCGGAGGTCAATTCGTCGCGTTCAATCAATAGGCAATCGGCGACGCCTTCGCGGGTCAGATGATAGAGGGCGGAGCAACCGGCGATCCCGCCGCCGATGACGGCGACGCGGGTTTTGGAGCGCACGGGTGTTTTTTCCGGTTAATTAGTCGGAAAAACCGGACGGACGGGGACGCGTTTTGCGCCCCCGGTCCGGGAAAAATCACCGGACTTTTTGGAGAAAGCCGGTGTCAAAGGCGTGGTCGTAACTGTCCAGCGCGGCGGAGGTCTCGCCTTTCGCCTTGAAGAAATCGGCGATTTCTTTGGACAGTTTTTGCGCGTTGCCGCCGAGCCACGCTTCCGACAACTGCGCGTCCTTGGACGGGAACGAAAACGAGCCGCCCGCGCCCAGATACGACTTGACGCTCGCCTCGTCCAAGCCGGACGCTTTTTGCAACTGATCCCAGTACGCGTTCGGATTGTCGGCGAAGGCGCGGTTGGCGTCTTCGGTCACCTGCAAAAACTTGACGAGCAAATCGGAATCCTCTTCGGCAAAATCGTTGTGCGCCGAAATCACGTCAAAGGTGAGAATGCCGACGTTTTCCTGCTGCGAGCCGGTCATCAGCACGCGGCCTTCCGCCTTCATTTTGTCCAGCGCGCCGCCGAACGCGCAGCCGATGTCCGCCTGTCCGGACAAAAACGCCGCCGCCGCGTCGTTGCTTCCCGACACCGGAATGATTTCCACGTCGCCGTCCGAGACGCCGAAATATTCCAAAGTGCGCAAAAGTTTGTAATGCGTCACATTGCCGATGGGCGAGACAATTTTCATCCCCTTCAGCGATTTGGACGTCGCCGCCGCGGTGGAGCGGTCAAGCCCGGCGTTGTTATGCACGACGCAGTTGTCCGCGCCCGCATATTCCACCGCGATGCCGACCATTTGAATCGGCGCGCCCTTGGAGACTCCGTTCACAAACGGCGCCAGCCCCTGCGAAAACGAAATTTGCACGTCGCCGGAAATCATCGCCGCCGTCATGTCGTTGCCGTTGGGGAAAGCGCGCCAATTGACGGTCAGACCGAGTTCCTTGTCGTAGGTCTTGTCCAGTTGCGCGACCTGGTTCGGCGTCGGCCATTCCAGAAAGTAGGCGACCGTAATTTCATCGCGCGCCAGCGCGCCGCCCGCCGGGGTAAACGCCAGCAAAGACGCCGCCAGCAATTGAGTAATACCGCGTTTGTTCATCGTTCCTTCTCCTTGTGAAATAAAATTGAACGCCGTAATTATAGCATTTTTGCGCCGCCGCTGCCGATTTTTTCGCTTTTTTCATCTTTTTTGCGAAATTTCGCGCCTGTTTTCGGCATTTTTTCGCATTTCGCCGCTTGTCCGCCGAAAAATCCGCCCGCCCGTCCGTCTGTCCGCCGCGCCGCCGTCCGGCGAATTCGCCCGAATTCGGAACGGGAATTTTTGCGAAAGGGCGAAAGATTTCGCCGCCCTTTCGCCTTATAATGGCGGAACTGTCGTCAAAATTTTCCCGACATTAAGGAGACCGCAATGCCCAAATCCCCCGTCCGCGCCTTTGCCGGCGCCGAAGCCGAAGCCGATTCCATGGCGCTGCGCCCGTTCCCGAACTCGCGCAAAATATACGTCGCCGGACGCCGCCCCGACGTGCGCGCGCCGTTCCGCGAAATTGCGCTGTCGCCGACCGTCTCCGGCGGCGAGGCGCGGATTAATCCGCCGCTGCTCGTTTACGACACTTCCGGACCGTACACCGACCCCGCCGCCAAAATTGACATCCGCGCCGGGCTGCCGCCGCTGCGCCGGCGATGGATGGAAGAACGCGGCGACACCGAAACGCTGTCCGGACCGTCCTCCGATTTCGGACGCCGCCGCGCCGCCGACGACAAAACCGCGAATCTGCGGTTTCCGTCCCCGCCCGCGCCGCGCCGCGCAAAATCCGGCGCGCGTCCGACGCAAATGTTCTACGCCCGCCGCGGAATTGTCACGCCCGAAATGGAATTCGTCGCCGTCCGCGAAAACCGCCGCTGCGCCGAAAAAAACGCGGCGGACGGCGGGCGCATCACCCCCGAATTCGTCCGCGACGAAGTGGCGCGCGGACGCGCGATTATTCCCGCGAACATCAACCACCCCGAAAGCGAACCGATGATCATCGGGCGCAACTTTCTCGTCAAGGTCAACGCCAACATCGGCAATTCGGCGGTGTCGTCCGGCATCGGCGAGGAAATCGAAAAAATGACCTGGGCGATTCGCTGGGGGGCGGATACGATTATGGACCTGTCCACCGGCAAGCACATCCACGAAACGCGCGAATGGATCGTCCGCAACTCGCCCGCCCCGGTCGGCGCGGTGCCGATTTATCAGGCGCTGGAAAAAGTCGGCGGTCGCGCCGAAGATCTGACCTGGAAAATCTTCCGCGACACGTTAATTGAACAGGCCGAGCAGGGCGTCGATTATTTCACCATCCACGCCGGCGTGCGTCTGGCGTTCGTGCCGCTGACCGCCAAACGGCTGACCGGAATCGTCTCGCGCGGCGGCGCGATCATGGCGAAATGGTGCCTCGCGCATCATGCCGAAAGTTTTTTGTACGAAAACTTCGCGGAAATTTGCGAAATCATGCGCGCCTACGACGTTTCGTTTTCCCTGGGGGACGGACTGCGTCCGGGGGCGATCGCCGACGCCAACGACGAGGCGCAATTTGCCGAACTGAAGACCCTCGGCGAACTGACGAAAATCGCCTGGCAAAACGACGTGCAGACGATGATCGAAGGCCCCGGCCACGTGCCGATGCATCTCATCCGCGAAAATATGGAACGACAGCTGCGCGAATGCGACGAGGCGCCGTTTTATACGCTCGGCCCGCTGACCACCGACATCGCGCCGGGCTACGACCACATCACCTCCGCCATCGGGGCGGCGGAAATCGGACGGCTCGGCACCGCGATGCTGTGCTATGTCACGCCGAAGGAACATCTGGGGCTGCCCGACAAAGACGACGTGAAGGACGGCATCATCGCCTACAAAATCGCCGCCCACGCCGCCGACGTGGCGAAGGGGCATCCGGGCGCGCAGGAGCGGGACGATGCGCTGAGCCGCGCGCGGTTTGAATTCCGCTGGGAGGATCAATTTAATTTAAGTTTGGACCCGGACACCGCGCGGGCGTATCACGACGCGACCTTGCCGCAGGAGTCGGCGAAGGTCGCGCACTTTTGTTCAATGTGCGGGCCGAAGTTCTGCTCGATGAAAATCACCCAGGAAATCCGCGACTACGCCGCCAAAATCGGCGCGACGGAGGACGCCGCCCGCCAAAAGGGAATGGCGGAAAAATCCGTGGAATTCCGCAAACAAGGCGGGGAGATTTACAAATGAG
>JBPCXA010000073.1:0-6689 GCA_051008975.1 Gammaproteobacteria bacterium
AAGTTGTGCTGCGTCGCAAAACAACGGCGTTCAATCGCGAACGGCATAAGGGGGGGGGGGGGGCGACAAAACAAAATTCGCTTAATCCGCCGGACGCGGATCGGGCGGCAGCAGTCTTCCCAAAATATGATCGGCCGCCTTTTCGCCGACCATAATGGAGGGCGCGTTCAAATTGCCGTAGGTGATGCGCGGGAAAACGGACGAATCGACGACGCGCAAATTGTCCGCGCCGATGACGCGGCAGTCGGAATCCACCACCGCTTCGGCGTCGTCCGGCGCGCCCATTTTGCAGGTGCCGCAGGGATGATAGGCAGATTCGGCGTGCGCGCGGATATAGTCGTCCAATTCCGAATCGGAATCGCCGGCGGGCGCGAGCGGCGCGCCGGTGAATTCCGACATCGCCTTTTGCGCGAACACGTCGCGCGCGACGCGGATGCAATGGCGGAAATTCCGCCAGTCGTCCCCGCCGATCATGTAATTAAATTGAATGCGCGGCGGCGTCGACGGATTCGCGTCCCGCAGTTTGACGAAGCCGCGCGCCGTCGAACGCATCGAGCCGACATGCGCCTGAAATCCGTCACCGTCCGCCGCCGCCCGCCCGTCGTAGCGGATCGCCGCCGGCAAAAAATGAAACTGCATATCCGGATAGTCCGCGTCCGGCGAGGACAAAAACGCGCCCGCCTCGAAATGATTTGTCGCGCCGTCGCCGGTGCGCAGCAACAGCCAGCGCGCGCCGATGAGACCCTTGGAAAACAATCCGAGTTTGCGGTTCAGCGACACCGGCTTTTTGCACCCCTGCTGGATATACGCCTCCAAATGATCCTGCAAATTGCGCCCCACCCCCGGACGATGCGCGACTGCGCGAATGCCGAGCGCGGACAACTCCTTCTCGTCGCCGATTCCGGACAGCATCAAAAGTTTGGGCGAATTAATCGCGGACGCGGATAAAATAATTTCGCGCCGCGCCGCGATTTTTATCGTTTCGCCGCCGCGCCGTATTTCCACGGCGACCGCGCGCGTTTTATCGAACAAAACGCGGCGGACGAATCCGCGAATCAAACGAAAGTTCGGCAGACGCAAAGACGGACGCAAATAGGCGCGCGCCGCCGACCAGCGCAGCCCCCGATAAATCGTCTGTTCAAATTGACAAAATCCCTCCTGCACTTCGCCGTTGTAATCTTCGGTGAAACCGAAACCCGCCTCTTGTCCGGCGGCGACAAACGCCTCGGGCAAAGGATTGCGCCGCGCCGCGCGCGAAATATGCAGCGGACCGGAATCGCCGCGCCAGCCGCGCTGTCCGCCGCGCGCGTTTTCCATGCGAATGAAATACGGCAGCACCTCTCTGTAAGACCAGCCGCGCGCGCCGGCGTCGCGCCAGAAATTAAAATCCCCGGCATGACCGCGCACATACACCATTCCGTTGATGGACGAAGATCCGCCCCAAAGTTTTCCGCGCGGACACGCCATTTCGCGCCCGTTCAATTGCGCCTCGGGTTCGGTCCGATAGCCCCAGTCGTAGATGCCGCGCATATTCATCGGATACGAAAGCGCCGCGGGCATGTGAATTTTCCAATTCAAAAAAGTGCCGTCGCGCCCGCCGTCCTCCACGACCAGCACGTCGCGGCCGGCGCGCGCCAATCGGTACGCCAGCGCGCAGCCGGCGGAACCGGCGCCGACAATCACATATTCCGCGCCGGTGTTCATTGCCGCCGCAGCAGGGCGTCGTAGATGTCGTCGTCGTCGATCACCCCCGCCCATTCGCCGTCGCGCCGCACATACACCGGCCCGTCGCCGTCGCGTTTCGCGCGCAATATTTCCATCAGCGGCGCGTCGGCTTCGGCGCGGATGCAATTTTCGTCCGCCGGCGGCGGCGAATCCCGCATCACCGACGCGGCGCGCAAAGTTTTGAGCGGATTCATGTGCGCGACAAAATCCGCGACATAATCGGTCGCCGGATGCAAAACAATATCTTCGGGCGCGCCGGTCTGCACTATCCGCCCCCCCTCCATAATTACGATTCGGTTGCCGATTTTCAGCGCCTCGTCCAAATCGTGGCTGACGAACAAAATCGTGCGGCGCAGACGCGTCTGCAAATCCAAAAGTTCGTCCTGCAGACGGACGCGAATCAGCGGGTCCAACGCCGAAAACGGTTCGTCCATCAGCAAAATCGGCGATTCGGTCGCGAACGCGCGTGCCAGCCCGACCCGCTGCTGCATTCCGCCGGAAAGCTCATGCACCGCGCATTCGCCCCAGCCCTGCAAATTCACCATTTCCAATTGTCGCGCCACGGATTCCCGCCGCCGCCCGGCGTCCGCGCCCGCCACCTCCAAACCGAACGCGATGTTGTCGGCGACCGTGCGCCACGGCAAAAGTCCGAATTGCTGGAACACCATCGCAATTCTTTGCGTCCGAAAAAAGCGCAAAGTCGCCGCATCGGCGCGCGTAATGTCCACCATTTTTTTGCCGTCGTCCACCCGCGCCGTCCCGCGCGCAACTTTGTTTAATCCGTTGACGGCGCGCAAAAGCGTGGATTTTCCCGAACCGGAAAGCCCCATCAGCACGACAATTTCGCCCTCGCCGACCTGCAAAGAACAGTCGTGAACGCCGAGAATCTGCCCTGTCTCCGCCTGAATTTTTTCGCGGCTTTCCCCCGCGTCCATCAACGGCAACGCGCGTTCCGGCGCACCGCCGAAGACGATGCAAACCGAATCCAACTCAACCGCGGCGGTCATTTGTGCATTATATCGCGGCTGTCGCCCGCCCCGCGCATTCGCCGCCGAACATTTGCAAAAGATTTTTGATATGCGGCGTCCAACAGCGGCGCGCATTTTTTCCACAACCGCAAATCCAGATTTAATACGGCTATCCAATTCATCCGCCCGTAAACCGGATGCGGCAGAACGGCATTGCGCCGCGAAAAATCATAATTTCCGGAAACCGTGCCGCCCTTCGCCGGACGCCGAAAAGGAACGGGAAACAACTTTGCAAACTCCGCACGGGGCAAACCGATATTGAGACGGAAAACGCCGGGACGATGCAGACGAGACGCGCGGTCGTTGTCGCCGTCCTTGGATTTAATGGTCGCAAAATATGTTCCGCGCGGCAAAAATGAATTCGGATTTACAAAAAACGCCCGCTCGCCCCACGAATTCGCCGGAGAAATATGCGCGTATTTTTCCAAAATTAATTTTTCAATTTCCGCGGCGGAAACGCCGGATATACTCACCGCGCCGCTCCGGAATCGGCGTTTTTCAGGCGGAAAACGCGGTCGAGAATGATCGCGATGATGACGATGGCGAAACCCGCCTCGAATCCCTTGGCGATATTCACCGAGTTAATCGCGCGCAAAATCGGCACCCCCAATCCCGGCGCGCCGACCATCGCCGCAATCACCACCATTGACAGCGACAGCATAATCGTCTGCGTAAAGCCCGCCATAATCTGCGGCAGCGCGAACGGCAACTCCACCTTGAACAACAGTTGCAAACGCGAACAGCCGAACGCCTCGCCCGCCTCCAACAGCGTTTTCGGCGTGGACGACACCCCCAGATGGGTCAGACGAATCGGCGCGGCGACGGCGAAAATCACGGTCGCAATCAGCCCCGGCACTTCGCCCAGTCCGAACAGCACCAGCGCCGGAATTAAATACACAAAAGTCGGAATCGTCTGCATCAAATCCAGCACCGGACGCATCGCCGAATACAGCCACGGACGGTGGGCAGCGGCGATTCCGAGCGGGACGCCAAACGCCATGCACAAAAACGCGGACGCCAGCACCAGCGCCAGCGTGCCGGTCGTCTGCCCCCAATATCCCTGATTGATAATCAGCAGCAATCCGCCGGCGACGAAGGCGGTCAGCGACGGCTTGCGATGAATAAAATGCGCCAGCGCGGCGATGAGGGCGACCAAAAGCAGCGGCGGCGGCGTCTGCAAAAGCCACAGCAGACCGTTGATGACTCCCCCCAAAACGAGGGCGATTCCGTCAAAAAACGCCTCGGCGTGTTCGGTCAGAAAATCAATGCACTGTTTCGCCGCCTTGCCGACGGGCAATTTGTAGGCGGTCAGCCACTCCGTCAGCCATTCCATAAACGGGGCGGGCGGAGCGGACTGTCCGGACTACGAATCGCGGTTCAGATTCCCAGCGATTTTTTGACCGCCGAAAGGCCGTCGCCGCCGTCCTTCGTTTTGACGCCTTTGAGCCAGCCGTCCAAAACTTCGGCGTTGGATTTCAGCCACGCGCCGGCGGCGTCTTGCGGTTCGGCGCCGTCGTTGAGAATCGCGCCCATAATTTCGTTCTCCATCGCCAGCGTGAACTTCAGATTTTTGAGCAGCGCGCCGACGTTTTTGCATTCGTCGACATATCCGGCGCTGGTGTTGGTGAAGACCGTCGCGCCGCCGAGATCCGGACCGAAATAATCGTCGCCGCCGGTCAGGTACACCATTTCAAAGTTGGCGTTCATCGGATGCGGCTCCCAGCCCAGGAACACGATATCCTCGCCGTTCTTGACGCTACGCGCGACCTGCGAAAGCATTCCGGCCTCGGAAGATTCCACGACCTCAAACCCGTTGAGACCGAAGGCGTCCTTGTCGATCATGTCCTGAATGAGGCGGTTGCCGTCGTTGCCGGGTTCAATGCCGTAAACTTTGCCGTCCAGCGAATCGCGGAACTTGGCGATGTCGGCGAAACTTTTCAGCCCCTTGTCGGCGGTTTTCTTGAGGGTCGCCAGCGTGTATTTCGCGCCCTCCAGATTTTCGCGCACGGTGTCCACGGTGCCGGCGTCGCGATAGGAGGCGATGTCGCCCTCCATCGTCGGCATCCAGTTGCCGAGAAAGACGTCAATATCCTTGTTCGCCAGCGAAGTGTAGGTGATCGGCACGGACAAAACCTTGACATCGGTTTGATAGCCGAGCCCCTCCAAAACCAGCGAAGTGGCGGCGGTCGTGGCGGTGATGTCGGTCCAGCCGACATCGGAAAGACGGACGGTGCCGCAGTCGGCGGCGGACGCCGGAGAGGCGGCGACGGCGGCGGCTAACATCAAAAGTTTGGCGGTGTGTTTCATCGGATTTCTCCTCGTGGATAAAAGATTATGCGAATCATAGCACATTTTTCGCCCCGCCGAAACATTTTTTTCGCAAATTGTCGTTTTTTTGGCATATTTTTGCCCGATTTATGCCGAAAAAGAATATCATCCCGCCGATTTTCCGCGCGCCGCGAATTTTTCCGCCCGCCGCCCTCCCGTAAATTCGGGGGCGGAAAGCGCATCAGAGCGCGGACAATTCCGGCAAATTGCGGAAATATTCCAGCGATTCCGGATTGGCGAGGGCGTTGCGGTTTTTGACCGGGCGGTCGTGGATCGTTTCGCGCACCGCGATTTCGCTGATTTTGCCGGAACGGGTGCGCGGCAAATCGGCGACCGCGATAATTTTCGCCGGCACATGCCGGGGACTCGCGGCGCGACGGACGGCGGCGCGCAGACGCGCGCGCAATTCGTCGTCCAAAACCGCCGCCGCCGCCAGACGCACAAATACGACAATTCGCGTATCGCCCTCCCATTCCTGCCCCGCCGCCAACGCTTCCGCCACTTCCGGGAAGGATTCCAGTGGGCGATAAATTTCCGCGGTGCCGATGCGTACGCCGCCCGGATTCAATGTCGCGTCGGAACGCCCGTGGATGACCATCCCGCCGCTTTCGGTCAGAGTCGCCCAGTCGCCGTGCCGCCAGACGCCGGGGAAATGTTCGAAATAGGCGGCGCGATATTTTATTCCGCCGTCCGTATCGCCGTAAAACCGCAGCGGCATCGCCGGAAATGGCGCTTCGCACACCAATTCGCCGGGCGCGCCGACCGCCGCCTCGCCGTTTTCGTCATATACGGCGACCGCCATTCCGAGTCCGCGCCCCTGCAATTCGCCGCGCCGCACCGCGTCCAGCGGATTTCCCAGCGCGAAACACGATACGATGTCGGTGCCGCCCGAAATGGACGCCAATTGCGCGTCCGCCTTGACATGTTCATAAACGTAATCAAATCCCTCCGGCGACAGCGGCGAGCCGGTGGAGCAAATTGTTTTCAGCGCCGGCAAAGAATGCGTCTTCGCCGGCGACAAACCGGCGCCGCGCAGGGCGTCAAAATACTTCGCCGAGGCGCCGAACAGCGCGATTTTTTCGCGTTCCGCCATATCCCACAACGCCGCCGAAGACGAATGCAGCGGCGCGCCCTCGTACAACACCGGCGCGGCTTCCAGCGCCAGCGCGGAAATCAGCCAGTTCCACATCATCCAGCCGCAGGTGGTGAAATAAAAAACCGGCGCGCCGCGTCCGACGTCCAAATGCAGTCCCAATTCTTTCAGATGCTGCAATAAAACGCCGCCCGCGGAATGGACGATGCACTTCGGCGCGCCGGTGGTGCCGGACGAAAACAGCGCGAGTAGCGGCGCATTAAAATCGCCGCGATAAAATCCGGGAAACTCCGCCGCGGAATTCGCCGCCTCTTCCCACGCCGTCGTTCCGGCGGGCGGCGGCGCGTCCGGCGCGAGAAAAGGCGCGACAATGACGCGGCGGACGGAAGGCAGACGCGCGGCGGTTTCGGCGATTTCGGAAAGACGCCCGATCGCGCGTCCGTTATACGCATAGCCGTCCCCGGCGATTAAAAACTTCGGCGCGGTCTGCCGGAATCGTTCCACGACCGCGTCCG
>JBPCXA010000074.1:0-6707 GCA_051008975.1 Gammaproteobacteria bacterium
CGACGCCGCGGTGTCGCCGCAAATCGCCGCCGTCAAAATCCCGCAATGGAAGGCGGCGGGACGGGCGAATGTGCTGATTTTTCCCGATCTGGCGGCGGGCAACATCGCCTACAAGGCGGTGCAGCAAACGGCGGGAATCGCCGCGGTCGGACCGCTGCTGCAGGGACTCGCCGCCCCCGCCAACGATCTTTCGCGCGGCGCGACCGAAGACGACATTTACTACGCCGTCGCCGCCACCGCCGCGCAAACGGCGACAACTCCCGAATGACCGAACACGAAAACGCGCAAACCGCCGAGACCGCGGAAATTGCGGAAACGGAATCCGCCTATTGGGAAGAAGCGGTGCGCCTCGCCGAGTTGCGGATGACGGAATATAACCGAATCCAAATCGGTTATGAACGCCGGGCGGTGTTGCTGATTACTTTTTGCGTCGTAATAATCGGCTTTTTGTTCGCCGGCGAATGGGCGGGATGGCTCGCGCTGAAATTCGCGCCGGTTCTGTTGCTGGCGTTTGCGGCGATACGGGGGATGCTGATACTTCAATTCGCGGAATTCGGTGTACAGGGGATTCATCCGCGTACACTCGCCGATTCTTCCTTGTTTGAAGGGAACACGGACGCCCTGCGGGAATATGTCTGCCAAGAGTACGCCGAAAGGATTGATCGGAACCAAAAATTACTTGCGCGTCAATCCAAGCATTTGGAATGCGGCCGGATATTGTTGTATTTGGGATTGGCGGGCGCGTTCATCGTTTCCGTGGCGGAGAAAATCCCGCCTCATGTTTTCGGCTGAGCAATATCCCCGGACGCGCACGGCATCCGGGGGGCGCGCAAAAACCGCCGGAAAAACTACCAGCCCTGCCTGATATAGGCGCCCTTGTCTTTGGGCGGATTATTGCCGCGTTTGTCGCCGGACTCTTGCCCGTGCTTTTTGGAGGGCGCGTTGCGGGGCGATGACTTGCCCCGCGACGGGGCGGCGGAATGGGTTCTGGCGGTGTTGGGATTGGGCATGAGTGTTCCTCCGTTTGCGGGATTATAGCATAGAACTGCGGATTAACAATTTTGCTTGACATACGCCCCGATGTCGGGCGGCGGACTGCCGCCGCCGCTTTTAGGGGCGGGCGGGTTGTTGCCGCGTTCGGGGCCGGAGGGATTTCCGGTTTGGGAGGGGGCGTTGGGGGGCGGCGGGCGTTTGGACGTCTCGGCGGTTTGTTGGGGTTTGGTGTGCATAGCATCGCTCCTTTTCGGGGAGTATAGCGCATTTTGGGCGATTTTTTGTCCGAATTGCGGAATTCGGCGAAATTTTTTCGCAAAAAATCGCAAAAAAGTGGACATTTTTTCGAATTTTCGTGGTAAAATCCTTTTCGTTCAGATGGATAGTAGACGCCCTTCGCTGGGTGTCCGCCCAATAGAAGACCGCGAGGGAACAAGCGGAAGTATCAATGCGTCTGCATTCATCTGAACAACGCCCGGCACAGGGCGGGGGTTTTGTTTTATGCATTTGGAGGCGCGAGACGATGGAAAAATCGACATTCTTTTTTGTGGCGTTATTCTGCGCGGCGATTTTGTCCGCTTGTGGCGGCGGGGGAGGCGGCAGTGCCGCGCCGTCTGTGCAAACGCCGCCCGTTGATGTCGCGCCCACGCCCGAACCGCAAGCGCGGACGATTTCTTATGGCGAGAATGAGGGGCAGTTCCTTGAACGATATGCGCCGAGCAGTGCGCTGTCGGATAGCGGCGGCGTATTGACGCTGACGATTTCGCAACGGGACTTTGACGATTTGCAGGCGATTTTGCGCGATTATCGCGCCCGTCGTCCCGCGCAGTACGCGTTTGAGTATCGGAATCGGATGGAGGCGGAGCAGGTGCTTGGGCGTTTGGATTATGTCAAAGGCGAAATCTATGAGTTGGCGCAAGCGCATACCGCTCCCCCACGCCTTGTCACTACATCCGGCGCCTATCCGGGGTCATTCAATGTCTCAATTGATCTTGGATTTACGCCCAACGAGAATGGCGGTACGGTTGAAATTGAATTGTCGCGGTTTCATGCCGACCGATTGGAAGATCTGCGCGATGATTACCGCGATGCGGAAGCGAATCCGATAACAAGCACCCTCGCCGTTTGTGCGCCGCATTTTTGGGCGCATCATTATGAATTTCCAAATCTGGATACAACCAGAATCCAAAAAGGGGATTATGTGAGTTCAGGATATTCTCATAGTTGCCATACTGCGCATCAGCGGCGTGGCCGTCACGGAGTCCGTTTCTCGGATGGCAAATATGGCGTAGGCACCATAGGTCATATTGCTACCACGACGATTACGCGCACAACTGCGGTTGTGCAGATGGTTGAATATCGCACGACCACCAGTGTGCGTGCGCATAATGACTTGTCCGGAGGTATTAACCATCAACAGGTCTGCTCCGGAGGTTTTTGCCGCTTTCGGTTTGGCGAAAATCACTTTCATACGGTTACGGTCGCGGAACTGCGCCCCTCTCATTCGTGCCTGACGGAAGACAACTGCGTAGAGCAGGGATATAACACGTTATTGGAAGTCGTCCACGAAGGACACACATTAATTCTGTTGTCTGGTTCCAGTTCAATAGAAATAACAAACACGCTTTTTTCTCATGATGGATATGGCGTTTTTTCGCGACCCGTTGACCCGGACGATGATCCGGGCATTCCTCGGAGTTTGACGGCAACAGCGAATTTTGGTTTCGTTGTCGGTGATACTACGCTTTATCTGTATGTTGGTAATTCTCCTTATCCGACCGAATACACGGCGACAACCTTATCGGCGTTGCCGGAAGCGTTGTTTGTCCCGCCGCCGAAACCGAAGCATTACTATACTTTGGAAACGCGGGACGATGACGCGTGGGCGACAAACGGCGGCTTTGCGTTCAATATGCGCGGCATAATGGCGAGTGGCAATGTGCGGGCGGGCAATTTCTTGTTTTCCAGTGATGCGCCGGCGCATAACGCGCATTTGGAATATCGCGCAACGCCGCTTACTTTGGGCGGATTCGGATTTTACGCCGACACGGGATTCAAGTGGGAAAACGAAGGCGAGACGCAGGCACATTACGGCAAGGCGATGGCGGTCTATCCGCTGTTCGGCGAAAGCGGCGATGACGCGGATACGGACGCGGACGACGGGCGCGCCGCTTGGGAATTGTATGCGTCCGCCGCCGTTGGCAAAGTGCATTCGGATTACTACGAAGATTCGCGCCTGTACGGATTCGCCGCCGGTGTTTTTGCCCGCCGCGTTTTCGGCGCGAATGACGAGTGGCATATCCGCGTTCGTCGCCCTCTGTCCGCTCGCGAGATTCGCCCGTTATTGTTCGGGGCGGATGTCCGTTTGGGCGATGAAAATTCCCGCTGGCGTCTCGGATTTGACCGCGATTTGGAGGACGGCGAATCCAGCGCCCAAGCCGGATGGCGATTTGAATTTTGATCGCGATGTGATGGTGCCATCGCGTTGATGCAGATCGACGCGACCGGAATCGTTTGCCACCCGCGAAATTTTACTCACTATTTTTTCATAATTTCTTTGTATTCCGAAGTTTCTTCGGACAGACCATGAACGGATTTTTTGCCTTTATGGCTCCGGACAATTTCCCGATATTTTTGCGCAACGCGCTCTTCCGAATACCGGACAAGAACTTCCTCGACGTTTTCCGCTTCTTTTTCGGAAATTTCTCCGAAAAAAATGCTATTTTCCAATATTTCCTTTTTACCGTTCTCGCTGATAGCAATAAGGAATACTCCTCCCCAGTCGGCATCGCAAATCGTTGCGCCTTGAAACTCGGCGCCGGGCAGGATTGCGCCGGACAACCGAGTGCCCGCCAAATCTGCGCCGTGTAGTTTTGCCATGGTAAGGTTGGCGGACGTTAAATCAGCCCTCTCCAAATTCGCCATTTGCAATCGAGCGCGATTTAGTTTGATGCCCCGCATCTTCGCCGTGCGCAGATCCGCTCCCTGCATCTGCGCATTGTGCATAACTGCATCCGTGAGATCGGCAGCGAATAATCTCGCGCCTTGCAGCTGCACTTTAATTATGTTGGTTCCGCGCAAAAAAACATCCTCCATGTTGGCTTGTTGCAGACAAGCAAAATTGAAAATGACGGTGGTCAGATTGATTTTGCGAAAATCCGTTTTTTGCAGATTCGCGCCGGTAAAATCCACCCCGTGAATTTCGGAGCCAAACTGCGCTCCCCGCATGTGGGCGCACTTCAAGTTCGCGCCGTTTAAGACGGCGCTCCGCAAATCAACGGCAAATTCCGAAAAAATATACTCCTCGCTTTGGGATTTGAACAAAAGATCGAGAAGCGTCTGCACACCTTCCGTGGGGTTGCCTCTGTCTTTGCCTTTGTAGTTGCTGGCGGTGGTGATTTGCCGCAATTGGGCGCACAACTGCGTGAATATGGTTTCCCGCAGTTCCTCGTAAATTTGTGCCAGCCGGTAAAGCGAATAGTACGCGGCCACGCGCATATCATCGCTCGCGTGTCCGAGATGTCGTATGGCGGATTCATATTTTTCGTCAACATATCGCCGCTCGGCGAATTTATTACTTTGTATCTGCGCATCGGCGGTCGCTTGCTGCGCTCTGGCAGATTCCGACTGCGCGGCGGCAGATTGTACCTCCGCTTCGGCGCGGCGGTTGATGGCGATCGCGCCGATGGCGGCGAGGAGTCCGCCCATCACCAAACCGATGAACTCCAGAGTGTCTCTTTTTCCGATACCGTCTACGTGTCCACTGTCTGTGCCGAGCAATTCCGCGACTGACTTCGCAAAGGAATCAGACCACATGACCGATACAAATATGACGGCAAGAAATATGAGCAAAGCCCAAGAAACGGACTGGGCTGTTCCCCACACAAACGGGGCGATTTTTTGCCATGTTTCTTGATTATTGTTCATGCCCGCATTTTACCAAAAATCACGCCAAAAATAGCGCACCCATTCCGAGGAAGACGAGGAAGCCGAGGGTGTCCACCACGCTCGTCAGCACTACGGACGCGCCCAAGGCCGGGTCTTTGCCGAGTTTTTTCATCAGCAAGGGGAAGAAAAAACCGGTCAGCGCGGCGGCGGCGAAACAAAAAGTCATCGACGCCGTCAGCACCAGAGACAAGTCCGTTCGTCCGTAGACGAGGTATGCGAATATTCCCACCGCGCTTCCCCAGATTAATCCGTTGATGACGGACAGCGACAATTCGCCGCGCACCACCGCCCGCCAGTTCAGCGTATTGATCCGGTCCAGCGCCAGCGCGCGCACGGTCAGGGTCGCCGTTTGGTTGCCGACGTTGCCGCTCATTCCCGCCACCACCGGCATCAGCGCCGCCAATGCGACGACGCGCATGATCGCGTCTTCAAACACGCCGACCACCAGCGAAATGAGGAACACCGCGATTAAATTAATTCCCAGCCATTTCCAGCGGTTGCCGAAACGGCGCGGCAGGGAGGCGAACAAATCCTCCTCCCCGGCGACGCCGGCGCTGTTGATCAGTCCCAGCGCGCGGCTTTGCTGCAGATGGTCCAAAATTTCGTCGATCGTAATTCGTCCGGCAATTTTGTTTTCGTCGTCCAGCACCGGGGCGGAAATGATGTCGTAGCGTTCGAACGCCCCGGCGGCCTTTTCCACGCCGTCTTCGGGGCGGAAAAAATGAAGTCCGCGCGACACCATCACGTCGCGCACCGCGGCGGACGGCGGATTTAACAGCAATCGTTTCAGCGGCAGGACGCCGCAAAGACGGTCGCGCAAGTCGGCGACGAAAAGTTTGTCGCAGTGGCTCGGCAGTTCTCCCATTTCCTGCAGGCGGTCGCGCAGCGCGCCGATGGAATCGGTTTCGCGGACGATGACGGCGTCAAAATCCATCAGCGCGCCCACCGTGTCGTCCTCAAAAGTCAAACTCGCCCGCAGTTGCGGGTCGTCGGACATTCCGGCGAGGCGGACGAGACGCGCGCGCGCCGCCGGGCGAATGTCGCGCAGCAATTCGGCGACGTCTTCGGCGGACATTCCCCGGAACAGGCGGGCGAGGTCTTGTTCGGGCATTTCGACGAGCAGCGGGATTCGCGCCTCTTCGGACAATTCCATTAAAACTTCGGGCTGGACGGCGGCGGCGATCGCCCCCCACACCGCCGTCCGCTGCTCTGGCGGCACAGATTCCAAGGCGTCGGCGATGTCGGCTTCGTGCATCCGCGCGAAAAGCGCGGCGACTTCGTCGGTCGGCGGCGGGGCGGACGCTTCCGGGGCGGCGTCCCGCCATTGGGCGAGTAACAGCAAAAGTTGCCGTTTCGGGGGGGCGATTTCCGTGGCGGAGGGGGGTTGCATTTCGGAAAAAAGATGTTATAATGTCATTTTACCGCTTCTTGCCGCCGGTGTTAGGGCGGCCGAAACAGACCGAAAGGAGCCGCGGGAATGCGACATTATGAAGTCGTCGCCGTGATTCACCCCGATCAACAGGGGCGGATCGCCGCGATGATAGAGGTATACAAAAAAATCGTCACCGACGGCGGCGGCGTTTTGCACCGTCTGGAGGACTGGGGCCGGCGTCCGCTCGCCTATCCGATTCAAAACCAGCACAAGGCGCAGTATGTGCTGATGAACATTGAATGCGGCGACGAAACGCTTGGCAAATTGCGCGAGACGTTCCGGTTCAGCGATTCCATCATCCGCTCGCTGGTCGTCCGCTGCGACCGCGCGATTA
>JBPCXA010000075.1:0-3871 GCA_051008975.1 Gammaproteobacteria bacterium
GATTCGGACGGCGTTTGGATTCGGGCGGCGGTGTGCCGGGAATTCGGCGCGCCGCTGTCGGTGGAGCGTCTGCGTCTTTCGCCGCCCCGCGCCGGACAAGTGCGGATTCGTCTTTCCGCCTGCGCGATTTGTCATTCGGACATCATCTATATGGACGGCGGCTGGGGCGGGACGCCGCCGATTGTTTTCGGGCACGAGGCGGCGGGCGTCGTCGTGTCGGCGGGGGCGGGCGTTTCGCTTTCGCCCGATACGCGGGTGATTGCGACATTGCTGCGGTCGTGCGGCGCATGCGTTTTTTGCGAAAAGGGATTTCCCTCGCAGTGCGAAGGGGCGTTTGACGATTCGCCGCATTTGTTTGACGAAAGCGGAAAGAAAGTTTTTGCGGGATTGAAAACCGGGGCGTTTGCGGAGGAGATTGTCGTAGATGTCTCGCAAGTTTCGGCTATCCCCGATTCTATGCCTTATGATCAGGCGTCTCTGCTGGCGTGCGGCGTTTTGACGGGGTGGGGGTCGGTATTGAATACCGCGAAAGTTTCGGCGGGCGATTCGGTCGCGGTGGTCGGCTGCGGCGGCGTGGGATTGAATTGTCTGCAGGCGGCTGCGGCGGCGGGGGCGTTTCCGATCGCGGCGGCGGACATTTCCGAATCCAAATTGGAACTCGCGCGGAAGTTCGGCGCGACCGATTTGTTATATGCGGGGGGGGGTATGGAATCGGATTTGCGACGGATCACCGGCGGGCGCGGATTTGATTTCGTGTTTATGGCGGCGGGCAGCGCGCGCGCCGCCGAATACGCCGCGCAACTCGTCGCAAAAACCGGCGCGCTGGTTCTTGTCGGAATGCCGCCGGACGGCGACTTTGCGAAGTTGAACGCCGCGACCGTGGCGAACAATCACCAACGCATTCTCGGAAGCAAGATGGGCGGCGCGCGACTGCGCGCGGACATTCCGCGGCTGCTGCGGATGCATCGCGAAGGCAAATTGAAACTCGCGGAATTGATCGGCGGGCGGTATCCGCTGCGCGACATTAATGCCGCGGTCGCGGACGCCCGCCGCGGCGGCGCGCTGCGCAATGTGATTATTTTTGACGACAAATGAAACTCGCCCGTCTGGAAACATTCAGCACCGAAAAGATCGCGATGGTGCGCGCGACCGCCGCGGACGGCGCGCAGGGGTGGGGGCAGACGTCGCCGTATCACGCCGATATTTCCGCGGCGGTTTTGCATCGGCAGGTCGCGCCGCATGTTTTGGGGGCGGACATTTCCGATTTGGCGAAGATAAAAAATCTTACCGAAATCGTATTTGAACGCGAACATAAATTTCCGGGATCGTATTTGTGCCGCGCCGTCTGCGGTTTGGAAACCGCGCTTTTGGACATTCTCGGCAAACGCGAAAACAAGCCGGTGTGCGAATTATTCGGCGGCGTTGCCCGTCCGCTGCGCGCCTACGCATCCAGCATGCGGCGCGACATTTCACCGAAAGACGAGGCGGCGCGTTTCGTCCGCCTGCGCGACGAATGCGGATTTGACGCGTTCAAATTTCGCGTCGGAAAAGAATGCGGACGCGACGAAGACGAAAGCCCCGGACGCACCGAGGAAATTATTCCCGTCATGCGCCGCGCATTGGGCGGCGATGTCGCGCTTTTGGCGGACGCGAATTCCTGCTATACGCCGCCGCGCGCGATTGCGGTCGGAAAGATTTTGGAGGACTGCGGCGTCTGCCATTACGAAGAGCCATGTCCGTATTGGCGTCCGCAATGGACGAAGGAGGTGACGGACGCCCTGTCCTTGGACGTCGCCGGCGGCGAGCAGGACAACAATCTCGCGCTGTGGCGGTATTTGATTGACGGGCGCGTGACGGATGTCGCGCAGCCGGATGTGTGCTATGTCGGCGGAATGTTTCGGGCGATGCGCGTCGCCGAAATGGCGCGGCGCGCGCGGATTCCGATCACGCCGCATTCCGCGAATCTGTCCCTGGCGACGGTGTTTGCGATGCATCTCATTTGCGCGATACCGAACGCCGGCCCGTATCTGGAATTTTCCATTGAAGACGAACGATATTATCCGTGGCAATACGGCGTTTATGATCCGACGCCCGTCGCGCGCGACGGAAAAGTTGCAATGCCGGACGCCCCCGGCTGGGGCGTGGAAATCCGCGAAGAATGGCTGCGCCGCGCGCACTACCAAAAGAGCGAATACGCTCCGGATTAATCCCGGAATCTCCGCCGTTGTTCCATTCCCGCCCCTTAACTCCATTCCCGCGAAGGCGGGAATCTCCGCCGCCGCAAAGCGGCGGGTAATTGTACAATTACCGCCTTCGGCGTATAGATTCCTGCCTTCGCAGGAATGGGACGGGGGAGAGGCGAAAATGGCGAAATTTCCGCAAAAATTCGCCCCGAAAAAAAATCGCAAAAAAAAGTTGAAAATGCGTTTTTTTTACCCCGTTCTCTGATAAAATAAAATCTTTATTGCATTTCAAGGAGAATCCCGATGAAAACTGCTGCCCCCCCCCCCCCCTTGTGACTCGTTAATTTTACGGGTTCTTTGCGCTTTCGCCGTGCTTTTGGCGGCGATTCTCGGAACGACGGCGGCGAACGCGCAGGAAGCCCAGCCCGCCCGTGCGCAGGTGTATTCCGTGCCGGGCGGAACTTTTGAATTTTTTGGCAGCAACGAAATCACTTTGTCCTCTTCAATTGCGGATATTGTCGTTGCCGTACTCACGGGGGTTCCCTCCGGTTTTGATTTGATTGCGGGAGGCGTATTTGTGCGAAGAAATGCAGAAGATCCTGATGCCGGAATGGCGGCGAACCCCATAGCGGCGGGGGCTATGACGATTTCGTTTGACAGCCCCGCCGAACCGCTGGAAGCGGGCGATTTGCTCTCGTTCGTGCGCACAAATCGCTCTGCCACAACTGAAATTTTTCGCGTGTATGAAAATGCGGCCGGGGATTTTGCGGTCGCCGCCGGGGAAGATTCGCCGATGACCGCCGCCACCGTTGATACGGCGGCGGGCGAATTCTTTTTGCTGACGACCGGCGATGTTTGGACGATGACGAATGTCGCCGTTGACGGTACGCAGAGCTATACCGCTCCGCAAGCGGCTTCGGCTTCGGCGATGGACGGCGGCGGCGGCGGAAATCCGGGCGGCGACGGCAACGCCCGGGATTTGGCGGTCATCGGATTGGGCGTGGGCGTCGTCGGATTTATGGCGGCATATCTTTCGGGCGGCGATTTTTCGTTGTTTAATTTCGCCCCCGATTACGGCTATTCGCTGACGGAAAGCGGCTACGCGTACAATGTCGGCGGTCGCCTGAATTTCCGCAAAGACGGCTGGCATTTGTACTACGCCGCCGGGCAGGCGAATTCCAACGGCGAATTCAACGATTTCCGCTACGAAAGCGGCGGAAAATACACCGCCGATTTGTGGACTGCGGCGTTCTCCGAAACCGTGCAGGGCGAAACCGCCGATTACAATTTTGCGTTGTCTGCGGATTACAAAGGCGGAATTTGGCGGTTGTCGCCGACGTACCGTTTGCATTCGCATTTGACGGAGACGGACAGCGAAACGGCGAATTCGCTGAATTTGGAGGGCGTTCTCCGCTACAACCGCTGGACGATTTCGCCGTCCGCCGGATTCAATTGGCGGCGTGCGGACGAGTTTGGCGACAACGCCCGCTTCAATTTGTCGGCGGTGCGGCGGTTTTAGGGGGGATTCCTGCTACGCAGGAAAGAGATTCCGGCTTTCGCCGGAATGGCGGTTTTTTTTATATTTTCGGATACCGCCAAATTCGGTATTGTCCGCAAAGACAAAAAGCACCGCCATTCCGGCGAAAGCCGGAATCTCTTTAATTCCATTCCTGCGAAGGCAGGAATCT
>JBPCXA010000076.1:0-13779 GCA_051008975.1 Gammaproteobacteria bacterium
TGATTCGGATATTCGTCCCACTGTTGCGCGGTTTGCGCGGCGATTTCGGGCGGGACGGTGAAAAGCGGCGCGCCGGACGACATCGCCAAATGTTGGTTGCGGCAGGCGCGCTCAAAATAATACAGCAAATCAAACGCCTCGGCGACTGTCGCCGCGCAGGTCAAAACGCCGTGTCCGCGCATCACCAGCACTTTTTTGCCGTCCAGCGCGCGCGCCTGCCGCGCCGCCTCTTTTTCCGCCAGCAACATTCCGCCGAAATGTTCGTCGTACGAAACGCGGTCGTAAAAGCGGCAGGAATTCTGGTCTGTCGGCGACATCCGCCACTCCGCCAGAGACGCCAGCGCGGTCGCAAAAGGCGCGTGCGAATGCAAAATACAGCGGGCGTACGAAACATTCCGATGCAAAAAAGAATGCAGACACCACGCCGTCGGGTCGGGCGCGTTTTTTCCGGCGGGCGGCGTTTCGTCCGCGTTTAAGAGCAAAAGTTCGGAAGCGCATATTTGCGAAAAATGCCGCCCCGCCGGATTGATCAAAAAACGCGCGCCCGATTCGTCCGCCGCGACGCTGAAATGATTCGCGACGCCCTCGTGCAAATCCAGCCGCGCCGCCCAGCGAAAGGCGCAGGCGAGATCGGCGCGCAGTTTATTTTCCGCGACGCGCATCGAATTTTAGAAAATCAACAATCATCACCATCAAAACTGCAGCGCATACAAATCCCGCCGCCCAATACAACGCGCCCGACAACGCAAACGCGGCCGCGGCAAAAGCCGACAATAGCGCAAGGACACGAAAGAATTTTGCGGCGCCTTTCATTCCGCCTTCGGATAGCCGAGCGTTTTCATCGCCGCCGCGATTTCGTCCAAAATCGCCGGGTCGTCTATCGTCGCCGGCGGCTCGTATTTTTCGCCGTTGGCGATTTTGCGCATCGTCCCGCGCAAAATCTTGCCGCTGCGCGTCTTCGGCAGACGGGCGACGACGGCGACAAGTTTGAACGCCGCCACCGCCCCGATGTCCGCGCGCACCGCCGCGATTAATTCTTTGCACACTTCTTCCGGCGTTTTCGTCGCGCCGCTGTTCAGCACCGCCAGCCCCAGCGGCAACTCGCCCTTGAAGTCGTCCGCGACGCCGAACACCGCCGCCTCGGCGACATCCGGATGGCCGCACAACGCCTCCTCCATCTGCCCGGTGGAAAGACGATGCGCCGCGACATTAATCACGTCGTCAATGCGGCTCATTACGTGCACGTCGCCGTCCTCGTCAATCACGCCGCTGTCGCCGGTGAGATAATAGCCCGGACGGGCGGCGAAATATGCCTCGCGCATCCGCTCGCGCCCGTTCCAAATCGTCGGAAAAGTGCCGGGCGGCAGCGGCAGTTTGACCGCCAAATTGCCGAGATTCCCCGCCGCCAGCGGCGCGCCGGAATCGTCCAGCACGCGCAAATCGTAGCCGGGCATCGGCTTGCCGGCGGCGCCGGGCTTGGACGGAAACTTTTCCACCCCGAACGGACTGGATGCGATCGCCCAGCCGGTTTCGGTCTGCCACCAATGATCGATCACCGGCGTCCGCAGATGTTTTTGCAGCCATTCAATCGTGTCGGGATCGCACCGTTCGCCGGCCAGCCACTGCGATTTAAGACAGGACAAATCATAACGCCGCGTCGTTTCGCCGCGCGGATCCTCTTTTTTAATCGCGCGCACCGCCGTCGGGGCGGTGAACATGGACGCGACCTTGTGTTCGGAAATCACCCGCCAGAACGCCCCGGCGTCCGGCGTACCGACCGGCTTTCCTTCGTACAAAATTGTCGTGTTGCGGTTCAGCAGCGGCGCATAGACGATATAGGAATGCCCCACCACCCAGCCGATGTCGGACGCCGCCCAATATACTTCGCCGGGCGCGACATCGTAGATATGCCGCATTGTCCAACGCAACGCCACGGCATGCCCGCCGTTGTCGCGGACGATTCCCTTCGGCGCGCCGGTCGTCCCCGACGTGTACAAAATATACAGCGGATCGGTCGCCGCCACCGGCACGCATTCCGCCGGTTCCGCTTTTTCGGTCCATTCCCGCCAATCGGAATCGCGCCCCGGAACGAGCGTACATTCCCGCTGCGGACGCCGCAAAATCGCGCAGCCGGCCACTTTGTGCGCGGCAATTTCCAGCGCGCCGTCCAGCAGGGATTTATAATCAATTATGCGCCCCGGCTCCAACCCGCAGGAGGCGGAAAGGACGAATTTCGCCCCGGCGTCGTCAATGCGCGCCGCCAGTTCCTTGGAACTGAATCCGCCGAACACCACCGAATGCACCGCGCCGATGCGCGCGCACGCCAGCATCGCAAACACCGCCTCCGGCACCATCGGCATGTAAATGACGACGCGATCGCCGTATTCCACCCCCGAAGCCCGCAACGCCCCGGCGATTTTCGCGGTTTCGGTCTGCAACTGCGCGTAAGTAAAAAACTCCTTCACGCCGGCGAGCGGGCTGTCGTAAATCAGCGCGGTTTGTCCGCCGTAGCCGTCGGCGACATGGCGGTCTACGGCGTTTTCGCAGGTGTTGAGTTCTCCGCCTTCGAACCAGCGATAAAACGGCGCGTCGCCGTCGTCCAGCACTGTATTCCACGGCGCGCGCCACGCCAATTCGCGCGCCGCCGCCGCCCAGAATTCCTCCGGATCGCGCCGCGCGCTCTCAAACATTCGCCGGTATGCGCCCGGCCGCGTTTCGTCTTTCGGCATTCCCTCTCCCCTTTCGCCGTACTTATACAAAAAACGGCGGCGAATTCCAAAAATTCCGGAAAACATCATCCCCGCGTTCCGTCGCCGGTCTCGATTTTCTTGTCCATCAGAGTCGGCGGCGTCGCAAATTTATCCCCCGCAAAAATTTGCGCGGAAGTCAGAATTTGCACGGACGGAAATTCGCCGATGATCTGCACATTGTTCAAAAACTTAACGCCGTACTTGAATTTTCCCGCGGCGTTCCAAAAAAACCGTTTTCGTCCCCGCGCGCAAAAATTCGCGGCGGATTCCGGATATTTTACGCCTCCGCGTCTTCGGAGAGCAACAGCGTCTTGATTTGCGACAGCCGCTCCGGTTCGCCCATCAGAATTAAATCGTCGCCGGGGGACGGCGCGCCGTCCGGCGTATTGACGTCCATTTTCCGCCCGTCCCGCCGCCACGCGACGACCGTCACTTCCGCCGAGATCGTCCGCAGAGAAATGTCGGCGGCGGCGACCTTGCAGGAGACGAACTGCGGCGCATCGTCCGCGTCCCCGGTGCCGGAATATTGCCCGCGAAAAAACGGATCGTCGCGGAAACGCGCGCGCTTGAACGCCGACACGTCCGCCTCCGTACCGAGACGCCGCAGCGTTTGTCCGGCGAACGACAATCCGCTTTGGTGCGATTCCACCAGCGTCTGATCGGCGCCGGCGGCGGCGAGTTCCTCCGCCTGCCGCGCCGTTTCGGCCTTGGCGATAATGTGGATTTTCGCGTTCGCGGCGCGCGCCGCCCGCACCGCCGCCGCCGCGGCGGGCGCCGAAAACGTGATATTGACCACCGCCGCCCGCGCAATTCCGGCGACGGCGAGCGACCGCGGACGACACGCGTCGCCGTAGATAATTTCGCCGGAATCGACCGCCGAATGCAAAATATCGTAGTTGTGTTCCAGCGCGACGAATTGCGGCTTTTGCGTGCGCAAAATTCCGGCGACCGCCTGCCCGGTGGCGCCAAAACCGCAGACAATCACATGCCCGGACAAATGCGCGGTCCGCGCCTCGGCGGCGGCGTCCTGCTTGGCGTCAATCTTCCAGTCGTCGCGGCACAGCAATTTGACCAGCCGTTCGGACTGCGACCACACGAACGGCGTCGCCGCCAGCGCGATGATGTTCGCCGGCACCAGAATTTGAAACAGCGAATCGGAAATAACTCCGCTCGTCATGGCGACCGTCAGCAGCACGAATCCGAACGGACCGCCGCCGCCCATCAGCAACGCCGTCCGCCACGCCGTCGCCGGCATCGCGCCGACCGCGCGCACGGCGAACAGCACGATCGGAATTTTGATCGCCCACATCGCCGCCGCCAGCAGCGCGATCAGCCCGGCGTTGCCGGCGAACGCCTTCGGATCAATCAGCATCCCGATGGTGACGAAAAAGAATCCCATGAACAAATGGCGGAACGGCTCCACCATCCGCTCCACGCGCGGACGATGCGGCGTCTCGGCGATGAGAATGCCGACCAGAAACGGCCCCAATACGTACGACAATCCCAGCAATCCGGAAACCAGCGCCGCCGCCGCGATTAGGACGACCATATTCAGCACGAACAATTCCTTGTCGCCGCGCGCCGCCACCCAGTCCAGCCAGGGACGCGCCATTTTCGGGCCGACCGTCATAATGAACAACAGCACCGCCCCGATTTTCAGCGTCAAAATCGGCACCGCCGGCCACAGCGAAGCGCCGATGTCGCCGGAAGAATATACGATAATCAGCGGTATCGTCAAAAAATCCTGGAACAAAAGTATGCCCAAGGCGCGCCGCCCCACCGGCGAAGACACCGAATTCTCCTCGATCAAAATCTGGCTCACGACGGCGGTCGGCGACATCATCGCGATAAAACCGATCAGCAGCGCGACAAAGAAATCGTCCACAAAAAACCGCGACAGCGCGGCGACGACAATCACCGTTACGCCCACCTGCAGCCCGCCGAGCAAAAATACAAACCGCCGCATGGACTTCAGCCCGCCGAAATCAATTTGCAGCCCCACGGTGAACAACAGCAAAATAATTCCGATTTCGGCGGCGAAACTCACCGTCGCCCCGGAATCCATAATATGCAGCCCGCCCGGCCCGGCGAGCAGCCCGACGAGAAAATACGCCGGCAACGCCGACATATTCGCGACTTTCAGCAGCGCGATGCACAGCAGCGAGCCGAGCAGCAGAACTATAACGACGACGAAAATATCCATGTCCGCGCGAATTTGCGAATTAACGCCGCGCCGCGCGGGGCGGGACGGCAAGCCGCCGTCCGCGACTTCCGCGCGGCGACGCGATTACGCCGCCTGTTCCGCCTTTCCCGATTGTTCCGCCCGTTCCGCCGCCTCGTCCGCCTTCTCCGTCTCTGCGTCGAAGTATTTCCGCGTCACCTTGAACACCATCGGCGCCAGCAACAGCAGCCCGATGAGATTCGGCACCGCCATCAGCCCGTTCAGCGTGTCCGACAAGTTCCACACGAAATCCACCTTGACATTCGCGAACGCCAGCGCCGCCAGCACCCACAAGGCGCGGTAGATGATCACCGTCTTTTCCTTGAACAGATACTGCCAGCAGCGTTCGCCGTAATACGACCAGCCGAGAATCGTGGTGAACGCGAACACCGCCAGCGCGACGGTGACGATATATTGCCCGCCGCCGATGGAATCGGAAAAGGCGGTGGAAGTCAGCACCGCGCCGGTCAGCCCGCCGCCGTCTTCGCCGGTCGCCGTCCACGCGCCGGAGGTCAAAATGACCAGCGCGGTCATCGTGCAGACGACGAGCGTGTCGATGAAAGTGCCGAGCATCGCGATAATCCCCTGCCGCACCGGATTGTCGGTTTTGGCGGCGGCGTGCGCGATGGCGGCGGAGCCGAGTCCCGCCTCGTTGGAAAACACCCCGCGCGCGACGCCGAAACGAATCGCCGCGGCGACGGCGGCGCCGGCGAATCCTCCGGCGGCGGCGGCGGGCTCAAAGGCGTGCTTAAAAATCAGCCCCAGCGCGGCCGGCACTTCGGCGATATTGATGAAAATAATCAGCAAAGACGCGCCGATATACAGGACTATCATCGTCGGCACGAGTTTGCCGGCGACATCGCCGATGCGCTTGATGCCGCCCAAAATGACGAACGCCACGAGCGCGGCGACGACGACGCCGGTCAGCCATTTCGGCACATTGAAACTGTTGTCCAGCACCGCCGCCATGGAGTTGACCTGCACCGCGTTGCCGATGCCGAAGGCGGCGAACGCGCCGAACACGGCGAACGCCAGCCCCAGCCACTTGCCGAGCTCGGGGGCGAATTCGCCGACGCCGTTGCGCAGATAGTACATCGGCCCGCCGACATATTTGCCCTCGGCGTCCACTTCGCGGTAGGTGACCGCGCAGACCGCCTCGGCGTATTTGGTGGCCATTCCGAACATTGCGATGACCCACATATAAAAAATCGCGCCGGGACCGCCGAGCGCGATGGCGGTGGCGACGCCGGCGATGTTGCCGGTGCCGACGGTGGCGGACAGGGCGGTCATCAGCGCGTTGAACGGCTTGACTTCGCCCGCCCCGCCGCCGTCGTCCTTGGCGAACAGCAGGCGGAATCCGTAGCCGACCTTCCGCCACGGCATAAACACCATCCCCAGCGTCAGCGTGACGCCGGTGACGCCGAGCATTCCCAGCATCGGCGGCCCCCAGGCGAAGGCGTTTATTTCGTTGATAAAGGCGTTAAGCGCTTCCATTGTCTTCTCCTCGTTTGCGGATCCTCGCCCGCGATATTCGTTTATATCACAAATCCCCCCGCAAAACCAATTCCCCGCCGCGCCGCGAACGCCGTTTCATTTAAGGAATCGCGGCGAAAAAAATTTGCATTTATTTCAGAAATTCGTAAAAAATATGCGGCGGCGCATTTTTTGTGATATAATTAATTGCGTTTTATTCATTCCAAGAAAGGAAATCATCATGTCCGGGACAAAACACTTCTTTATTATGGCGGCGGGATTGGCGTTGATTTGCGCGCCCGTCTCGGCGAAAATGGAGGCGGTCGGCGAAAGCGAGGAGTATTTGGACATCGTCGCCTGGGCCGGCTATGTGGAACGCGGGGAATCCGACCCCAAGTTTGACTGGGTGACCGGCTTTGAGAAACAAAGCGGCTGCCAGGTGCGTGTGAAAACCGCCGGCACCTCCGACGAAATGGTCGCCCTGATGAACGAGGGCGGCTTCGATGTGGTGACCGCCTCGGGAGACGCCAGTTTGCGCCTCATCGCCGGCAAACGGGTGCAGGAAGTCAACACCGACCTGATTCCCAGCTGGAACACCGTCGACCCGCGTCTGCAAAACGCCCCCTGGCACACGGTGGACGGCAAACACTACGGCGTGCCGTATCAGTGGGGATCCAATGTACTGATGTACAACACGGAGGTTTTTTCGTCGCCGCCCGACAGTTGGGATGTGGTTTTCAAGTCCGCGACATTGCCGGACGGCGAAAGCAACCAGGGGCGGGTACAGGCGTTTGACGGCCCCATCTACATCGCCGACGCCGCCCTTTATCTGATGACGCACAATCCCGGTCTCGGCATCAAGGATCCGTACGAATTGAACGAAGACCAGTACAAGGCGGCCCTGGAACTGCTGCGGGAGCAGCGCAAAATTGTCCACCGCTACTGGCACGACGCCTTCATTCAGATAGACGACTTCAAAAACGAGGGCGCGGTCGCCTCCGGCTCGTGGCCGTTCCAGGTGAATTTGTTGCGCGGCGACAAGCAGCCGATCGCCTCCACGGTGCCGAAAGAGGGCGCGACCGGATGGGCGGACACGACGATGATTCATGCGGACGCCCCGCATCCGAATTGCGCCTACAAGTGGATGGAATGGACTTTGTCGTCCAATTTGCAGGGCGACCTGGCCGCGTGGTTCGGTTCGGTGCCGGTGGTGCCGTCCGCCTGCCAAAGCAGCGACTTGCTGGGCGAGGACGGCTGCCGGATCAACGGAATGGACAATTTCGAGCGGATTCATTTTTGGAAGACGCCGCAGTCCAAGTGCCAAACCCAGGAGGTCTGCGTGCCGTATTACCGCTGGGTCACCGACTACATCGCGATTTTGGGCGGGCGTTAATGCCGGAGGCGCGCGTGGGCGGGGACGCGCCGGCGGTCGCGTTCGAGAAGGTCTCCCGTTTTTTCGGATCGGTGCGCGCCTTGGACGGCGTTTCGTTTGCGGTGCGGGAGGGGGAGTTTTTTTCAATGCTCGGCCCTTCCGGCTCCGGCAAAACCACGTGTCTGCGGATGCTGGCGGGTTTTGACGAGCCGACCGGCGGAAACATTTCCCTGTTCGGCGAATCGGTCAACGGGGTGCCCGCCTACCGCCGCAACATCAACACGGTATTTCAGGATTACGCGTTGTTTCCGCATCTGTCGGTCGCGGAAAATGTCGCGTATGGGCTGATGATTCGCGGCGAAGACAAGCGCGCGCGTCTCGCCAAAGCGCGCGACATGCTGGAACTTGTGAATCTTTCCGGCACGGAAACCAGACGTCCGGGCGCGCTTTCGGGGGGGCAAAAACAACGCGTGGCGCTGGCGCGCGCGCTCATTATGCGTCCGCGCGTTTTGCTGCTGGACGAGCCGCTGGGCGCGTTGGATCTTAATTTGCGCGAGCAAATGCAGTCGGAGTTGAAAACGCTGCAGCGCCGCCTCGGCATCACTTTCATTTATGTCACGCACGACCAGCAGGAGGCGCTCGGACTCAGCGACCGCATCGCCGTTTTTAATGCGGGCGGCGTGGAGCAAATTGACACGCCGCAGACGCTGTATGACCTGCCGCGCACCGCTTTTGTGGCGCGATTTGTCGGGGCGTCCAATGTCATCGGTGGAGAGTTGGCCGAGCGCCTGTCGGGAAACCGTGCGGCGTTTTCCATCCGCCCCGAAAAAATGATCGTGAAGCCGGACCAAGAAGATTCGCTCGTCAAATTCACCGCCCGCGTCCAGGAGGTGCTGTATCACGGCGCCAGCGCGCGCATAGAACTCGGCGTTGAATCCCCGGAAAAAATCGCGGTAGTGTGCGCGTGGGAAAAAACGCCGCGTCTGTCCGCCGGCGATTCGGTGGAAATCGGCTTTCGCCGCGAAGACGCCGTATTTTTTGACGGATGAACGGCGCCGTTTTCCCGCCGTCCGGCATCGGCGGAAGAATTTCCGATTTTTTGCTCGCCCGGCGGGGCGCGCTGACTTTTGCGTTGCTCGTCCTGCCGGTGGGGTGGATTGTCTTCGCCTATCTCGCCTCGCTGGCGGTGTTTTTGTCGCACGCCGCGTTTTCCGTAGACGAGTTTAGCGGCGTCATCCGCTATGAACCGACCGTCTCGACGATTTTGGAGTTGCTCCGTCTGCCGGCGAATATTGACATTGTTTTGCGTACTGTAACTATGGCGGCGGCGGTCACGCTGTTTGATATGGCGCTGGCCTTCGCCTTGGCCTATTACATGCGCGGGCAAAAAAGCGAAAAAGTGCGCGCCGCTCTCTATTTGGCGGTGATGATGCCGCTGTGGTCGTCTTATCTGGTGCGGGTATATGCTTGGAAATTGCTGCTCGCCAAAGAGGGGGCGATTGTCTGGACCGCCGAGCGGCTGGGGCTTGACGGGCTGCTGGATGCGGCGCTGGCGACGCCGATGATCGGCGGGCCGTCGCTGTCCATTTCTTATCTGGGAATGTTTCTGGTGTTCTCCTATATCTGGCTGCCGTTTATGGTGTTGCCGGTGCATGCCGCAATGGAACGCGTGCCGGATTCAATGCTGGAGGCGTCCGCGGATTTGGGCGGCGACGAGAGAAAAACTTTGCGGCATGTCGTTTTGCCGCTGGCGCTGCCGGGCATGGCGGCGGGTTCCATTTTCACGTTTTCGCTGACTTTGGGCGACTATATTATTCCCTACATCATCGGCAATTCCAGATTTTTCATCGGGCAGGCGGTGTATGTGCATCAAGGCACCGCCGGCAATGTGCCGCTGGCGGCGGCGTTTACGCTGATTCCCATCGTCATTATGACGCTGTATTTGTGCGCGATGAAACGGCTGGGAGCGTTCCGGGCGTTGTAATGCGGAAAACCGGCCGAACATTAAAGGCGGTGGCGGCGTTCACCCTGCTGTTTCTGCACGCGCCGCTGTTTTTTATCTTGCTGTACGCCTTCACTACGGAGGAAAAAAGTTATCAATTTCCGCCGCCGGGGCTGACATTGAAATGGTTCGCCGTCGCCTGGGGGCGGGAAGACATCTGGCGGGCGTTTTTTCTGTCCGTAAAAATCGCGGCGACGAGCGCCGGGATCGCCCTCGTTCTCGGCACTCTCGCCGCCGGCGGACTTGCGCGCGCGCGTTTTTTCGGAAAGGAAACGGTGTCCCTGTTTTTCATACTGCCCATCGCCCTGCCGGGCATCATCACCGGCGTTTCGTTGCGTTCTTTTTTCGGAGTTTTGGATATTCCGTTCGGGTTTTGGACGATAGTCGCCGGACATGCCACTTTTTGCGTGGTCATTGTGTACAACAACGCCCTGGCGCGTCTGCGCCGGACTTCCCGGTACATGTTTGACGCGTCCATGGATTTGGGCGCGAACTGCTGGCAAACTCTGCGTTATGTCGTCGTTCCCAACATATCGGGGGCGCTGCTGGTGGGCGGACTGCTCGCCTTCGCCTTGTCGTTTGACGAGGTCATCGTCACAACTTTCACGGCCGGACAACAGTCCACGCTGCCCATCTGGATGCTGAACGAATTGATTCGCCCCCGCCAGCGTCCGTTGACAAATGTCGTCGCCGTATTTGTCATTGCGGCGACGTTTTTGCCGATTCTCGCCGCGCATCATCTGGCGCGCCGGCAGGAGGCGGGCGAATCCCAAAAATGATATAATCGTACGGACGAGGAGGATGCGATGGCGCACGAAACCAAACACTTAATCAACGGCGAGCTTGTCGAAGGCGACGGGGAAGTTTTTCAGACCATAGACCCGGCGCGCAATCTGCCTCTTTGCGAGGTGCGGCAGGCGTCCGCGCGGCAGGTCGATGCCGCCGTTCGCGCCGCCCGCGCGGCGTCCGCGGGATGGGCGAAAACCTCCCCCGCGGAACGCGCCGGCAAACTGCTGGAATTGGCGTCCGTCATCGAACAAAACGCCGAAGAACTGGCGACGCTGGAAGCGTCGAACTGCGGCAAACCGCGGGCGAGAGTGGCGGAAGACGAGCTGCCCGCCGTCGTTGATGTGTTTCGCTTCGTCGCCGGCGCGGCGCGCTGCCTGCGCGGACCGGCCGCCGGGGAATATCTGGACGGATTCACCAGCATGGTCCGCCGCGATCCCGTCGGCGTCGTCGGCGCGATCGCGCCGTGGAACTATCCGCTGATGATGGCGGCATGGAAACTCGCGCCGGCTCTGGCGGCGGGCAACGCCGTGGTATTCAAGCCGTCCGAGCAAACGCCGCTGACGATATTAAAAACCGCGCGCTGGCTGGCGGACATTTTTCCGCCCGGAGTAGTCAACGTCATCACCGGAGTCGGCGAGACCGTCGGCGCCGCCCTTGTCGGACATGAGGAAGTGGATATGGTGTCGCTCACCGGCGATGTCGCGACCGGCTCGCGGGTGCTGGCCGCCGCCGCAAAGACCGTCAAGCGCACTCATTTGGAACTCGGCGGCAAGGCGCCGGTCATCGTTTTTGACGATGCGGACATGCGGGCGGTGGTGGAAGGCGTCCGCTTGTTCGGCTATTACAACGCCGGGCAGGACTGCACCGCCGCCTGCCGCGTCTACGCGCACGAAAAAATATACGACAACTTCGTTGCCGATTTGGCGGCGGCGGTGAATGCAATCCGCTGCGGCGATCCGGACGACAAAGACGCGGAAGTCGGTTCCCTGATAGGCGAATCCCAGCTGGAACGGGTGCGGGGATTTGTGGAACGCGGCGGCGCAATGCCGCATGCCGAAATTGTCGCCGGCGGCGGCGTGTACGAAAATTCGCGCGGCTATTTCTTCCGTCCGACCGTCATCGCCGGCGCCAGACAGGAGGATGAAATCACGCGCAGCGAAGTATTCGGTCCGGTAGTGTCGGTCACCCGATTTGGCGACGACGAAACGGCGTTAAACTGGGCCAACGACAGCCGCTACGGACTCGCCTCGTCCGTCTGGACCCGCGATGTCGGGCGTGCCGCGCGAATCGCCGCGCGTCTGCAATACGGCTGCACCTGGGTCAACACGCATTTTATGCTGTGCAGCGAAATGCCGCACGGCGGAATGAAATCATCGGGCTACGGCAAAGACATGTCGCTGTTTTCTTTGGAAGATTACACCGTCGTCCGGCACGTCATGTTCGCGCACTAAACGCCCGCATCGCCGGGACGAGAAATTTTGCGCCCGTCGCAACTTTTCCGCATTCCCGAACGCCGTCCGCCGATTAAACGGCGCGACGAGACGGGGGAAATCCCGCGCGAAATTCAGTTTCCCTTGTAAAGGGAAAAGCGGCGGGTGATTTCGCGCAACTCCGGTTCTTCGCCGAAAGCCGCCGCCGCCCAATATTCGGGCTTGGCGTCCTCCCGCACCTGCCGCCGTTGTTGTTCCGCGTCCGCCCCCAGCATCGCCGCGGTGAAACAATTCATCGCGAGATTTCGCGCGCGCGCCTCGCGGACGAAGCGGGCGATTTGCCCGCCGTTTTTCGCCACCAAAACAATCGCCGGCCAGCGGCTGATATTCGCCGTCCATTCCTCCGCCGGACACGGATATTCCAAAAAATCCGCCGCCGCCCCGATTCGCCCGGCGAGACCGGCGCAGCAATGGGCGACCGCGTTCAACAGCCGCGCGGGCGAAACATCGCGATTCACCACCACCGCGAACTTGCTTTGATTGTCGGCGTATTTCATTCGGAACTAACTTCTTTTCCGCCGCGATTTTTTACCGCCATAGGCGGGCGGCGCCGCGGACGCCGCTGGAATCGCCGTATTTCGCCGGACGGACCGGCGTGGAAAAATCGCCGCCGAACACCCGCGCCCGAATCTTTTGCGGCAAATTGTCGTATAAGCGCGATATGTTGGACATTCCGCCGCCCAGCACGATGACATCCGGGTCCAAAATATCGACGACGACCGCAAGTCCGCGCGCCAGCCGATCTTCGTAGCGGTCCAACGCCGCCGCGCATTCGGAATCGTCCGCCGCCGCGCGCCGCACAATTTCCGGAGACGACAAAGATTCTCCGCCCGCCCGCCGATAATCCGCCTCCAATCCGGGGCCGGAAACGAAAGTTTCGATGCATCCGCGCGCGCCGCAATAACACGCCGGACCGGGCGCTTCGTCCGCGCGCATCCACGGCAGCGGAGTATGTCCCCATTCGCCGCCGACGGCGTTGCGTCCGTGATGCGCCCGTCCGCAAACGGCGATTCCGCCGCCGACGCCGGTGCCGATAATGACGGCGAAAACCATCTCCGCCCCGGCGCCCGCCCCGTCCGCCGCCTCCGACACCGCCAGACAATCGGCGTCGTTGGCGGTGCGCACCGATTCGCCGATCGTTTTTTCCAAATCCTTATGCAGCGGCATTCCGTTCAAACAAACGCTGTTGCTGTTTTTCAGCAATCCGGTACGCGGCGAAACGGCGCCCGGCGTGCAAATACCGACGGTCGCGTCGGCGGAATCCGTTTTTAATTCGCGGACAATTTCGGCGACAACGGACAACACCCCGTCATATTCCTTCGGAGTCGGCAGACGGCGGCGCGCGACAATTTCGCCGTCCGGCGACATCAGAACGCCCTCGGTTTTCGTGCCGCCCAAATCTATGCCGATACGCATTTGCGCCATCGTCATTCGGCGGCGTACTTGCGGCTGATTTTCATTCTCTCTTTTTGCGCGTGAAATAAACAAAGCCGAACGCGATTAAAACATTAAATCGCGTTCTACAAACATCCGCGAACGCGATTCAATCCTTTAAGAACGCTCGAAAACGCCATTTTCGGCGTTTCGGGGGCGAATTCGGGCATTTTCGCCCCAAAAGAGCCGTTCCATTCCCGCCCTCCTCGTCATTCCGGCGAAAGCCGGAATCAAGTGTCTTTCCATTT
>JBPCXA010000077.1:0-39495 GCA_051008975.1 Gammaproteobacteria bacterium
ATCAAGAAAAACCCCAATTACGACGTTCCTCAATAGGAGGCATCCATGTTGCAAGTCGTCAACTACATCCTGCACGTCAAGGGCGCTGGTGAAAATACCAGAGATGCCAACCAAGCCGCTCTTAGCCGTCTCAGCAAAGCCTCTGAAGCGCTGGTTGATGGTCGCACCTTCATTGATCCCGGCGTAGATGCACGTCAGGTAGATCCTGGGGGCGGAGGCGGGCCTTGCGAACCTCTGGTGATCTCACAAGATTTTGATATTGGGCCGGGTGCTCTGCCAGAAGCCCAGAACGACGATGACGACGACGATTGATGCTTGAAGTCGCCTGGAATGCCCTAGGAGGCGCCTGGGAGACGTTTCTGCTCTTGGGTGCCTGTGTAGCTCTTTTCATCTATCTCCGCGCTGAGAGGCCATCCTGGCACGCTCTAGCGGGTATTGGATGCTATGCCACCGCCTTGGTCCTCATGAGCCTATGGATGCTTTGGCCCGGTACCACGCCAGATGAAGTCATGGTTCAGTATCAAGTCTGGACCAGCGGCACGAGTGTTGCTCTGGTCATGTATCTCACCGTCTTGGGGGCATTTCTCATGTGGCCCCCGCGACAGGGCGATGCACTGGTGCATTTGATTTGGCTCATCGTGATCTTCTCCGAAGCCTGGACAGCGGTCATGGAGAACATCAACTGCAATTTCTGGGAGACCGATATCCCCCTGGAATTGAGAACACCAGAGCAGATGGAGATGTCCGTCTGCGAGCGGATCTACGGATGGTGGTATAGCTATATTCCACTCGCGCTGGAGATTTGCGCGATGTTTTATTTCGTTAACAGATGGCGCTGGGCCAAGCGCTTAACCACCGCTTAAGGTCTCTCTGGTAACCCTTCTATTAGTAGTAGACTAGTCGGAGGGTTCTATGATATCCATAAGTCGCTTCTGTGTAGTGCTTGCCGCCGCAATTGGGGTTCAACTCTTTCTAATCGGCGCTGTCATGGCGGCACAGATAACGGGGACAGAGGTGGAGGCTCTTGAGACAGTCTTGTCCTATTTCGGCTTCTTTGCCATCTGCCTTTCCGCGACCGTCTTTGGCTTCCTCCGCTGGTATCTCAAGAATCAGAAGATCAATCCCGTAGACCTATTGATGATCGAAAAGATCAAGAAGGATGGCAATCTCCAGCCGATCCTGGACCGTCTTGACGAGCAGGACGAGCGTATTGCTAAGCTGCTTCAAGTGGTTATGGAAAATAGATCCGATGAACCAATTGGCAGCGGTGAGCAGTATTTGAGATCAGGCGATTAGCAGTCAACTTGCAAATCTCAGTCAACAAGAGTACATAAAGCCCTGATGCGACTTTCGGTCAAATCGGTTGCGGCTATTGCTGTGGGTGCCGTAGGTTTTCTAGGCGCGCTTGGAAGCGCCATCGCCTTCTATGACGATTACCGTCCGTGGCCCAAGCGCCAACATCTGCAGCTTGTCGCAGAGCGCGCTTACTCACTTTCCCTGAAAGACGCCAAGGCTTGGGTGCTTGAGCTTGAACTCGCGCTGGCCAAATGCGAAGAGGCCGAGGCCAAATGCAGCTCGGGCCAGAGAGCGGTATTAATTAGATCTTTACGAGAAGCGAGCAATGATATCCTCGAAATCGAGGACGAGCAGAAACGGATCAAATGAAACTGGTTTACATCAAATGGTTAGATTCTTTTGGCTGTTCAACGAATTGGACTGAAATCGGCGACCTTGAGCCTGAGCCTCTTGTCTGTGAATCAGTTGGTTGGTTGGCCTATGATGGAGATCTCTGTAAGGTGGTTGTCCCACATCTTTCTCAGAAAGATCACGCTCATACGGAACACCAAGGCTGTGGCGATATGACGATCCCGACGATTTGCGTCCAGGAGATGATGGAATTGCAAATTCCCATGGTTGAACTGAGAACTGTAAAGTGAGGTATCATGACCAAATTCAACAAAGCCAGCGCTGCGGCCATCAGTACTGCCTTAATGGCAGTGGTCGGCGCTTTCTGGAATCCTGGCCCTGAAGTCTTGGGTGCCATTAACACTTTGGTGGTAACGGCTCTGGTATTCTTCATTCCGAACCAAGGGTGATATCGTGAAACATTTTGCAACAATTTGTATCCTTATCCTCGGCCTCACTGGTTGCAAGACTTTCTACGGCGAGGCCGAGACCCCACAGCGTGAGGCCTGGCGTGCTATGGCCCGCTACGTCTATGTTGCGACTCCCGGACAGAATTATGCAGAGATTCAAGGTGCGGAGCCAGGTGTCCTAGCTGCCCTCTGTGCGGCAGACCAGAGCGTCTACGATGCTTATCAGGGAATTTCCGCTGCTAGGGCCGCTGGCGGTGATGCCCTCTCTGCGGCACTCTCGGGGGCCGCTTCAGCGATGGCGTCCTTTACTCTGGAAGTTTTCGGTCAGGCGGCTTTCCCGAAAAGCACAGCCGATATCGCCGGCAAGGCCGTAATCTGGACCCGAGTGGGTGCTACTTCTGCTGCTTCCATGCGGGCTTGGCGCAAGGGATACATTCAAGTCAAGCTGGCTGATATGGCAGCGCAGGATCGTGACCCGACCACCGCAGAATGGGATGAGGTCAACGTCCAGGCCGCGCTACGCCACGATGCTATCCAGGCCGCTTGCCCATGATTGATCGCCGTCTCTTCCTCGCTGCGCTGCTCCCTTTTGTCGGATGCCAACATGGCGGTCGGTTAATCTGGCCCGAGGGACATATGCGCGGCGGGGAAGGCAGCGACCCTCCAGGGAATGAAAGCGGCGAACCGCCTGACAAGGGCGAGCCTCCTGGCGGAGAAAACGGCGAAGGCGGAGAAGGTGGTTATGGTGAGGGTAAGGATTGAGGGAATGGATCGCTCTGCTTGCCTTGCGGTGGTATCTGCGAGAGAGACCGAGAGGGACCAATCGACGCCCGCCAAACAAACATGCCTTCCGCCGCATCTGCGAAGTTGTGGAATGGGGTCTATATCGGACGAATGACCCCATGATTAGACGCCGTGCTCATGCTCTGGCAGCCAAGGAACAACGTTCACTTATCAAGGACGAATTGAATGAAAATCGCGATCCTAGCCATCATCCTAATGTTGTTCCCCTTTGCCGCCCAGGCTCAAGACATACCTGATCTCTCAGATGCTGCCATCGGCTACCAAGCCGAGATGACATTGATTGGTAATCCTCAGCCTCAGGCTTGCATACCATCAATTACAGGCCCGTCACCCTTTGGGGGCCCTGACTGGCGGCGTTGCGAAGTTGCAGCCGGTGGACCAAGTTGGCAAATCACCCATGATGCACTTGATCTAGCTACCTGCGTGGCGCTGATCCCTGATTTCATTGCGAATCAGAGGGAGTATGAGCGGGTCAAGGCCGCTGCAGCTAGTGTGGGCGACCCTGACATGCAATACACCGGGGATTGCCAGTGCAAGGGTGGTGGGACTACGGGGTGTTAGATGGAGTAGAATGATGTTTATTCTTCAATTTCCTCAACAATCATTTCGACAGGTTGCACGAGACCATCACCATGGTAATATTCACCCGCACTGTTGTATGCATCGCATCGATATTCATCCTTGACCTTCGTGCTATATTCACTTTTAAAGCAGAGTAAGTCAGGATAAGCCAGAGAGATAAACGGGCCAGGTGGGCACTCACTTAGGGCACAAGGCCAGCCATCAGGCTCAATAATTAGCCGTCTCATCTAAGCCTCCTGGCTCCATTCACATTTGACACCAAACCGTCCGCTGGGAATCTTTAGTTTGTAAGGCTCGGTTTTCAACCAGCCCGCAAAGCGCTGGCCTCGATCCATGCAATCCCAATAACATTCCCTAATCGATCCACTACACGCGAGCGGCCCCACTTGCCATATCTGCTCGGCAATATCTTCGCTGTCACAGCCGTGTGGAGATGCGGATAGCGTGCAAAGCAGGATTGTGAAGATAAAGCCGCTTTCTCTGGTCGCTGTGGGCTCTCCTGAGGGCGAATCCGTTTGAACCCTAGCCGGGGGTATCGAAGAAAGATCGCTCTCTACGGGCAACCTGGGGCTTTCTAGGCCATTCACCTGTGTAGCTATGGCTAGACCAATGAGAAAAGCACCAGCTCCATAGAGAGCCAGCATGAGAATGCGAGTGATTTTCATTCCCCGACCTCTGTTTCTGCCGGTTGGTCGGATGTAGATAGGTCCCTAATGAGATCATCCAGAACCAAGCCGCACCGAATACCCTCTATTAGATTTTTCCCCTTTTCCTCCAGCTCGGCGATTCGCCCCTTCGCGGCCTCTAGCTGGTCTTTGAGAATTTCGTTTTCGTCAAAGTAGTTGGCACGGTCTAAAGCCAAAACCTTAATCGTGCCTTCCATTTGCTCCTTCTGCTCTCGGGCCTCGTAGAGCTTGGCGAGGAGGTCTCCAATTGCGGTGTAGAGCTCGGCGTCGGTTTTGAAACCGTATGACCAAAGCTTGCGCCGTATCTCCTCTACCCGCTCCTCGCTCTCGCGTTCCGTGGGGTCAGTCATTGGACTTGATCCGAAATGTCATGGAAGTACCGAACATCCGGCGCATCTTCGTAGCGGCCGCTCGGGATTTGGTACGTCTGCCAGGAGTATGAAAACGGCCCGAGGAATAAGTTGCCGCCATTGTTGTGACGCATAAGGCGAGGCAAAAAGATTGCCTCCCAGCGGTGCCACCATTTGCGGTAACGCACCATGAACGTCCAAGACCAACAGCAGCGATGCGGCCAATGCAGGGCGGCAATAATCAAACTTCTGTCGTTGGTCTTTCTGAAGAACAGTAAGCCCCGCCAGAGATTGTGCCACGTTCGTTGCTCTTTGTCCCATGCACGATATGCTCGGTCGTCTTTCAACGGTCCCATTGGTTCCCGTCCCTCACTGGCGCCCGTGGGCTTGTGGTCGCTCATGTCGCCCTCCTGATGTTCTCCAGCACAGCCACTATCTACGCTCCACTCGGCCATCCATGCGCTTACGCCAACCGCTGGCTTTTGAGCCTGGGATGGGTCGGGACGAGGGCGCCTTGGCTCCGAGGTGTCTCGCCTCTCGCCGCTTGGCTTTAGCGATTCTTGGGATGTCCTGCTCAGCAGTCAGGGCGCGGTGGCATTTGTAATGGGCTGGCTTGCGGTTCTCGTCGTCATCCGCGCCGCCCAACTCTAATGGCAGTTCGTGGCTGATCTCCCAAGCTTCCCGCGCACCGTCTATTCGGCCCTCACAAATGTGGCAGATGCCTTTGTGCAGGGTGAAGAGGCGTAAGCGCTCACGGGTGCTAAGCGATTTTCTGGGCACGATTTTTCTTTCTGAGATATTTTTGTTTATCGTGAATTCTGCGGCATGCTCTACATTCTCGTCCGCCTGGAACAAGTTTGAGGTTGTCTCCTAGCAGAGGATGCCCTCGCTTACAGTGTGTCTTATAAGCTCGCCCTCCATGAGATTTGCCTCGTTTAAGGTTTACGCTTCGCGTGACTGGCTCTAGGTGATTGGGATTTACGCAGCACCGAACACGGCATAAATGATCTAAATCCAGACCTGTTGGAACTTCGCCAACAAGAATTCTAAATGCGGCCCTATGAGCCATTTGGGTTTTCCCAGGTAATCGGTACTGACCATACCCATTGGGCTGTGTATATCCTAACCAAAGCCAACAACCAGAGTTAGGTTCTGGGGAAATCTTGTCCCAAAATCTGTCTGGAAGACGGCTGTCGAATAAGTCGTTCATTTTATTTGCTCTGCCATCCGTCCTGTGGCTTGCTCGTATTCGGTGAGAAATACATCCCAATCTAACGATGCTTCTCGAATGGTGTCCAATTCAGAACTGGATTCAATATCAAGATGCTGTTTGACGCGCCATTTAGTTGCTTCATATTCATCATCAGCAATAAAGCTGGCGCCTGGATCGGCATAGACTAGATCCCCAACAAACTGCTGGAATTCAGACACTCCACACATCTTCTGCATTTGCCGAGAGCGGGGGAGATCTCGAAGCTTTGGCTTCTGCGGTTTCACCGGTCTTTCATCGTCGCCGATCTGCACCATGGCCATCATGTAGCGCGTGCCCATAGGCGCCTCTAGAAGCGAGGTCTCCATATCATTTGGATGCACTGTGACTGTAAGCTTCCAAAGACCATCCTGTGTCTGACGCAGACCGTCTTTCTTCACCTCCATGCCTTGTTTGGTACTCATGACTAACCTGCATCCAGCACGGTTTGCTCGTCCTCGATTTGACGGTTGACCATTTCAATATCCTCAAGATCCATCCGCTTGTTATTAACCCTATCTTCCATGGGCACGAAATCGGAGGGCATGTCATCGCCCCCATACCACCATGAGGGCATATCGTCACGACACTGGGAAATTTCCTTGCGATAGCCGACCAGAAGACCATCCAGCATGGAGAGGTCCGTGCAATCGCGTAGCTCGCTGTCGAATTCGCGCATTTTCTTCTGAAGCTGAGTTTTGGTCAGGGCACCGATCACAGGTTCCTGCGCTGGCTGGCTTGTATGCTGATCGGCAGTGGCGTTTCCGTCGTCATCGTCAGGCGCTATCCCGACCATTGACATGAGTCCATAGCGACGGGCGTAGGTAATGGCGGACCCCAGGGCCTGCATTTCGTTTTTATTGTTTGTCCCCGTGATGCAAGGCACATCGCCTTCGATCCACTGGCCGGACGAATGCAGCAAACGGGTTCTCATGACGAAAACTCCGTTGACTCCTGTCCCGCGCTGGATTATCGACAATCCATTTTGAGATAGTGGCTCTCGGCATGCTTCCCAAACCGCTGTCAGATCAGCATATTTTGATTTGAAGTGTGGATTTGTGCTATCCTTCAGGGCGGATTTGATCTGCCCTTGCGCCTTAGCCAATGCAGAGGCCAGTTCATTAAGCGAATCGGTTTGATCGCTTAAGGAAGACGTGGTGTTTTGATTCATGATGTCCTGCTCCGGGTCGCTGATCAGGTCGCGTGCTGCGCGTAGCTTGTCTGCGGGGGTCATCGATCATAGCCCCGCAAGGCTCTTGGCGTCCAAAGCTCAGGTCCGACGCCTCGTGCCACATCCACCACAAAACATTCATCGCCTGGCCCATCTTCATAGAAAATTGCGCCAATATCTCGGCATTGATTGATGATCTCTTGCGAGGATGGCATATCTTCCTCCTCAAGCAACAAGCAGGGTGTCTTGTATTGCCATGAGTAACCCTCTTTCATCCTAACCACCCCTTCCAGATATCTCGATAGTGCCAAGCCAAGACACCAGCCGTAACCACGACAAAGGTGAAACCTAGAAAGGCCCAAGCTGCCATGGTGCCGGTGGGCTCGCGTATGGGCTGATACTTTGTCTTTCTGCGTGGCGTTACCTTGCTGGCGCTCAATGCTGCCATGCGGGCAACCCGGCTTGCATCGGCCATCCGCTCTGCGCGCTCACGAGGCATTCCTATGGTGGTCATGGGCTAATCTTCCAGTTGCTCGAACATGTCCTGAATCGCCTCATCAGCACGCTTGTAGGCGTTTACAAACTCGTCATTCGGGAATTCGTATTCATTGTGATCGGCGTAGAACTGAAACAACCGCTTTTGGATCTCGCATAGGTCGTGCCAGATCTGAGTATCTTGTGCGCTTGCTGGAATGTTGCCTTCGTCGCCCCATGCTTCCTTGCTCATCTCTTTTCTCCAAATTCGGTGCCGCAAGCAGTGCCAGCCGTTGAAACCGCCGAAAGCGTAGCGTCACATTTACCCACCAACCGGCGGTCTAAGCTGGGGAAGGAGGTCATGGCTTGCCTGCCAGGCCGCAGTAGCCGGATAACTTGTCGCCGGGCGGCCCCGGACAGTCTGATCGGTCGCACGCGATTCCAGGCGCTAGCCAGCCAGGTTCCATATTTCCACAAAGAGAGCAATTTCCGGCACCCCACCGCCAAGCCATGCACTCGCTGGCGATGCACTGTCCAGGCGGTGTTGTGCCGGTGATGCTTTTCCAGCAAACGGTTTTCCTGGCCTGCTCTTCGGTCAGCATTCTCACTCTCCCTTACTAAGGGACTGGGCGCGGAGGATGGTTGACCACAGATTGCCGTTGCGAATGCGCTGGATGGTTGAACGGCTAACGCCAAACTGAGTGACAAGATAAGCCGTGGGATGGTTGCTCTCGCGGATGTACTGGGCATCACACGCGGTGAGCTTTGCACATCCATGGCGTTCACCCCGTGCTTTCAGTTCTGGGCGCCGCCGCATTGTTTCGATGGCTTTTTCCATCGCACGTTGCTGGACAGCAGGATCTTTTTGATGATGCGAGCGTCCCTTATTGTGCATGTCCGCCACATTCTCGGCTTGGCTTGCCCAGAACAGATGTGCCGGGTTCACACAGAGCGGGTTATCACAACGATGGCAGGCGCATTCGCCATCAACGGGCGGTCGTCCCATACGGGACAAGGCCCAGCGGCACGCATCCCAATTCGCCCCCTGAAACCAAAAGCAACCGCGCTTCTGGCGAGTACCGCGTGTGGCGCCGATCCACAGCCAACAACCGTTAGGCTGCTTGCTGACCTTGGCCATAAACCGATCAAGCGGAAGCATTTCTTTGCTCCAATGCTTCGATGCATGCCAAACGGGCGTCGGATGGAATGCGCTCAGGAGGCTCCAAGTACAGCTTGAGAGCGGCGTCTAGGGAGGTCGTGTAGTGGGGAGGCAGTCCCAAATTCTTTGGCATAAGGGCGCGGACACGCCATGCGGTTTCATCCATGACAAAGGCATAAATCTTTACGTCGAAATCTCTTGATCCCTCCGACGCTTTCTCCAACTCCGCCAAGAGCTTTTCGATATCGCTCATGACGCCTTCTCCGAGGGGGATAGCTGAGCAAGAAGGGCGCGAATATCATTGCATGCCTCACAAGGTTCGTAGCTTTGACCACACCTATATGTGCCCGTCCCGCCACATTCAGGGCAGCAAGCAGCTTGGTTTTTGAGAGCCCTGCGAACATCTACAATCAGCCCAACCGGTATCTGCTCGGGCTCTAGGTCTGTGCCGTGGAAGGCGTTCCAGCATGCGGCGGCGCGGTTCAGGTTGGCCCAATCTTCCTCGTGGGCCTTTTGAATGTTCTCATGCCAAGCGAGGCGCGCATGTGGCGCTTGAAGAATGGGGCAGTCCTGGCCATTCCAGCGGGCGAAGACACTGGCCCTCCCTTCAATTGTGTAAACTTCCTTCCGCGTATGCTTCATCACTCGCCCTCCTGAGGGTGAGACGGAGGTGAGGGCAGAGGCCTCCAGTGAGTTGGCGTGCGATACAGTGGGCAATGCCGATCCGCCCCATAGAAGCTGTCTTCAGGGCCTTCTGTTTCTCGCAACCAGACGTCTACGTTCAGTGCGCTGTCGGGCACCTTGTAGGCGGGCACCGGGAAGAGATCGTCTTTGTGTTGCGTCAACACAGTTTTGAACTCCGGCGCCGTCTCTATCGGCTGCCAGGCCATCTACACCTCCTCGCGCTCTAGGGGTGCGGCTCTGGGGTCGAGCCAATTGAACAGCTTCGTCATCGTTACGAGGTCGGGGTGCTTGTTGCTTTCGATTCGGCAGAGAGTTGTTGGGCTGATGCCGATTTCTTTCGCCGCGCCGCGGATGCTCAAACCGCACGCACTCCGCCTGTGTCGAACACTGCTGGCGATGGTTCTGGCAAGCCTGTCCGCGTCCCACATCGTCACCCCTCCCCCTCTTCCGGTTTGTCGGGTTGGGAGGCTTTGGCGGCGAGAGCACGCGCATTGGCAAGCATCCCGGCCAAACGTAAGGATTTCGGAAGCGGCCCATCATATTCTCCAATCGCTTTGAGCAATTCGCACATATCCGGTGCGGCTGCTATCAGGCGGGCGGTGCGTTCGTCCAAGCCATCCGCAAGGATTACCCATGCTCGTTCGCCAGCTGGGTCGGTTGTCCAGAAGCCCACGGCAAAACCAAGCGCGAGGTTTTTGTGCGGAATGATCGTCCAGGGCTCATCTCGCCAATCTTGCATGTGCTCGCCCACCTACCCCTCCCACTCAGTAACCAGTGGTCTGGAAATATAGTCGATATTTGAAAAGGAATGATCCCTAAGCGCAATTAAGCTGATGAGAACAGCGGATTCAAATGCCACAGCAAGAGTGAGAATGATTAGGGCGGTTTTCATCTCTGTCTCCAAAAAAAGATGTGCCTACCTGGCACGAGGTGCTGGGGGGAGGAATTAGTTTTTGTTGTGTCGCGGAAGCGAAGCCATAGCGGGGTTTTCGGCATGCTCAGCCAAGTCCCTGGAAATCGCGAGGTTCAAAGCTTTGTCCGCCATTCCGGGCTTGCCATCGTTTTCGTAACGAATAGCCAGATCCAGAACTTCAGCGGCGGACTTCTTTTGTATTTCGGACATTATCTAATCCTTATGTTGGGGTTATCGCTCTGCCATTCTTGCCACAGACGCTCGTTCTCTTGTTCCTCTAGCGCCTGCTGGGCGGGTGCCAGATAGTCAGAGCCCGTGCTCTCGATTTGCTGTCTTAAGTCCTGAAGAGCCTCCCAAGCTTCCTGGTCTGCGGTCCATTCCGCGCCCTCGGTAAGCTTCTGGGAAATCTCCAGCGCTAACGCCAGCATCTCTATCGGAGGATCGCCGTCCTTCATCTTCTGGGCCAACAAGTTGATCTGGGCCGTCAGATGGGTGCGCAGAGGCAGAGAGAGATAGGGGCTGTTGTTCATTATGAGATTCTCCAGATACGCACACCCTTGATGTCATTTTCCTCCACCGTTCTTTTTGCAAAACGAAAGCCTGTTGAAATCTGAGCTGTCCGAGAATCGATTTGTGTGATTTTTTTGTCAGGCACAAAGAAACTATCACCAACATCCATGTCTCTCCATGGATATCGGCATTGGGTATTGCCGCCGTATGGCATTGGCATTTTTTTATCTATTTTAAATTGAGACATCGTCTCTCGCCTCTTGGCTGTGTGTCTGACTAGAACATAGTTCACTCTTCTGCTCTTGTCAAGAAAAATTCTGCTTGCCAAGTGATAAAATATGGCCTATATAGAGATCATGGATATTCGAGATCAGCTCCGCCAGGCGCGGGAGACTACAGGTTGGACTAAAAGCGGCCTAGCCGTGAAAGCAGGCTTGCACAAAGACGCCCTGACCAAGATGGATGATCCTAAATGGAATCCATCAGCTAGGACTATAGAGAAGGTCGTAGCGGTCTTGCGCCAAGCCAAGGAGATATCGCTGTGACAGGTCGAGTTTTAGCTGCTTTCTATTTCTTCGAACGCGTAGCTGCTGTGGCTTTAGGTTTCATCCTCGCAATCTGGATTATCCGAATGCTGGGGTGGTCGTGATATGCTGAAGATCCCGTATCCTCCTAGCACCAATACGCTCTTTACCAATCGCCATGGTGGCAGGGCAAAGACCAAGCGCTATGCAGAATGGTCCAAACGTGCAGGATGGGAGATCAAAACCCAGAAGCCACCCAAAATTGAAGGCCCGTTCTCTCTGGATATCATTGTGGATCGACCTGATAAACGAAAGCGCGACATCTCGAATTTGATTAAGGCCATTGAGGACACCTTGCAGGATGTTGGTGTAATCGAGGACGATTGCCTTTGCCAAGAGTTGACAATCCGCTGGCGGGAACGAGAAAGCGGCCCACTGATCAATATTCATGCAACGGATCAACCATGATCTGCTCATACTCACAGTTCATCGGGACGAAAACTCATGATGATATCGAATATATCGGTGCTCGCTGTGTCCATTGCGCGGATGAGGTCTGGTTTCCCACACTTTCGAAGCACAGACGAGACGCAAGCCAGAGCAGCAAAGCTCTTCAGAGGGCCTTGGCTAAGATATCGCCAAACAAAGCTGAGAATGACCGAACGGCAAATCATTCTGATCTACGCGGGAGCAAGATATGACACCAGAACCTGAATTGAATTGGAGAGAGCGGCGTATTCTCGAGGACTTCCACCAATGCTTACCGCTCATTCTCGACGGTAAAGATCCTGCGTTCAAATATCTGATTGGCTGGGTTGATGACGAGACTAAAAGACAGCCACCATATGGAAGACGGAAATGATAGAGGCTGAAGACTTCCCGCATTGGCATGACATGGAGATTGCCTTGTTGAGGGCACAACGCATCCAGGATCAGGAGATTGTCGAAGAACAAATCACATGGTGGCGCGACAATTGCATCTCTCCGTCAGAGGCTCATGAAGCGCTTTACGGCAAATCGCAGATCGGCACCACCTGGCAAGATGTAAAACAGAGAATGTACAGGAATTTCGTATGATGGCTGCCTCCGAAGCCCGCTCTCTTGTGTTTCAGCGCGCTTTTGTCGGTATCGGCATGTGCGCGACGCGATATTCGGACGCGACAAGAGAGCGGACTTGGGCGGCGGCGTGGAAGGACACGCGGAAATTGACGACCCGCATCAGCGGTACAGCCTGTGGAGGACCGAGAGTCGTCCGTCCGATGAAACAGAGCCGGTATCAAACCCGGCCCGCCCAACTCAGCCTATCCGCAGAGGCGCAAGCTTTAGGTAACAGAACCTTTCTCGTGGCTCAGTACAAGCAAGAGTCATGGATTGGCTTGCAAGGCTTATCCTTGCGTCTCTGCTGATGGACTGTAAAAGGATAAGATCATGAATTTCCAGTTCGGCGGGTCTTGGCAGGAATATGAAATGCAGAAGCTGAAGGAATTTCAAGCGTATTGCGCTGAGCGAAAAACGATAGAAAGTTGGCACTATTGGTTTGCCTGGCGCCCAGTGATTCTTGATACAGACTGGTCAATTTCTTGGCTGGAAAATGTTGAGCGTCGTGGCCATTATCGCAACCCAACAAGCAATCCCAAGAACGAATTCTACGTATGGGAATATCGAAAAATTGCATAAGAAGGCCCCGCAGCCTGTCCTTGAAACAGGTCATGCGGGGCCGGGGGCGCAATATAGTGCAAGAGGAGAGTGCTTTGTATAGCACTGGCTTTAGAAAGTGTCAATAGGACATGTGACATGGAACCGATTAATAAATTAGATGCATTGCGTCCTAAAATGGAAGCAGCTGATGGTTGGCTTGGCTGGATCGAAAAAATTCCATTCCTCCGATTCCCCCGAACTTGGGAAATCAAAATTATTCCACCGTTTGGTGGAGCGGTAGCACGTTTTCTTGTTCGCAGACCAGGCACCGCCGGCAGAATTTCTGTCTATTTGGACTGTCACGAGAGATTAGGGTGCTGGGATGGCCCCTATTGGGAAGTCTATCCCTTTCAGGGGGATGTGGGCAGATGTGATTTTGATGACACCAAGGAACTTTTACGAATGATCAAGGCTGGGTTTAGGGAGATGTCTTGACCCATGACCCAGAAGGGCTGTTTGGAGATATGGCAGCGTGGATAGACATGCAGGAGCACCCGGCTTGTCAGTAGCTTTGAACCGAAAGGTCAATGTCGAAACAGGGACCGGGATGACGCAAACCCGTAATGGGGGAGACGTGCCGCCGGATACTCGTCAACCGGCAGTCGGTAACCAACCCGGCCCATATCTCCAAACAGCCCATAGGGCAGAGATGAAAACCGCCGGCTCTGCTGAGCCCATTGCACCCGGCGCCTTGGTATCCTGTGTTGAGATGGGTGGTGTGCAGTATGCGTAATGTCTGCGACTATTCGTGTATTAAATGCACCGGCCTGGCAGGCATTTACTTGCAAGACGTAACGGGCGCACCATCCTTCTCAGCACAGGTAACCACGGAGGCCTTGAAGGACGCGACGTGATTTGTTAATATTCTTGTCAGGCCGGTGGGAAAGCGTTTTCGCGAGCGTTTCCTTGCCGATTCAGGGATACCCCGGCCTCTCTTCTTTAGCCTAATCGGAGGCGCGACATGATCACTATAGAACAGCGACGCATAATTTCCGCCATGGCAGATGGCGAAGTTATCGATGTTGAAATTACCGCTGAAGGTAAACAATATTTCTTTAGACATAATACCTCACCAAATCCAAGACCACAATCAATAGAAAATCTTCTTGGAAAGGGAATACTTGCTCTAAATAATGACGGCTTACTTCCTGGCCAAGGACAGACAATCGAATTAGTTTTTGAGCCAAAATCGTGACCAAAGAAGTGTTATATTTTCGCCCACGGAACTGGTCTAAGCACCAGTCTCGTAGCAACAACTCGATGGCGTGGATAAAAACGCCAACCTCAATTCTAGATGATCCAGATTATCATGCTCTATCCCCAGCGGCGCGCCTCGTATGGCATGATATTTTAGTGCTCTTCGGTAGAGCTACAAGGCCTCTACCGCTGAGCTACGGCTACGCGTCGAGACAGCTAGGGATCAGCAAGCAGATGGCTAAAGCAGGTCTAGACGCATTACTATTGAATAATTTCATAGAGTTATGTGATCGAACTCAAAATCTCTGGGAAAAGTTGACTCCTCCCAGAGGAGAGGAGAGGAAAAAAGAGAAGATAAGAGAAAAAGATATACCTTCGGTATATCCAAAAAGTGAATTTGATCTCTGGTATGCAGGCTATCCGAAAAAGAGGGCTCCCAAGGATGCCTTCAAGGCATACAGCACCATCCTGAAAGCAAAAGAGGCGACAGCCGAGGAGTTGATGGAGGGATTAAGTGCGGCTCGCGCGTTTTGGGACGCCGAGCGAACGGAGACGAAGTATATCCCCTATCCAGCCTCATGGTTGAGAGCAGGTTCTTGGAAAGACGATTTGACAGTTCGGCGTAAGGTTGATGGCCGCGAATGGGTGAAGCAGCAGATTGAAAGGATGGAAAATGGCCACGATGGCGGAGATTCAAACACTGGTAATCGACCGGATGGATTTATTGCGTCGCCCCAGGTGGGACCCGGACAAACCGGAGCAAGCGCCGAAATACTTGCAGATGGTGAATGCCTACGCTCGGGTGCTGGGCAGCTACTCAACGGAAGTTCTCAGATCGGGAATGGATCTTTGGGAGGCCAATTGGATCAAAGCGACTTGGCCGATGCCGGCCGAGTTGGCGCCATACATGAACCAAGCGAAAGCGGACCTGAAACCGCCAGTCCAGCAGATCGAAGATCGAAGCGATGAGCCCCGAGAGCGCACGCCTGATGAAGTTGCGGCCTATCGTGAGGAGACCAAACGGATCGTTGCCAAAATAAAGGATAAACTGGGCTGGCTAGACAAATATCCTGAGCCGCGTGGAGCTTTTTCGAAGCCGATCAAGCCACGTTATGTCGATATGCCACCAGAGGCCCGCCGCAAGCTGGTGCCGGATGAGGAGATGGAGAGATGAGCGTGGTTGATTATGCAGCATGGAAGCGTGGATATATGCCTCCCACAGAGCATGTTTTAATCCACGAGCTTGAACAGGAGCGAGGCAAGGTGATTTTTCGCACGTCAGTCGACCAAGGCTCTATGAATATTGTGATGGTTGATTGCGAACTGACTTTCGAGGCGCTTGAAGACATCCAGTGGTTTATTGGCCGTCGCATTTTGCGGATGAAGCGAAGTGCGAAAGCTGGCGAGGCTAGTTCATACGTTAATAAGCTGCTGGGCAAAGAAGACCAACCCGACCAAGCAGTAGGAGGAAACAGCAGATGAGTGAGGAGCTGGCGCGGGCATTGTGTTGGGCGAACGAGCTCGGAGACGAGTGTGCCTGCAAGTCCCTCAAGGATTGTGAGGGAGATAGAACCTATCCAGGCATGCCTGAGCGGCTAGAAGCGGCCCTTAATGCTCAAGGCTACGCCATAGTCCCTCTGGAGCCTACGGAGGAAATGGTTAATAGCGGTTGGTCTGAGTTTCAATCCGAATTTCCTGAGTGTGTGGTGGATATTTACAAAGCTATGCTCGCCGCCACCCCAAAACCCAAGCAAGCCGTGGGGGGAGAGATGATTGAGGTTGACTATTCACTGCCTCGCCCAATTCGCGCAATCAAGGCTCTTCGTGAACCCGCCGCGCCATTTGTCTGCGTTCCTAATACAATCCGACAATCAACAGCTGATGTAATTGAAGAGCTATACAGAGCTGTTGAGGTGCTTGAGCAGCGGCAACGCGATACGAGTTGGTTGCAAATGGCGGCGCTTCAGATTCTCAAAGAGAAAGAATTAATGCCGTCTAGTGCTGAGCTTATTGAGGCCCACAAGCGGGCGTTAGCAGAAGAATGCGCCCAAACCACCCCACAAGGCGACAGTTGAACCAAGATCCCAAACCATGGTAAGGTGATGATGGAGAAAATCATGTTTTTTTCGATAATTCGCAGCGATGATAAGCAGCCGGTATGCATTCGCAAAGATGCTGTCAGATTTGTTGAACCAGAAGGTGAAGGCGTGCTTTTGCATATCGATGGTGTTGGCGTGGTCAGAACTGAAACATTTGATATTCTTGGGTTTACCAGCATTGTGGCTGGAGTTGATGTTGAGGATGTTTTAGCAGAGGTTGCTTAATGGCTGAAATAGTACATCTAAGCACCAAACGCGCCGAGCATGCCGCCAAGCGTTGCAATATCATTCCCTTAGATGCGCTCGCTTGTGCTTGCGGCAGCGAAGACCGAACCTGGATTATCTGGAATGGTGGTGCTTTGCAATGCACGGCTTGCCACTCATTCTGCAAAGATATGATCTGTGTGTCCTATGAGGGGAGGATTGGGTGATGTCTAATCCTGATACAGCTAAAATCAAGCTAGAGGATTGTGAGGATTTAGCTTTTTTAAAGCTATCCGTTTACGACCTTTGGGGCATCATTGACGATATCGACACAACCAGCGATATGGTGAAATCTAACGATGCCGCCTTTCGAGAGCGGGTTGAGCGTTTACAGTCTAAGCGCTGGGAAATTGGCATTCACACCGATGGTTATGAGTTGTATTATGGATAATGATGTTCACTATTTGGGTGGTTTCCACAATTCGGTAATTCTAACCTTACGCCATGCTTTGGAGAAAGCCGAAGCTGGTGAATTGGATAGTTTGTTCATTGCTGCTACGCTGAAGAATACTGATGTTATGGGTTGCGCCATCTTGGATGAGGAAGCAGAGATTTTTTCGCTCATTGGCCGTATCGAGGCTGGCAAGGCCGAACTCATGGCAAAAGTTGAAGGCCTCACGCAAGACATTGATTATGGTGAATCGGGCTAATGCCAGTTGGGGCAAGGAATGAGCGATATAGTCATAGCACCCTGGCCTAAGGGTAATGTGCCGCTTCCAAAATGGGCTAAGCCCGCCGGTTCTGCTGTGTGGTTCTCCGTAGGCCCTGAGAGCACCAAGAAACCTCAACCTGTACTTAAGGTTGCCATTCCTGTAGAACTTTTGCCGAGGTGGTGATGGGACCTTTGGAGAGAGCTATTAAGGCTATGAAGGAATGCGCAAGCCTAGATGATGGAGCGCATGTGGCCATTCATGTGGCTGAACACATTCACCAAGCCGAGCAAGCCGCACGTGAGCAGGCGCTAGAGGAAGCGGCGCAGATAGCGTTTGATTCTGACGCGGATGGTTGTTCACCCAGATGTTACTGTAATGGTGGTTGCTGGTCGGGTGCTGCAGCAGCACGAAATGAAATTGAAAACGCCATTAAAGCCTTGAAAACAAAGGAAGTTCCAGATAAAGACATGGTAAGCGTAGATCTCTTCAGGAGTGTGCCAGATGCCGCTAAAGAAAGGTAAGTCCAATAAGGTGGTCTCCAGCAACATCAAAAGGGAGGTCAAAGCTGGCAAACCGCAGAAGCAAGCTGTTGCGATAGCTCTCAGAAAGGCCGGGAAGGCTAGATCGACGAGACGTAAATGAACGATCTGCAAAAATCTAGTGGGTCCAGCATGATTAATCGTCCTGGTAAACGACAATACAGCGATATAGTCTCAGGTATGGAGATGTTGTCTAATTCAAGTTTCTGGGCGCGGCGTCAATTATGTATAGAAAGGATTGAGGGTCTCTTGAATCGCAGTGGCGCGCGTTATGTCAAGTCTGGTAAAATAGTGACTGACGAGCCAGCACACTTGGATTGCAAGCGGTTCCGCGTCTTTTTTGATTCATGGCACTGGACTGGAATAACATGACCTGGGATAAAGGCCAATCAGGCAATCCAGAGGGGCGAAGACGCGAAAAGGTCATCACGGATCAACTGAGAATCGTTCTCAATGAGCCTTGTGCGAAAGACAAGAAGATCAAAAAGATAAGATTGCTAGCAGAGGCATTGGTGGATGAGGCACTTAGTGGTAATGTCCAAGCGATGAAAGAGGTTATAGACCGCATCGAGGGCAAATCGCCGCAGGAGCATGAACACGATCACCAGCATACTCACAGACCTGGAGAGCTATCAGAAAGTGCTGAATGGCTTACAGGAATGCTCAGAAACGGATCGTCGCTCCCATCTAAGAAACCTGTGCTTAACTGACCTGTACTTCCTGATACGCTACGGCTGCGGCAGACAGGACATAGAGCGGCCATGGCTCTTCAAGCGTTGCAGGCAGGTCCAGAGCGATCCAGACGGCTACATCGACCTCTGGGCCCGTGAACACTACAAATCCACCATCATCACATTCGGCCTCACGGTTCAGGACATCCTCAACGATCCTGAGCTGACGTTTGGGATCTTCAGTCACACTAGGCCGATAGCCAAGGGTTTCCTCAGGCAGATCAAGCGCGAGCTTGAAGGCAACGAGATGCTGAAAAGCCTGTTCCCCGATGTCTTGTGGAAGAGCCCGCAGAAGGATGCACCGAAGTGGTCAGAGGACGACGGGTTGATCGTGAGGCGCAAGACCAACCCAAAGGAGAGCACGATAGAGGCTTGGGGCATTGTCGATGGTCAGCCGACATCAAAGCACTTCTCGAAGATGGTCTATGACGATGTGGTGACCAAGGAATCGGTGACCACGCCGGACATGATCAGGAAAGTGACCGAGGCTTGGGAGCTTTCGACCAATCTTGGTTCAGAAGGCGGTGTTGAAAGATACATCGGAACGCGCTATCACTATAACGACACCTACCGGGAGATCGTAGCGCGCCAGGCGGCTCGACCCAGGGTCTTCCCAGCCACGAGAGATGGCACGGTGCACGGAGAGCCGGTGCTGTTGTCTAGAGAAGCCTTAGCCGAGAAGCGTCGGAAGCAGGGCCCTTACACTTTCGCGTGCCAGATGCTTCAAGATCCCAAGGCCGACGAGACGCAAGGTTTCCTGGAGCCGTGGCTGCGCTTCTATGACGGCTTGCTAAGCAACACCGGGCTCAACATCTACATCACGGTCGACGCAGCTTCCGAGAAGAAGAAGGACTCGGATTATACAGCTGCCTTCGTGATCGGACTGGGCGGCGATAAGAACTACTACATCCTCGATATGGTCAGGGACAGGCTATCTCTCACACAGCGGGCCGATCTGGTGTTCAATCTCCACCGCAAGTGGGTGCCGAGAAACGCTCAGATCACCGTGGGCTATGAGAAGTATGGTCTGATGGCTGATATCGAGCATATGCAGGACCGGCAGGCCCGTGAGAATTACCGCTTTCCCGTGGTGGATCTGGGCGGGCAACAGCCCAAGCACGACAGGATTAGGCGCTTGATCCCGATCTTTGAGCAAGGGCGTGTCTGGCTGCCTCGGACTCACATCAAGACGAACTACGAGGGCACGACGGTTAACTTGACCGAAACCTTCATCGAGGAAGAGTACAAGCCATTCCCCGTGTCCTTGCACGACGACATGTTGGATGCGCTATCGAGGATCTTCGACATGGCCACGATCTGGCCTGCCCACAAGCCGGAAGGCTACGAGCCGCGCTTTGAGCGCACATTTCATGAGGAGGTCGCGCGCCACAGGAACCGGCGACCCAATAGCGAGGTTGTGATCTGATGGCCACAGCATGGATTACCGAGTATAGGGAGGCCGCTCTTACTGGGGCAGGCGTGGGTGTGCCAGCAGGCAAGGAGCCTGCTCTAGCACATCAGACCGTCACGTTTACGACAGCCACCTCCTCTGCGGCCTTCAACGCAAACACAAGACTGATCCGTATTCAGTGCGATGCTGCAGCGCACCTAAAGTTCGGGCCTGTAGGGCAGACGGCCACAACCTCCCACACGCCTGTGAATGCCAATGCCGGAGAGTATTTTGGCGTCAATCCAGGCGATGAAGTATCGGTGCTAGCACAATGACTATGATGGGTGCAGGCGCTGATGGCGGTTTCAAGCAACTGGCTGATTTGCTAGCCGCTGTTACCGATCCCAAGAAAGCCGCCGAAGTTATGAAAAAGCTAGATGATGGCCAACGAGCTATGAGGAAGCTTCAGGCCAAAATCGCCGAGAAGCAGAATGCTCTGGATGAAGCAACGGCAGAATTCCAAGACAGGGAGAAGGCTGCAAAGCAGGCACTGGCTAAGTCAGAAGACAACAAGAAACAATCCTCTGCGGCCAATGCCAGGCTTGCGGCCGATAAGGAGTTGTTCGGCAAACAGACGCGGGCATTCGAGATGGATCGTGCCAACTTCGACGCGGTTCAAAAGAAGGCCATTGCCGAGATGAACGAGCGCGAGCAGGCCTTGAAGGTGCGTGAAAAAGCTTGCGGTGACAGGGAGACGGCTGTTGCCAAGCAAGAACAGCTCTGGATGACCAGAGAGCGCCTGTTGGATCAACTTGCTGGAACGAAGGGCTAGGACAGATTCGGTGCCTACGGAACGTATTTTGGCGATCAAGGACGAACTTGATAACGATCCCTTGGCACGCGGTTATGCAGGTATGACGACTGCACAGAAGGTCACGAGCCTCAACACGGTCGATAGAACCATTCCGCGTCAGAACCTGCAGGGCTGGGAGATCGTGGATGCTATCGATCCCAGCGAAAGAAGCTTTCTGAGCGCGACCGGTAGCGACCGGGTTTTGTATGACGATCTTGTTTCGGCGGACAATCTCGACATTTCCCAGTCTAATATCCAAACGCTCTTGCAGGAAATCTTCTCCGGGCCTCAGTTTCCCAATACAAGGACGAACATGACGGCTCTTGAGACCGCGCCTGCGAGCCGTGCCGTTGAATTGGGCCTGGGTGTTATAGTAGAAGCGGATATTGAAGATGCAGAGGCTGCCTAATGGCCAATGAAGTTCTTGTAAAACACGGCGCACAGCTTCTCTTTGCCGACCATGCTACGGATTTTGGCTCTGCTCCTGCGACAGCAGCCAACAGCCTGATCATCGGCACCCCCACGAATGTCCAGATCGACCTTACAGGCGTGGCTGCAAGCGGTGGGGCAAGGCAGGCTGCGAAAGCTGATCTCACGACACCCAGAGCCTTGAGATGGTCTGTATCTGCCTGTCTTGAATTCGAAACTGCACCGGCTGATGGCGGTGAGGTTGGTTTCTTTTGGGCGTCCTCTCCGAGCTCTACGGCTGGTACAGGAAATCCTGGTGGCACGACCGGTTCTGACGCGGCCTTTACGGACACCGATGGAAATCTGGGCCAAATGCAGTACATCGGCTCGCTCTATGTTCGCAACAACGTGATCAACATCGGGTTTGTCGGGATTTTCGTCCCACAGTTCCAGTACGGGAATCTCGTCATTGTGAACCGGGCTTCGACGGCCTTGCGTTCGACGGCGACCGCCATGGACGAAACCCACATCGTCATGAATGAGTTGATCGATGAGATTCAATAGAGACACGTTTCTCGAAGATCATGATCGGCTCAGGCCCGTAAGTTTTACTCAGGCCAACGAGCAGCATGCCGAATGCGCCGGGGTGCCTGTTCTGTCCAATCCAAACACCGACCCCTGCACCGTCGCGATCTGGTTCCGGATGACCAGCACGACAGCGGACGGGCTTCTCTTCGCGATCTCTGACACCGACGGGCCACGGAATATCCGTAATATCCAGGTTCGCTCCAACAACTCTCTGCGGGTTCAAGAAGGCAGTCCTTCGACCATTGCTTCCGCAGATATATCGAGCGCGGTGACCGATGGACAATGGCATCTCGCTATCGGCTACTGGACCGGCAGCGGTCGGGGAATCGCTATAGACGGTGGCGGTTTCACGACCAACAGCACGAGCGTCACGCTCTCCGGGGTGGATACCTGCTTTATCGCCACGGGAGATTTCGGCGGCGGGTTCAAGATCTGGGCCGACGTGTCGATTGCAATGGTCGGTCTTTGGGACGAGCAGTTCAACGCCCAGTCCTCTGCGGATCTGTTCGCTTCGAAAGCCCATTTCAAGGATTTCAGGACATCGACCCGCAAGGCGCTCTGGGTGGCGGACTGGCAGAATCCCCGGCAGATTCGAGAGGCCGAGGGCCGTGAATGGCTCAACATGAGCTATGTCACCACCACCGGAACCCCGGCTGCCTCGCCCTACACGCCGCCCATCCGGTTCAGCGACTTTAGCCAGGAGTACCGGAGGTTTAAGGCACCCGCCGTGGCTGGTCGTATCATGTCGAGTTTGGTGGCTAGCGGAGGCCTGGCCGGGCCTGGGGGCATAGCCGGTCCGGGCGGAGGTCTGGCCGCATGAGCATTCCTGATTTCGCGCTTGGCCAGACCGTCGATTTCAAGTTCACGACCCGCGCTTTTGCGACAGGCATTCCAACGACCCTGGCTGGCACGCCAGTTGTGGACATCTACGAGGATAACTCTGTCACGCAAATCACGGCCAGTGAGACCCTGACGGCAGATTTCGATTCGGTCACCGGGTTGAACAATCTTCGTGTCGTTGCAACTTCCGGCAATGGTTATGAAAGCGGCAAGTCTTATGCGGCAGTGATCACGACCGGTACGGTCGGTGGTGTTTCTGTCGTCGGTGAGGTTGTGGCTCAATTCACAATTGATAGACAGTCTCTGAGACCGACGACAGCGGGCAATACGCTTGATGTGACATCTGCGGGAACCGCAGGTATCGATTGGGGTAATGTCGAGAACCCGACAACGGCGGTCGATCTATCGGCTACGGATATTCAACTTGCCGACACCACAACGACGGTTACCAACCAAGTCACAGCTAACGTGACGGCTATATCCGGCGATTCAACCGCTGCTGACAATCTGGAGGCAACCTATGACGGTACGGGCTATAGCGATGGCGTGGCGCCGGCTACGCAGTCCCAGGTGGACAACATTGGCTCAGCTTCTGGTGGTGCCTTCAACTTTGCCGCCACGACGGACAACACGGGCGGCGCGATCAAGGGCGTTACCTTCGTAGGAACCCAGACCGGCACGTTCGCGAACACGGAGGCCGAGGATGGAACCTATCATCAGATCGACCACAGCGGCAATGCCATTGATATCGTCTACAGTTTCCCGGTGGGCGGCGCACGCTCGGCGGTTGAGGTTACCTTCAAGGGCTATCTCACCAGTTCGAATGACGTGATCAACCTTCAGGCCTACGATTTTGTGGGAGCCGATTGGGAGACTAGAAAGGTCATCACCGGTCAAAACGGAACCACAAACATCACAGAGATAGTTGCTCTATTGACCAAGCACACCGGCACAGGTGCCGATCTAGGTACGGTCTTGATCCGGTTCCAAACCATTGGCCAGACATCGCCGGTTCTTCAGGTGGATGAGGTGCTTGTGTCTGCCGTGAATACAGGCCAATCGGTTGGCTATGCAAACGGTAGGATTTGGATCGATACCGTCAACGGCACGGCGGGTACGGAGTCCTTCGTGAACGGTACGGCGGACAACCCTGTGGATTCAATTGCCGATGCCATCACGATCTCCAGCAATATCGGTCTGACAGCGTTCAATGTGGCGACGAATTCCAGTATCACCCTAGCCGCGACCGCCGCGAACTACTCCCTCACAGGAGACAACTGGACCCTAGCCTTTGGCGGACAGTCAATCGCCGGCGCCATGATCGACGGAGCCACGATCTCCGGGACATTTACTAACACCGATGCGATTCTTGAGAACTGTATCGTCAATGCCATAACGGGCCCGGGCGTGACCATGAGGCGGTGTTTCTTCAACGAGGTCACTATAACGAACAACGGAACGGCGGGCTGGTTTCTGAACGACTGCCGTTCCCGTGTGGCCGGAACCGGATCTCCGAACTTCGATTTTGGCGCTGCTGCAGGCAATACATCCCTGAACCTAAGAGCCTATTCCGGTGGCATCGAATTGGAAAACATGGGCCAGGCAGGAACCGATAATGCTTCCGTCGAAGGAAACGGCCAGATCACCTTGAATGCCAATTGCGCAGGCGGCTCGCTCTCCTATCGAGGGAATTTCAAGTTTACGGATAACTCCGGTGCGGTTGATGTCTTGGCGACTAGCCCGGTCCTGGAAGTGGTAGACCAAGGCACAGCACAAGCCGGAACCGCCAACACCATTACTCTGGCCGCGACCGCCTCCGCTACCGACGGTCAATACGATCCTGGACAGGTGATCCTGATTGCCGGCACGGGGGCGGGGCAGGCTCGCTCTATTATCGATTACGACGGAACCACTAAGGTGGCGGTGATTGACAAGGATTGGCGGACCAATCCCGACTCTACAACCAGTTATGTTGTGCAAACCTCTCCAGGTCAGCTTCATGTGAACGAGGGTCAGGCCCAGGCCGGCGCTGCGAGTACGATCACCCTGAATGCCGTGGCCTCCGCGACGGACGATATCTACATTGGCCAGACGGTCTTCCTGGTGGGCGGCACGGGTCAAGACCAGTCCAGGGTGATCACGGATTATAATGGTACAACTAAGGTCGCTACGGTTCACAAGGCCTGGAACACGAACCCTGATGCGACAACGAGCTATGTGATGCTGCCTCTGCCCGCAGTGGGCGATTCGATTATCAATATCGAGGCGGACACGAACGAGCTTCAGGGCGATTGGACCGACGGCGGCAGATTGGACCTGATCCTTGATGCCATCGCGGCGGATGCGGCTTCTTTGAATGACACGAAAATCCCCGACATTATTTCATTGGCGAACATTAACGGCGAGATGGTTGATGTGATCACCATCGACACGATTGCCGAGTTGGCCCAGGCCGCGCCGAGCGCCACGCCTAGTCTCGCCAATGCCGTGATGCTGCTTTATATGGCAATGAGGAACAAAGTGGATATCACCAACAGCGTGAAGGAAATCCACGATAATGCAGGAACGGTGATTACTAAGAAAACCTTGTCTGATGACGGCACGACCTACAGCGAAGCCGAGATGGTGACAGGTCCATAATGGCTATCGACAGTCGAGAGAAGCGCCAAAGCCTCTCGGGAATCCAGCACTTCATGATTCCCGGCGTAACACCCAATGCTGCGCCGGATCAGGAATGGCGGCAGGAATCAGGTTGGGGGTATCCAGGAATCCTGGCGCAGTCACCAGTCGCGCCGACTGTCACGAGATTCCAAGGCTTCATCATGAACATGGGACGCATGAGCACACATGACTGAGGTCGATAAGCGTTCGGATGTTAACAACGATGTGCTGTTCTGGCGCAAGGAGATGGAGCTTGCTGATCAGCGTGAGCGCAATTGGCGCGATACACGGGCAAAGGAAGCGCTGAAGCTTTATCGTGACGAGCGCCCGGAAGAACAGAGCAGTGTAAAAAAGCGCAGGCGTTTCAACATTTTCTGGGCCAATGTCGAGGTTCTTAAGCCCGCCGTGATGGGTCGTGCTCCGCTCCCGGACGTCAGGCGCCGCTATACCCAGGAAGACAACAAGCTGGCGGACGATGCTTCTCAGACTCTTGAGAGGGCGCTTTCTTTCTCTGTCGATGACCCGGCCACCCATTGGATCGACAACGTGGAAGAGGCCAGGGATGATATGCTGATTGTCGGGCGCGGTGTTGTCCGGGAGCGCTACGAGACCGAGATAACAAAACGCAGGCCCGATGTGGTCGATGTGCCTGGGCGTGATGAGTTTACTGGCGAAGAAATCATCGTTCGTCAGGACTTCATGCTGGATGGACAGCCTGTTGAGCCTGAATTCGAGGGTGACGAGCCTTTTGTCGAGGAAAAGACCTTCGAGGCGGTCAACACCGAGTATGTCTATTGGGAAGACTATCGTGAGGGAGCCAGCCGAGCCTGGCCTCCGCCTTGGATTGCCTATCGTCACAAGATGTCCCGTGCGACTTTGGTTGAGGAGTTCGGCGAGATCGGTAACGAGGTCAACCTGACTGCCACGGTTGACGGTACGACCAGAAAAGTCCCTAAGGACAGCTTCAAACGTGCCATCGTCTGGGAGATCTGGGACAAGGATACATTGGACCCAAAAACCCGCTTCTGGATGGCCGAGGGCTTCGACAAACCGCTTCTCAAGGAAGAAGATCCTTTGGATCTGGAAGGCTTCTATCCACAGCCTCCCCCAGTCTACGCAGTCAAGACGACGGATTCCCGGGTTCCCATCCCCGAGGTCGGACAGTATGTCGATCAGGTCAATGAATTGAACAACGTCACGACCCGGATTTACCGTCTGATCGATGTCTTGAAGGCGCGCGGTCTCTACGATTCGGCCATTTCGCAGGTTCCCGATCTTCAGCACATGGAAGATGGCGAGTTTGCCGCTGTCGAGCATGCAAAAGGGCTGCAGGACAAGGGCGGTCTGGATAATTCGATATGGATGTGGCCGATTGACAAGATCGTGGTGGTGATCCGGGAATTGATGAACCACCGTGCCGAATTGAAACAGGAAATCTTCGAGATAACCGGCATTTCCGACATTATCCGGGGCTCAACCAAGGCCAGCGAGACATTCGGCGCTCAAAGATTGAAGGCGCAGTTTGGCTCCCTTCGGATTCAGCCACGCCAGGATAGCATGCAGCGTTTTGTGCGGAATAGTCTTCGAATCAAAGCCGAGATCATGGCCGACCAGTTCGATAGATCGACATTCGAGCGCATGACCGGGCGCGAGGTCTCGGAAGAAGTCATGGCTTTGTTCCGGGAAGACCGTATTAGGGCCTTTAACATCGATATCGAGACGGATTCCACCGTGGCGCCCGATGCCGAAGCCGAAAAAGCCCAAACCGTGGAGTTTGTCGGGGCTATCACGCAATTCGTTCAGGCTGCCGCTCAGATCGTGCCTGCAATCCCCCAGGCTGGCCCGCTGATGCTTGAACTGCTCAAGTTCGGTGCCAAACCCTTCAAGATCGGACGTTCTTTGGAGGACGAAATTGACCGGGCCGCCGATCAAGTCAGGCAACTTGTCGAACAGCCGCCGCAGCAAAATCCGAATGCCGAGATGGAAGAGCGCCAGATGTCTCTTGAGGAGCGCAAGCTGGCGGTTCAGGCTGCAACCGAAGAAGCCAAACTCCAGCAGCAAACAGATCAGCAGCGTAGCGACAACTTGATTAAACTCCGTCAACAGCAGATCGATGCGACAAGGCAATGAAATACTACTGGGATAAGGATCTTGGGAAATGGATCGAGCGGCCTTGGTTGCCGCCACAGGCCAGACTCCACATTATTTCCGATAGCCACTCGCCGTTTCGGTCGATGGCCGATGGCCAGATGTATGACAGCAAATCGGCTTACCGGGCGGACCTTGCCGCACGAGGATTCCGGGAGATGGGCAATGAACGGCCTATCAAGTCTGAGTTGCCTGACCAAACCGACGCTCTCGAAAGAGAGATACACCGCGCCATTGAAGAAGGCCCTCAATCGGGGATATCGGCCCCAGATGGCTTCAGAGAGGATTTGGTATGACTACGATCTCGCCTGAAATGCTGAAACTGATCGCTGGCGGTCTTCAGCAGGGTTCGAAAAAAAACAGCGGCTCTTCGCTTCGCAGCAATCTCGTGCCCCAGATGCTCCGACCACAACAGCAGGCACCGTTGCCATTTCTTAACCAACAGTCTAATAATATCCCTATTGAAGCGATTATTAGGCTTCTCCAGCAACGCGGTGCCCAATGACCGAAGAGAAAACCCTTAGCCTTGAAGACGAAATTGCAGCCACGCTCGACGATCTTGACAAGACTGAGGATGACGAGACTGAAGAGGCTTCTGAGGAGGCCTCAGAGGAAGTCGTAGAGACCGAAGAAGAGACCGAGGAATCTGAAGAGGCCGAGGAAGAAGAGCCGCTCGCCGCACCGGATCATTGGCCGACGGCTGAGCGAGAGCTTTTCACTGGTCTTCCCAAGGAGGCACAACAGGCTGTTCTTGATAGGTCGAGCGCTTTGGAGCGTTCCCATCATGAGCGGCTGAGACAGAACGAAAATCAGGTTCGGCTGGCCGAGGATATCGAAAGGCTCTACGAGCCGGTCATGTCGAGAATGCAGTTGAACGGGCTTACCATTCCACAGGTGACGGCCCAGCTCCTGCAAACCTATCAGGTTTTACTCTCTGACCCTGGAAAGGCCTATGGTCTGCTCGGACAGTCCTACAGGCCACAAAACCCGGATCAGGTTCTGCGAGGCCTCGCCACGGCCTGGAACGTCCAGCTTCAGCAGGAAGATGCTGAAGAGATGCTGGACCCGGTGGCAAATCAAAGGTTTCAACAGCTTGAGGCCCAACTCAATAACATCAGCAATCATCTTTCGCAGGGCCAGGTGCAGGCTCAAACGACGCAACAGCAGGACGCCCAGAGAATTTGGGACGATTTCGTAAACACCAAGGACGAGAAAGGCCAGCTTAAATATCCGCATGTCGAGAAAGTGCAGACGGATATAGCCGCCTCTCTGAGGTCCGGGGTGACTTCCTTGGAGGAAGCCTACGAACGCGCCCTTTGGTCGAATCCCGATCTTCGAGCCAAGCAATTGGAGGCTCAGAGAGCCAACGATGAAGCGAAGCGCAAGGAATCGGTGAAAAAGGCCAAGAAAGCCGGGAAAAACCCCAAATCCGATCCCGCTCCTGCGTCTGCCGAGAAACCTACACCGAAGAATCTGCGAGAGACGATAGAGGCTGCTGTCAACGAGGTTGAGGCCAGAGCCTAACCGGGAATAGCACAATGAGTGCCAACACTTCCTGGTCAGAGATCACGACCACCACCCTGAAAAACAGGCGTCGGGCTCTGGCCGATAACGTATTGAACCACAATGCCTTACTCCGTTTCTTGAACGAGCGGGGCAATGTGGACCTGGCCGGCGGTGGTGAAACGCTGGTCGAAGAGCTTGAATATGCCGAAAACGGCACCTTCAAGTACTATTCCGGCTATGAAGTGCTGGATATCTCTCCACAGGATGTGTTCTCCGCTGCGGAATACGACTGGAAGCAGGCCGCTGTTGTGGTCACGATTTCCGGTCTTGAGCAGCGCAAGAACAGCGGTCGGGAGCAGATGATCAGGCTTCTGTCGCGCCGAATTGCCAACGCCGAAAAGACCATGATGAACAACCTCTCCACCGGGGTTTACTCTGATGGAACGGGAACATCCGGCAAGCAGATCGGCGGACTGCAGCTCCTTGTTGCGGATTCTCCTGCCACAGGAACCGTGGGCGGCATCAACCGGGCGAACTTCGCGTTCTGGCGGAATGTCTCCTACGATGCCACGACCGATGGCGGCGCGGCGGCTTCGAGCTCCAATATCCAGTCCTACATGAATGCGGTCTGGATTCAGTTGGTGCGCGGCTCCGACAAGCCCATGATCATCGTGGCCGACAACAACTACTTCACTTTCTTCTGGGAGTCGCTTCAGGCAATCCAGCGGATCAATGATCCGGTCAGGGGCGAATCCGGCTTCGAATCCCTCCAGTACTATGGTCCGGGAGGTTCCGCACAGGTCTTCCATGACGATGCGGCACCGACCGATCATATGTATTTCCTCAACACCGACTTCATCTTCTGGCGTCCTCATTCGGCTGCCAACATGGAGCCTCTGGAGCAGAGGGAATCGGTCAACCAGGATGCCATTGTGAGACCGCTGATTTTCATGGGCAACATGACCATGAGCAACGCGTCTCTCCAGGGCGTCTTGAAGGATTAGGAGGGCAACGAAATGTACATCACTGGCATTGACGCCACCGAAGTTGCCGACACTCCGACCCATGCGCTCGGATCGTTCGGCGCGAATGTCACCTCAACGGGAACCTTGGTCTACAAGTATGTGCAGTATGACACTGGCGCGGGGTCTGTTGCGGCAGTCTCTGGTCAAGTGGCCTACTACTACACGCTTGACGGCTACAAGAACCATCAGGTGACTTCCGATCTGTCGGATTCTATCGAGATCGGCGCCGGGGTCTTGGCTTCGGCCCCGACCGACACGCAGTATTGTTGGATTCAGATCCGGGGACCGGCAACGCTTTCCATCGCGCTGACAGCCGGCACGGATGGCGACCCGCTGACACCCACGGGCTCCACTGACGGCACCCTAGACCTGTCTGCGGCTGTGACCGACCACCAGTGCGCGATTGCGGGAGACATTTCCGATCAGGAAATCCTCTGCCAATTCCCGTTCTGACCAACAAGGGGGAGGCTTCGGTCTCCCCCACCGGAGGTATTATGGCCGAGAAGAAAAAGAAGGAGGTTGACCGCTGGGAACACCCGGACGGAACCCCGACCACCAAGGAAGACCGTGCCTATCTTGAGACGCACGGGGAACTGCCACAGACTGACGAACGAACAGAAGCCGAGGAAGATTGATGCAAGACTATCATGAATGGGTTGGGATTGCCGAAGGAGCGTCCGAGACGGGCGAAGACGGCAACCTCGTAACCTTCTATCCACATCCTGTGGAGAACCGCTTCAAGTCCAAGGAACAGAACCGGGCGATTTTCGAAGATAAGGATTTTATTCGCATAATCTGTCCGGGTCAGAACAAGTCCGTTGTCGAGCGCGAGGTCAAGGACGGCGACAAATCTAAGTATTCCAGGGCCTGGGAGCGCTATCAGAACAACCTTACTGGCTTTGCCGGTGGGACGCCTCTGGGCGAATGGGCTTATCTCTCTCCTTCAAGGGTCATGGAACTGAAGGCCCAAGGTATTCACGCCGTGGAGCAGTTGGCCCAAGTGCCGGATCAGAACCTGACCAAACTGGGTCCAGATGCCAGGGATCTGAGGGAAAGAGCCAAGCAACGCCTACAGCCTGAAAGCGAGACCGTGGGAGAGCTTCGGTCAGAGGTCGAAGTGATGAGGCAGAAGCTTGATGAAGCGACGGCACAGCTTGCTGAGGCGACACGTCAGTTATCCGAAAAGCCTAAAAGGGGTAGACCGCGAAAGGTGAAGGATGACGCTGCTTAGCATCGCCGAAGAGGCTGCAGATTATATCGGCATCGGACGCCCGTCTCAGGTTGCCGGTGCCGTCGATGAGGATGGCAAGCGTATTTTCGCCGTGGCTCAGGCGGCTGGCAAGCATCTTGCTCGGAGAAACTGGCCCGAACTGGAGCTAGAGCACACCTTTACGACCGTCAACGGAACCGAAAGCTACGTGTTGCCGACGGACTTCAAGCGCCTGACTTCAGATACGATCTGGGACCGGACGAATTACTGGTCTTTGCGTGGAGGATCGACCCCGGCGGAATGGCAAATCCGAAAATCTGCTCTCATCGCCACGGCAAGCCTGAGAAAGCGCTTCAGGATCAAGGCCTCTTCCAACGCGAACGTGTTCTTTGTCGATCCCACGCCTACGTCTGCGGATGATCTGGTCTTTGAATATATCTCGTCCAATTGGTGCCAATCCAGCGCCAGTTCGGGGCAATCGTCGTGGCAGGCCGATGACGATACGGGAATTGTGGATGAGGATCTTCTGTTGCTTGAGGTGAAATGGCGGCTACTTAAGAGAATCGGCGAAGACTACTTTGAAGAGAAAGACGAAGCGGAGAGAGCCATCGAGCACGCCTTCGCAGCTTCCAAGGGATTTGGCCGCATCAGCATGTCGAGCGATCCTACGGTCATCGGTGCCGTGAACGTACCGGAGTCGGGGTTTGGCTGATGGTTGTTGCCCGCTCGGCCATTGTCCGCCAAAGAATACAACAGCCGAATACCCATGTCTCTCCAGCGCCAGTTAGAGGCTGGAATGCCCGCGATTCCATCGATAAGCTTGAAGAAGACGAAGCCGAAATTCTCGATAACTGGTACCCAGAGGTTGGCCGGATAGAGGTCCGGGGTGGTTTTGCCTCTCACGCTACTGGAATGACTGGGACTGTCGAGACAATCGCGCCTTTTGTGGCTGGTTCGGTCTCCAAGCTTGTCACGGCTGGCAATAACAATATCTGGGATGCTACTTCCGTCGGTGCGGCCAGTTCCCTGGGCTCCGGGTTCTCAAATGATCGCTGGCAATGGCGCGTTATGGACGCCAAGCTTGGCTTGGTCAATGGTGTTGACACACCCCAGACCTATGACGGAACAACGCTGGGAAACATGACGATTTCCGGTACCGGGCTTACAGTCACGCAACTCAAAGGCATCAATGTTCACCAGAATCGTTCCTGGTTTTGGACCACTGTGGACGGCAGCGCTTGGTACAGCGCTACAAACGCACTTGGCGGTGCCTTGACGGAGTTCGATTTATCCACGGTTGCAGGCTTTGGCGGTAATCTCACCGCCATGGAGACTTGGACTCGGGACGGCGGCGATGGACCGGACGATTTTGCCGTGTTCTTCATGTCGAGCGGCGAAACCCTGGTCTATGCCGGAACCGATCCTGCTGCCTCGGCAACTTGGGCTTTGGTGGGACGGTATATCCTTGGTGCACCAGTTAATATCCGAGGCTACCAGAAGATCGGCGGGGATCTGGCCTGCATGACACAAGACGGTTACATATCGTTACAGTCTGCAATCAACACCACGCGCGCGCGACCGAGGGAAGGCAAGAGCGGCGGCGTTCTGTCGGATAAGATTCACCGCGCCGTTCATACGGTGATCCAATCAAACGGCTCGGATTTTGGCTGGGAAGTCGAATTCTATCCAAGAAGAAACTACTTGCTGTTCAATCATCCTGATGGCTCGAACCTCAACCAGCATATCCTGAACCTTACAACCGGCGCCTGGTGCCGCTTTACCGAGCAGGTCGGCAGTGCTTGGGGTGTATACAATGATGAGCTGTATTTCGGTGGCGCCGGTGGGATTGTCTACAAGGCGGATTCCGGGACGAGCAACGACGGCGCCAATATCACGGCTCTTTGCAAACCGGCCTTCAACTATCTTGGACGCAGAGACCGTCGGAAACGCCTGACCGCGTTGAGGATCGTGGCTGGTGGTGATGGTACTGTGCCGCTTTCCGTCGATATCAACGCCGATTTTCAGGATCAGGTGTTTGCATTTATGCCTATAGATTTCGCGGGTTCCGTTAGCGGCGGCGCCTCATGGGATACGGCGACCTGGGACGTTGACGACTGGGCTGGCGCAGACATTATCAGATTGCGAACGATTCTTGCTGGCAGGGTAGGGTATAACTTCTCTCCGACCGTGAGATACCAAAACCAGGGCCAGAACGTGCGGCTTGAATCCTTTACCTATTTCTATAAGAGCTTGAGTCCGTTATGAGCTTTGTTTTGCCATCGAACGATGAGGAGAAGATCTTTTTGCTTGAATGGCTATCGGAGCGTCTGCCGGTGAATATCGAGACCAGTGCCAGTCCCATCGGCATAGCGCGGGAGAATCATTTGGTGGCCGTGATTGCGCTTCACGGGATCAGCGACGGTCTCGGGCAAATATCTCTGGCGGCGGACAATCCAAGGTGGGCGACAAAGGAAGTCATACGGTTTACACTCTCGACGGCATTTGAGGGCTTGAACCTCAGGAGGCTTACGGCCTTGACGGCAAAGAGCAATAAAAGGGTTCACAAGTTGCTTGAAGGCGTAGGGTTTGCCAAAGAAGGTTTCCATCGTCAACTCTTCCCCAAGGAAGACGGGATATCCTGGGGCATGACCAGGCGATACTACAAACGGAGTAAGTGGAATGGGTGCGCCAGGCGGCGGTAAGGGTTCCATAAAGGGCACCCAGCAAGACGTCAACGAAGTCGATATCGACCAACTGATCCGGCGTCAGGCCAATCAGAATCGAATCGACCAAGTGACGCCCTTCGGCTCTCTTACCTTCAGTACCTCAAATCCGCCCCAAACAGTTACTAGGACGTTTCGGGTCGACCCCAGGAGCGGAACGCGCGTTACTGGCCGCCAGGCTGCCGAACTTGGCCCAAATTTTGGTGTTCCTCAGAGTATCCAGGCAGTCATCCCTGGTAGTGGACGGCCCATAGCAACGACGGAACTGTCGGAAGACCAACAGCGCATCTTGGACCTTCAGGAGGGCCTCTTGCAAGCTCTTGGAGGCCAGGCGCTCGATCTTGCCACGAGAGGCGAGCTTTTCTCTCCGTTCAACGTCGAGGAAAACCGCACGGATGTTGAGGACGCGGTATTCGGACGGGGGCTTAGGCTCTTGCAGCCGGTTTTCGACCGCCAAGAAGATGCTTTGACCCAACGTCTGGCAAATCAAGGGTTGCCGGTTGGATCTGAGGCCTTTAACGAGGATTTCCGATCTTTCAACACCGGACGGGATCAGGTTCTGGCCGATCTGGCCGATAGAGCGCTCATAGCCTCCGGTGCCGAGCAAACCCGCCTTTTGGGAGCAAGAGCCCAGCCCTTGAACGAGATTCTCGCGGTTCTTGGCCAAACCCAGGTTCAACAGCCTACTTTCTTCGGCCCTGGACAGGTCGATGTCCTCGGTGCCCAGAGCCTCCTACAGAGTGCCCAGGCCGCGAACCAAGCGGCTTCCTTGGAGAGAGAGGCCCAGCAGCAAGAGCTTATTGGCAGTCTTGGCTCAGCCGGCATCCTGGCTGCCGCGCTCTGCTGGGTTGCGCGGGCGGTATATGGTGAGAACAATCCGGAATGGCTGGTCTATCGGACAAGGATGCTGACCAAGGCTCCAGTTTGGTTTATCACGCTCTACATCCGCTATGGTCCTTGGCTCGCCCGGCAAATCAAACGCTATCCGGTCCTCAGGCGTATCCTCAAACCCATCATGGATAGGCTATGGTAGACTTCACTCCGCTCACGCCACCGCCTAACCAGAGCGCCCTTCTTCAGGCTTTAGGCGCCCAACTCTCTCGCAGCGGTCGGGGACGCCGAGGTCTGGGTGCCGCAGGCTCCGATATCGGCAGTGCCATCGTGCAGGCAATAGGGCTTCGCAAGCAGAAAGCCGAGCGCGCCGCCCTGACCGATGCGACAAGGAACGCCCTTGCCGAGATTGCCGCTGGTGGCGATAGGGGCGCTATCGCCGGTGCGCTGGTGGACGTAGCCCCGAGATTGGCTCTGCAACTGGGTCTTGAGGAACCGGAACAGGGACCGGCGATCATCGACGATCCGACAGCTTTGGGATTCCGGCCTGGAACAGTGGTTCAGGAAGGACCAAGCGGGTTCAAGGTTGTTCAATCCCCAATCAAACCCGATACGCTATCGCCTGAAGCCGAGGCTCAGAAACTGCGTTTGGCGGAGGCTGGCAGAGATCAAATAAACATTGGCCCGCAAGGACAGAACTTTGGGGACCCTCCCAAGGATCATATCTTTGGCCGTAATCAGGACGGAACCATAGCTGTCGAGCCGGTTCCCGGAACGGACTTCTTCCGCCCTATCACTATTCCCATCGGTCCAGCGGCGGTCGAGGAAGAAGAGAAGCAAGAGGCAGAGAGGGCAGCGCAGGAACAAAAGAGCCGCTTTGCAAATATCGTGACACGAAATGTGGATGATGCCCTCAAGCTTATTCGAGAATCTAAGGTTCCGGTTACCGGTCTTGGGAGTCTAGCCGCCGCAGTTCCTGGTTCAACGGCGAGAGACGTAGCGGCAAAGTTGGACACGATTCGGGCGAATGTTGGTTTTGATCGACTGCAGGCCTTGCGGGATGCATCCCCGACAGGCGGCGCCTTGGGCCAGGTCTCAGAACAGGAAAACCGATTACTGCAATCGACTATCGCCAGTCTGGACCAGGCTCAGAGCCAAGATGAATTTGTTAAGGCTCTCGGAGAGGTCAAGAAAGTCTATCTTGACATTATTCACGGTCCTACACCTGCGGTTCAGACAGAGATGCCGGATGATCTTTCCGGTCTTGATGCTGCCACTCTGGGCCAGATGCTCGACTCTGCTAAAACAGAGGCTGATGCCAAGAGAGTAGCAGATGAAATCGACCGCAGGTTAGGCGTGCAATAATGGCAAATCTTCAAGATATTAAGTCAAAAGCAAGGGAAAAGCTTCAACAGTTGGCTCCACCTATTCCTGAAGCTATCGGTACTCAGCCGGGAGAAGAAGTCATCACCCGTGCGTCAGGCGATCCCTTGACTGGCACGCAGGGGCTTTTGCCCGATCTGGCACAAAGGGCGGATGATACCGCTAGAGCTGTCGCCAGCGGTGCAAGTTTCGGTCTAGCAGACGAATTCGCCGGCACGATGACGGCCCTCACCCAAGGCAGCGATATATCCGAAAGGATCGATGCCGAGCGTGAGCGGGATCTTGCAATCCCTGGAAAGGCGAAGACAGCCGGGGAGATTGCCGGTGTTGTAGCAGGTGCCGGAATTTTGGGTCGAGCCGGCCTGTCTCTACTGCCTGGAGCCGAAAGAACCGCCAAATCCCTTATTGGTAGAGGTGCCGCTGAAGGCGCTATTCTTGGCGCAGGCCAGGGCTTTGGTCGTGGCGAAGGCTTGGAAGATAGAGTGTTTCAGGCGGTTCGGGGGGGTCTGACGGGTACAGGAACCGGCGCTGTTCTTGGTGGCTTGACAAGGGGTATTATCGGTGGAAGCGCCAAACCTACCCTAGACGTGGTTAAAGCCGAGGCCAGCGCAGCCTATAAAGCCGCCGAAAACGCAGGTGTGATCATCAAAGCCAATTCGGTTGGTAAGATGGTAGGACGAATCGAGGCAAAGCTAGCAGAGGCTGGATTCGACAGTTCCCTGCATCCCCAGGCGTTTGCTGCACTTCGCCGACTTCAAGACGCGAAATTCAGCAATCAGACCCTGAATGGCCTAGAGATTTTAAGACGTGTGGTTAGAAATGCCGGGGACACCAAGGTTCCGTCAGAAGGCCGCATTGTCGGCATTATGATAGATGAGATCGATAGCTTGGCTACAAGCCTTGGTCGCCGAGATTTGGTTACAGGAGCCGCTGGTGCCAGGATTGCCGTTGGCGAGCTCAAGAATGCCCGTAAGCTCTGGAGTGTCACCAGGAAAGCCGAATTGATCAATGGTCTGGTGAATCGAGCAGGAGTAAGGGCTGGCCAATTCTCGGGATCTGGCTATGAAAATGCTCTCAGAACCGAATTCAGGGCTTTGGCACTTAATCCGAAGAAGCTTCGCGGGTTCACAGATGCAGAACAGCGGTTGATCACCCGTATAGCTGCTGGAACACCTATATCTAACGCATTGAGAAATCTTGGTAAGTTTGCCCCGCGAGGGATTGTCTCTACTGCATTGAGCGGTGGTATAGGCCAGACAATCGCTGGACCAGCAGGAGCGGCGGCAGCATTAGGCGCTGGCGAAGTTGGTAGGGCGGCAGCGACACAGGCTGCAAGAGGCCAGATTCAGCGGCTTGGGACTGAGGTTTTGGCCCCGGCTACCAGAGGGCCTGTCAATGTGACGCCACAGCAATCAGATGTGGTCCGGGCCCTGATCCAGAGCGGTGTTGCTGGTGAAAGGCTGACTAGCCAATAATGAACGTAAATCCATATACAGCGAACGCCAGAAGCGTGACAATGCAGACGATCCTTACGGCGCTTTCTGTCATTGGCATAGCACGGGAAGCGACCAACAAACAATTTGGTCGAATGTGTGCCACAGCCCAACCGCCGCTAGAAGCGTAACGGCCATGACACCAAATTTGGCTATCTCAACCATGTTTGTTATGTGGTAACGAAAACCGGCGAATAAAGGAAAATCGTCATGCCCTGGAGTTCCGGGACCTTCTCAAGAACCAACGGCACCAATACGGGCTCGACTCTTTGGGCAGCCGATAGGGACGCCGGCACCAAGATCACCGCCGCCAACCATGACACCCACGATCAGGATATCGCTGATGGCGTGAACACGTCTCTGACCAAAGACGGCCAGAACACGCCGACGGCCAACCTACCCATGGGTGGGTTCAAGCACACCAACGTGGCAGTCGCCTCCGCCAGAACAGAGTATGCAAGAGCTAGCCAGGTTCAGGACGGCACGATGGTCTCGGCTGTCGATGGTGGTGCGGCCAACGCCTATACGGCTACTCTAGCGCCAGCCATTACAGCATATGTCAACATGATGGCAATTCAACTAGAAATCGCCACCACTAACACACTTACTTCCACACTTAATATTAATGGAGTGGGTGCCAAGAGAATTCGGCGCATGGATGCTCCCGCCGTGCGGGCCAATGATCTGATTGCCGGTAATGTCTACATCTTTCTCTATGAATCGACGGCAGATCTGTTCTTCGTGGTCAATCCCTCGCAGCCGTCCTTGCAGCAGGACGCGGTTCAAGGCTGCACCTTAAGCAATGCGGCGGATACAGACCATGACTTGACCATTTCCTCCGGTGCCGCGCGGGATTCGACCAATCTCCTGGATATCACTGTCGATACAGACATGACCAAGCAACTCGATATAGATTGGGCGGAAGGAACCAACCAGGGCGGATTTCCTTCGGCTCTAACGCTTGCAGCAGATACCGCCTATCGGTTTTTCCTTATCGGCAAGACTGATGGTTCACAGGATGCGGGATGGGATACCTCCGCGACGGCGACCAACCTTCTGGCCGATGCCACCGGTTACACGCTCTATCGGGAAATAGGCGCCATCGGAACGGATTCGTCCTCGAACATCGTCAACAATCAGTTTGCTCAGGCTAAGCGGCAGATTACTGAATACCGCGCTGTTGGGATCTCCGCGACCGGTACGGATGTTGTCTTTCTTGCCCTGCCGTCCGGTATCGAGGAGATTCGCTTTATGATGACTGGGCTCTCAACGGATGGGACAGGCGCGCCGCGCATACAGCTTGGCGATAGCGGAGGGTTCGAGGTGACAGGATACTTAGGTACGCGCGGTGATCTTGACCCTACCCCAACCTTTGGCAACATCACTGACGGGTTTTTGATCAGGGACAGTTGGACCGCAACCAATGTTGCCCACGGGACAATCAATTTATACCTGGAAGATGCGGCTAACAACACTTGGGTTGCGTCTGGTCTCGTAGGATTGAGCAATGGTGCCGCGCAAGGCTCGGCGGCAGGTAGCAAGTCTCTGTCCGGCGAGATCACCCAGATCCGCATTCGCGTCGATGGCGTTGATTCTTTCGATGCTGGAACAATAAGCGTGTTCGCCAGATAAGTGAAAACCATCACAAACGGTGAAGCTTGGCAGCGCACCGCTATCGGCAGCCTTGTCTCTGCGGCTGTCACGCTAGGTGGAGTTTTGGGATATTTCCAAGTCAGCCCTCCGCGCCCCGATCCCTTTACCGGGGCCGAGGCAGAAAGTCTTCGGCGTGAGATCAAAATGGACATCCAGAGACTGGAGGACAGAGCTTTCACGCTTGAGGATAATATCGGTGATGTGTGGTCTGCGCTGAGCATCTTGCCCCCAGACCGCTGGCGACGTAGAATTGAAGCCTTGGAAATAGAGGCTATCAAGAAAAACCCCAATTACGACGTTCCTCAATAGGAGGCATCCATGTTGCAAGTCGTCAACTACATCCTGCACGTCAAGGGCGCTGGTGAAAATACCAGAGATGCCAACCAAGCCGCTCTTAGCC
>JBPCXA010000078.1:0-7644 GCA_051008975.1 Gammaproteobacteria bacterium
GTACAATTACCCGCCGCTTCGCGGCGGCGGAGATTCCTGCCTTCGCAGGAATGGGACGGGTGGTGCGGCGGTGGCGGGAGATTCCCGCTGCGCGGGAATGAGATTCCGGCTTTCGCCGGAATGGCGGTGCTTTTTGTCTTTGCGGATAATACCGAATTTGGCGGTATCCGAAAATATAAAAAATCACCATTCCGGCGAAAGCCGGAATCTCTTTGCGCGAATAGCGCAAACGATTCGCCGTAAGGCGCGAACTATTCCGTCGTCTTGCGGGGTTCGCGCCAGTCGCGGCGGGCGTCTATGACATCGGGAAGCAAGCGCAACGCGCGCAAAAGACGATTCAATTCCGCCAGGGACGGCACCTCCACAATCGTCTCCATTTGTATGGAATCGCGCGACGATTCGCCGCGATTAAAATTAAATTTGACGATGTTGATGTCGCGTCCGCCGATCGCCGACGACACCGCCGACGCCAGTCCCGGATTGTTGCGGCATTCCAGCAAAATCGCGCTGCGATGTGCGCCGTGAATCGCGCGGTCGCTCCACGCCGTTTCAATCCATTTTTCGGAACGACGCCCCGACATTCGCACCGCCGGGCATTTGTCCGCATGCACTTCCAATCCGCGATTTTTGCGCAGTACGCCGACGATGGATTCAAACGGCAGCGGATGACAGCACGGCGACAAAGTAATCGCCGCGTTTCCCGCCCCGGCGATCGCCACCGGCGCGATGCGCGCGTTTTGCCCCCGTCCGCGCCGCGCCTGCCGCCGCAAAAGTTCGCGCGCGACGATGTCCGGCAGCATTTTTCCCAGCCCCAGCGACAGATGCAACTCCTCCGCATTTTCCATATTGTGCGACCGCAAAAAGGCGCCCCAATGGTCGTCGCTGATTTCTTCCGGCGCGGAATGAATTCGCTGCAGCGCGCCCTCCAAAAGTTTGCGCCCCAGCGCCGCCGAATCGCCGCGGCTCGCCTCGTTCAAAATATGGCGGATGTGCGAACGCGCGCGCGCGGTCTTGGCGATTCCCAGCCAGTGCGGCATCGGGCGGATGTCCGGATTCGTCCGCACCGAAACTTGGTCGCCCGATTGCAGCCGCCGCGACAACGGCATATTCGCGCCGTTCACCACCGCCCCCTCGGCGCGGTCGCCGACGTCGGTGTGAATCGCGTAGGCGAAATCCAGCGCCGTGGAATCCGGCGGCAGGCGCATCGCCTCGCCCTCCGGCGTCAATACATAAATCTCCCCCGGCGACAATTCCACGCGCAGATATTCCATAAAATCGCCCGGCGCGTCGTTTTCGGCGTGCATCCGCAAAAGGGACGACAGGCGGCTTAACGCCTCCGTCTGCGCGGCGTCCGGTTTGGCGTCCGGCTGCTTGTATGTCCAGTGCGCCGCCAGCCCGGATTCCGCGATTTCGTGCATTTCCCGCGTGCGAATTTGGATTTCCACCTTCACCCCCTCGCGCGTTTGCAGGGCGGTGTGCAGCGACTGGTAGCCGTTGGATTTTTTCGTCGCGATATAATCGGTAAACCGCCCCGGCAGCGGCATAAACGCCTCGTGCAGCGCGCCGAGCGCGAGATAGCATTGCATCCGGTCGGCGACGATCAGGCGAAAGCCGACGATGTCCTCCACCTGCGCGAAAGTCAGGCGGCGCTTTTCCATCTTTTGATAGATACTGTGCAAATTTTTGCGGCGCTTTTCCAGCGCGCCGGAAATTCCGCGTTTTTCCAGCGCCGCGCTGATTCCCGCCTCCACGCGTTCGATGACGTGGCGGTGTCCGGCCTTGGAATTGTTCAGCGCCTTGGACAGCACCCGATAGCGGTGCGGACGCAAATAGCGGAACGATAAATTTTGCAATTCGTCGCGCACCGGATAAAAGCCCAGCCGCTCGGCGATCGGCGCGTAAATCGTCAGCGTTTCCAGCGCGATGCGCCGCCGCCGCGACGATTCGCCGATCGCCGAAAGGGTGCGCATATTATGCAGCCGGTCGGCGAGTTTGATGAACAACACGCGCCAGTCGTCCGCCGCGGCGAGCAAGATTTTGCGGAACGTCTCCGCCTCCTGCGCGCGCCGGTCAATTCCCTCTATGCGCTCTATTTTGGAAAGACCGCCCACCAGCCGCGCGACCGCGCCGCCGAATTTGTCGCGCACCTGCGGCAGGCTTACCGGCGTATCCTCCACGACATCGTGCAGCAGCGCGGCGATGATGGATTGCGCGTCAAAACGCCAGTCGGCGAGAATGTCCGCGACCGTCAGCGGATGCTGGATATACGGCCGTCCGCTCGCGCGCACCTGCCCCAAATGCGCGTTTTTACTGTACGCGTACGCGTCCGCAATTTCGGCGCGCGCGGCGGGCGGGAGATACGCGCCGATTTTGCGCTGCAGCGCGACGATGTTGGTCATCGCCGCGGGCGGTCATTCCCCGCCGGAGACGCCGCCGCCGCCGGCTTCCTCGGCTTCCACGGCGAGCGGCGGCGTTTCGTATACGCCGCGGGCGATTTCGCGCAGCGCGACGACGACCGGCTTGTCCTCGCCCTCCGGTACGCGCGCGTCGCCGCGGCGCATAATTTCCTGCGCGCGCGTCGCCGCATGATAGGCGAGATTAAAATGATTCGGGCAGTGCTCCCGGCAGTCGTCGGTGGTGGTGCGGGACATCGGTTTCTCCTTGTGTTGTTAAAATTTTACGAGCGCGGCGGCGCGATAATCGCGCGGATTTCCGCGACCGCGCGGTCCAGATCGTCGTTAATGATACCATAATCAAACTCTCCGGCGCGCGCGATTTCCGCCTCCGCCGCCGCCAGACGACGGGCGACGACTTCCGGCGCGTCGTTGCCGCGTTTTTTCAGGCGCGCCGCCAGCGCCGCCACGGACGGCGGACGGATGAAAATCAACACCGCCTCCGGCGCCGCCTTTTTCACCTGCCGCGCGCCCTGCACGTCAATTTCCAGCAGAATGTCGGCGCCGGCGGCGAGTTGATTCCGCACCCATTCCGCGCCGGTGCCGTAATAGTTTCCGAATACTTCCGCCCATTCCAAAAAGCCGCCGCCGTCCCGCATCCGCAAAAATTCGTCGCGCCCGACGAAAAAATACTCCGCGCCGTTTCGCTCCCCCGCCCGCGGCGGGCGGGTGGTGTGGGAAATGGAAACGCGCAACAGTCCGGTGCGCCGCAGCCGCCCCGAAATTGTCGTCTTTCCCGTTCCGGAAGGCGCGGAAATGACGAACAACCGCCCCGGAGAACGGACGGCGGCGGCGGACGATGACGGCGGGGCGACGGTCATAAAAACAATCCGCCATTATACCCGAAAACCGCGCGAAAACCGTCCGCGTTTTGTTTATAATGGGGGCGTGAAAACATGCGCCGTAAAAATTAATGTGCTGCGCTGTCTGGCGGCGATGGACGACAACGAAATGAACGTGTCCGCCGCGGCGCGGGAGTTGCGGATGCTGCAGCCGTCGGTCAGCAAAAACCTGACCGATTTGGAAAAAGAAATGGGGCCGCTTTTCGTCCGCCGCGGACGGCGGTTTTGCGGAATGACGCCGTTGGGACGCGAAATGCTCGCCGAGGCGCGCGACATTCTGCTGAAATGCGACAATATCGCCGCGCTCAAACGGCGATACGGCGCGGGCGGCGGCGACCTCCGCATCGGCACGACGCATTTGCAGGCGCGCTATATTCTGCCCGCCGTCGTGCGGCGGTATTTGCGCCAATATCCGGAGGCGAACATCCAAATATTCCAGAACGCCCCGGCGAATTTGGTCGCGATGCTGGAAAATAATCTGGTGGATGTCGTCATCTGCACCGAAGAGTTGGAAAATCATCCGCGCTTCGATTCCGCCGAGGCGTATCGCTGGAATCGCGCCCTGCTGGCGCCGCGCGGGCATCCGCTGGCGGCGGAGAAGACGCCGACATTAAAAAAATTGTCGTCCCAACCCCTCGTGACGTATGTGCGCGGATTCACCGGGCGGGCGGCGTTTGACGCGGTGTTTCGCCGCGCCGGACTGTCGCCGCGCGTGTCGGTGGCGGCGGCGGATTCCGACGTCGTCAAAACATACGTCCGCGCCGGCGCCGGCGTGGGGGTCGTCGCGGCGGTGTCCTACGACCCGCGCGAAGACCGCGATTTAATATGCGTTTCCGTCGCGCATTTGTTTCCCGATATGCGCGTGCGGATGGCGTATTTGCGCGACAAACTCGTCACCGGCGCGATGCGCAAATTTATGACGCTCTTCCGCCGCCATACGGCGGAAATGCGCGTAACGCTCGGCGCGAAAAAAACGCGCGCCGACGCCCGCCCATAAAACAATTCGCGCCCGACGCACCCGAATCAATTTCTTGCAGTCCCATTCCGGCGAAAGCCGGAATCTCTCTGCATTCCAACTGTCAATTACAGTTAGACAATCATGAGATTCCGGCTTTCGCCGGAATGGCATTTTTTGTTTATGAAATGCAATTTCAGAACGAAATTTTAGAATACAATTTTGCGGCAAATCGCGTTCGCATTCCGCCGGAAGGAAGCGAAAGAAAAAGACGGCGTTTTTTCGGGAATGTGGTATACTGCGGGCGATGTTTGACGAAAGAATATGCCGATGAGCGGGACGCCGGACGCGCGGACGCCGCCGCCGAATCCGCTGGCGCGGAGTATCACCTATACTTTCGCGCCCGGCGAAATTGACGCGCTGGTCGGCGAGCGGCTGGCGCATCTCGGCAAAACCGCGCGCATCAACGGATTTCGCCCCGGTCATGTGCCGATGCGCGTGATGCGCGGACGCTGGGGCGGACGATGTCTCGCCGAAGTGCTTTCTGAAAAGGCCGGCGCCCGTTTCGCCGAAGAATCCGCCGCGATGTCCGAGCGTCCGGCGTCTTCGCCGCAAATGACGCCGTCCGCCGTCGCCGCGGAGGACGGCTATCGCGTGGAATGCCGCTACGAGGCGATGCCCGAAGTCGCCGCGCCCGATTTGTCCGCGCAAAAAATCCGCCGCCCCGCGCTGGAAATCGGGGACGCCGAAGTGGACGAAATGATCGCCCGTCTGCGCCGCGATTCCGCCGAATACGCCGAAGTCGCGCGGGCGGCGCGAAGCGACGATCTCCTTGATGTGAACTTTCGCGCCCGTCGCGGCGACGCGATTGTGGAGGAAGAAAAAAACCGCCGCTGGATTTTGGATTCGCCGATGCTCAAAGGCGAAGTGGCGGACGCCCTGCTCGGCGCGTCCGCCGGCGATTCGCGCGAAGTCGCCCTCAAACACGACGACAATCATCCCGACGAATCTTTGCGCGGGACGGAAACGCGGATGGAAATACATGTCAACAAAGTTTCCGAACCGCGTCTTCCGGAATTGGACGGCGAATTTTTCGCCCGTTTCGGGGTCAAGGACGGCGGGGACGCCTTTCGCAAAATGGTCGGCGCGCGCCTGAAAACCGAGGTGGAACAGCGGATGCGCCGCGTCGTGCATGATCAGGCGATGAACGCGCTGCTCGCCGCGACTCCCAAGTTTGATTTGCCGTACGCGCTGGTGCGGATGGAGGCGGCGTCGATGCATTCCAGAATGCTGCGCGAGGCGCGTGCGCGCGGGCTGCCGCAGGCGTCCGCCAAGATGGCGCCGCGCATGTTTTCCGAGGCGGCGCGGCGCGTGGCGCTGGGATTGATCATCGCCGGCTGGCGCGAACGCGAAAAAATTGAAATCTCGGACGCGGACGTCGACGCGCGTCTGGACGAAATCGCCGGCGGCTACGAAGATCCGGCGGAATTTAAGACGCGCGCGCGGCGGGACGAACAAATGATGCACGCGTTGCGTTTGGAAATGTTGGAACGGCGGGCGGCGGAATGGGTCTGCGCGCGCGCCGACACTTCCGACGAAAAAACGTCGCTGTCGCAGCTTCTTTCCGGAGACGGAGGCGCGGATGCATAATTCGCATCGGCATTCCGTCGCGACGGGCGCGGGAGCGGGCGGGGCGTCCGCGCTGTCGTACGTGCCGATGGTGGTGGAGCAGTCCGCGCGCGGCGAACGCGCCTTTGACATTTATTCGCGCCTGTTGAAAGACCGCATCGTGTTTTTGGTGGGCGAAATTAACGACTATGCGGCGAACATCGTCATCGCGCAGCTGTTGTTTTTGGACGCCGAGAATCCGGAGCGCGAAATTCATTTGTATATCAATTCCGGCGGCGGGCTGGTGAGCGCCGGGCTGGGCGTTTTCGATACGATGCGCTATGTCAAAAGTCCGGTGGCGACCACCTGCGTGGGGCAGGCGGCGAGCATGGCGGCGGTGCTGCTGGCGGCGGGGCGGAAGGGAATGCGGCGGATGCTGCCCAACGCGCGGGCGATGATTCACCAGCCGCTCGGCGGATTTTCCGGGCAGGCCAGCGACATCGCGATTCATTCGCGCGAAATTCTGGCGACGAAGGAGCGGCTGAACCGCATTCTTTCCGAATTGACCGGCAAAAATATCCGCCGTGTTTCGGCGGACACCGAGCGCGATTTTTTCTTCGCCGCCGACGAGGCCGTGGCCTACGGGCTGGCCGACGAGGTGGTTGTTCCGATGGCTCAGAATCATGGACGAAACAAAAAATAATTCCCCGAAGTATTGCTCGTTTTGCGGGCGCGCGCGCGACGAGGCCGGCAATATGGTCGGCGGCAAGGAGGGCGCGTATATCTGTTCCAAATGCGTCGGCGAGTGCCGCGCGATGCTGGACGGACACGCCCGCCCGTCGTCCGACGGCGACGGGGCGGAACGGAAGACGCCGACTCCGAGCGAAATCAAGGCCGGGCTGGACGAATATGTCGTCGGGCAGGAGCGCGCCAAAAAAACGCTGGCGGTGGCGGTATACAACCACTACAAGCGCATCTCCGGACGCCGCGTAAACAAGGACGTGGACATCGCCAAGGCGAACATTTTGCTGATCGGCGAGACCGGCAGCGGCAAGACATTGCTGGCGCAGACGCTGGCGAAAATTTTGGACGTGCCGCTGGTCATCGCGGACGCGACGACGCTGACCGAGGCCGGATATGTCGGCGAGGATGTGGAGAGCATCATCCAAAAACTGCTGCAGCGCAGCGACTACGACGTGGCGCGCGCGACCCGCGGCATCGTATATTTGGACGAGGTGGACAAAATCGCGCGCAAATCGGAAAACGCCTCCATCACCCGCGACGTTTCCGGGGAGGGCGTGCAGCAGGCGCTGCTCAAATTGATTGAAGGGACGGTGGCGTCGGTGCCGCCGCAGGGCGGGCGCAAGCATCCGCAGCAGGAATGCATCAATGTGGATACGACGCAGATGCTGTTTATTTGCGGCGGCGCGTTCGAGGGGTTGTCCGACATTGTCGGGCGGCGGGTGCGGCGCGGCGGCATCGGTTTCGGCGTGCCGCCCGCGACTTCGCAAAACAACGCCGCGTTGCTGGCGCAGGTCAACGGCGACGACCTGACCCGCTACGGGCTGATTCCCGAACTTGTCGGGCGGCTGCCGGTGCTGTCGGTGCTGCATCCGCTGGACCGCGCGCATTTAATCCGCGTCTTTGAAGAACCGAAAAACGCGCTGGCGAAACAATATGCGGAGGTGTTCGCGATGGAGGACGCGGAACTGGTCTTCACCCGCGACGGCGTTTCCGAAATCGCCGCGCAGGCGGCGGCGCTTTCCGCCGGCGCCCGCGGTTTGCG
>JBPCXA010000079.1:0-2660 GCA_051008975.1 Gammaproteobacteria bacterium
TTTCTAAGGAACATTCGGACGCTCTTCTCCGAACGCAATGCGCCTTCTCGCAAGCGTGTAATCACATCGTTCCTACCGCCATCGCTGAACGCTGCATCAGCCGCAACAAGTTGCATCACCTCGTCTATTATCCTGTGCGCGAGTCGTCGATATTGGGTTCGCAGATGGTGTGCAATGCGATTGCGAAGGTCTCGTGGGCGTTGACGGCACAAAAGAAACGCGACGGTCAGGTCAATCCCAAGACACGTTTTAGCGACACCTCGCAAGACTGCTGTGAATGCGGCGCGCGAGGGCAACGAATCAAGCATCGGTTTCGGTGCTTGGCATGCAAAGCCACGCGACATGCCGACGTCAATGCGGCGTTGAACCATCGCGGGCTTGCCTTGGCCATCGCCTCGGCGACGGGCGTCCGTAATGCGTCCGAATGTACGTCTTGCTTTTAGCATTTCAGTATAAAAGCCACCTGCCTTTAGGGGGTGGAATAGTTACGAGGTCTCCTTTGCGTGCTCAGTCACTGTATGTCTCAACGACGAGTTCAAGAAACTCCACGATGTCCCCGCTTGCGATGTGCATGATGATGCCTTCCCCGTTTTCGATGACTATCTTTTTGTCTTCAATTCGTGCCGTCACACTTCCGTACGCTACGGCGTCACGCAATTGCCTAAGATGATCATCGATGTGCAAGCGCTGCAACTCAACGTTGGTGCTAACCTCACTACAAAAGGGACACCGTTCGGTGCTCACAACCGTTCCTCAATGTTAACTTGAGGATGCTTTATGTTTCCGCAGTCTAGGTCTAACCATACCGGTCCCACACTGCGCTTGACGCGTATTCGCATACTAAGATAATTGCAACAAGTACACGCTTTGGTTTGGCGGATAACGAGATGAGCTGGATCAAAACCAAATTCGGGTTTGCGCCACAAATATGAAGGTTCGCTCCACGTGCCCCACGCATGCCATCCGAAACGACAAATCCAAGGTATTTTAGGAGTCGCAATGTCGAGCTTGAAATTTTCGATCATCGTTGATCCTCACTTAGCGATTGCTGCGAAAACGGCTCGGCAGGCATCAGTATCGCCTCTACCAAGCTCTCGCATCTGGTGACAGAACTTCTCGGCGTCGGTACCAATCTGTCGGTCAGTGACCGCGTTCACGACGCCAACTTTTTCAACTGCATCCAGGAGACTGTCGCCAAAGACAACACTGGTCATTTCGAGGATGAGGCGTTGGGGCCATGTACTGTGCGCCAGCGCTAGGATCAGGGCGATCATGGTGGTTACGCCAATGACGTGCTTGGTCATAACTATTCTCTCGGTGCCCGATCGCTTCGGAGGTCATCGAAACCGGAGCACGAACGGATCACGATATAGCCATCCTGGAAAATGCGTTCTTTCGAAATCGACCCACAGTCCTCTAGTATCCATGTGCACGTTCGGCACAAAGTGTGAGGGTAAACTGCCGCTCTGATTGGCGCGCCGACTGACGGAACTTCGTATTCTGGTAGCCTCATCCCGAATCCTCTCCAATGTTACGTCCTGACGGGACGATGTTGATCGTCAACCTCAACAGCGTCTCGTATGTCGTACAAAGAACAATCAGTGTCGTGCTCTGATTCGATATCAGTCCAATATCGTGAATCAAAAGGGTCGGCGCTGTCGTCGGCGACGATCACGACCATTTCCTTGGTAATCGTGTATGTAGCTTCAACCTGATACCGCTTCATCTCGTTACCTCTCATCAATGGTGAATCCTCGCTGGGACTCGAACCCAGATTCCACGCGGGTCTTACCAATTAGATGACAAGGATTCATTGAGTCTCCTTTATGATAGGTTCATGCCTAACGCATCCAAACTCCTCTGCTGTAAACAAACATGCCTTATAATCACTCCCATCTGTCATACAGAATCCATTGATTTCAACAGTGCGCTCAAATCTAACGAGGCCGGGATGAGTGCATTCTTTAACTTCGAATGGCATCTTCTTCGGCTCATATGTATCCTCGTCAAGAGGACGGCATATGTAATCATCGTCCGCTGAATATTGCCAGTATCTACATGTCTTACAGGAACTCACGGTCTCGCCTTAACGTTTTGGCGTTCTGGCGAAATAGCCAAACCAAGGCGAGAAGCCATCTCTTTTGCGACTGAAAGCTCATAATCATGCTCGGCCTCCTGTTTGGCGAGCGCGCGTTCAATCTTCAATGCATTCCGCAACGCGGGCAGCATGGCGCGTAGCGCCTGCGCCTCTTCTGGCGTCTCTATATCGTCGCATAGCTCGTCGCATGCTGTTTCTAGCCCATGATCCAGTCCGCCGTCCGTGGACGTGCACCCTGGGGATAGTCTGTCGCTCATCTTTGAGGCTGCTCTATGTTGAGTGGGTTTATGAAAAATCGCATAATTTTCGCTCCTTTCAACAAAAGTTTTTACGGTCTGTTGATACCCGGTTTCCCGGTGCGCAACTAGACTTTTGGTCGTTCAGTTTCGACCAAGCTTGCGTACGTTCCAGTAGTATCGCCCTGACGGACTTGTACGGCGTGAACCGTCCGATGTCCGGGTCCGATAGTCTGGTCTTCACGTTGCAAGCAGCATTGAAATCAGCGGAATACACTTCCCCGTCGAAACAGTAAAACTTCTGACCGACTCGGCGACCATTCAGG
>JBPCXA010000080.1:0-5161 GCA_051008975.1 Gammaproteobacteria bacterium
TTCGGCAACCATATCGGCGTCTGCGAACCGGCGGCGGAAATTTACGGAAAGACGATGTCGGTTTCGGACGAATTAATGTGGCGCTATTACGATCTGCTTTCCGCCGAAAGCGCGGAATCCGTCCGCCAAATGCGCGCCGCCGCCGCGGAAGGCGAAAATCCGGCGACCTTCAAAAAGGCGCTGGCGCGCGAACTGGCGGCGCGGTTTTGCGGCGAAGCGGCGGCGGCGGATGCGGAAGAAAAATTCGCGGCGACATTCCGCCGCGGCGAAGCGCCAGAAAATATGCCGGAATATCGCCTGCCGGAAGGCGACATTCCGCCGCTGTTTTATGTATTGAAAGAAGCGGGGCTGGCGGAAAGCACCTCGGCGGCGAAGCGGCTGATTTTGCAGGGCGCGGTTCGACTGGACGGCGACGCGGTTCGCGATCCGAATTTTCGTCTGCAAAGAAACCGCGAAATTATCGTGCGGGCGGGAAGGCGGCGTTTCGTCCGAATCCGCACATGAGCCGCGCGGACGGATGGGCGCTCGCCGCCGCCATCACTTGCGTTTGTATTTTCGCCACCGTCGGTTCGCTGGTGTTGCCGGCGCTCACCCTGAATTTGGAATCGCGCGGCGAGTCGTCGTCGCTCATCGGAATTTTCGGCGCGCTGCTGGGATTCGCCGCCCTCGTCGGCACGCCGTTCGCGCCGTGGATTGTCCGCCGTCTGGGGGCGGGCGCGGCGTTGGCGCTGCTGTTGTGCGTCACCGCCGTCGCCAATTTGTCGTACCGGCTGTTTGACGATTCGCTGGCGGCGTGGTTTGCGATTTATTTTGTCGCCGCGCTGGCGGTCGGTCTGGTGTTTGTCATCGCCGAAACGCTCATCACTGCGCTCGCGCCGCCCGCGCGGCGCGGGATATTGCTGTATTTGTATGCGTCCAGTTTTTCGCTCGGCTTTGCGGTCGGTCCGGTGATTTTGCAGGCGACCGGCATTCACGGCTGGACGCCGTTTGTCGTCGGCGCGGCGCTGGCGTTGTCGGCGGCGGCGCTGGTGTTTGCGGCGCGGATTAAAAAAAGCGCCGTTCCGGCGGCGATGGGCGCGGGATTTTGGCGTCCGCTGCTGGCGGCGCCGCTGCCGTTTGTCTGTTCGTTCGCGCTCGGCGCGGCGGAAATGTCGGTGTATGATTTGCTGCCGATTTACGCGCGAAAGTTGGATTTTCCGGTCGCCGCGGCGGTGTTTTTGCTGACCGTGTTCAGCGTCGGCACATTTTTGTTGTTGAGCGCGTTCGGCATCGGCACATTTTTGCTGCAGTCGCTGGCGGGAGGATTGGCGGAAAAATTTGATTCGCGCATCATGCTGGCGTTTGTTTCCGCGAGCGCGGTATTGGGCGCGGCGGCGCTGCCGTTCTGGCTGCCCGGCGCATCGGCGGGCGGCGAGTGGGCGAAAACGGCGTATCTGGGAATCTGGGGCGGAATGCTGATGGCGGTGTATCCGCTGGGGCTGGCGCAGATGGCGCGCGTTTTTCCGCGCGAGAAACTGGCGGCGGCGAACGCGCTGTTCGGCTTTTGTTATGGCGGCGGCGCACTGTGCGGACCGGCGCTGACCGGCGCGGCGATGGATATTTCGCCGCACGGCATCGCCCCGGCGCTCGCCCTGTTCGCCGCCCTGCCACTGTTCGCGTTGTTTTTCCGCCGATAGGGCGACATTCCGCCGCCCTTTTTTACTCCTTCGCTCCCGCCTCTTTCAGCAAACGGACAATCTCCCGATACGCCTTTTCCTGCGTTTCCGCCTTTGACCATCTATTGTTGGCAGAATACAAAGCCGTGTAGCCGCTCAAATTCCCACCCTTAACCGCTGAATTCGGATTCGCCCCCGCCGACAGCAGAATCTTGACAATTTCGGCATGTCCGTGATAAGCCGCCCAATACAAAGCCATCACGCCGTATTCCCCCGCCGTATTTGGATTCGCACCAGCCGCCAACAGAATCTCGACAACTTCGACATGTCCGCTTTTTGCCGCATTCATCAAAGCCGTCTTGCCATCATAATCCGCCGCATTTAAATTCGCCCCCGCCGACAACAGAATCTTGACAAATTCGGCATGCCCGTTATTCGCCGCCAACGTCAAAGCCGTATAGCCATTCATTTCCGCCGGATTCGGATTCGCACCCGCCGACAGCAGCATTTTGGCAACCTCGGGATTTCCGTCAACTGCCGCCCGCATCAAAACCGTCCAGCCGTAGAAACCATCTGTTGCATTCGGATTCGCACCCGCCGACAGCAGAATCTTGACAACTTCGGTAGGCCCCTTAAATGCCGCAAAATACAAAGCCGTCCGGCCGTCATTTTTCGCCGCATTCGGATTCGCCCCGTCGTCAAGCAGGCGGCTAACTTCCGCCAAATTGCCTTCGTCCGCCGCATCGAACAGGCGCTGATTGGCGCGACTTTGTTCTTGTCGTTCCTCCCAATTGCCTTTTCCCGTCGCCTCGCACAGGCATGCGGCGGCGAAACGGGCGAGAAAGGTTTTGATTATTTTCATCGTTTTTTTCTTTCGGATTCCGCCTCCAAAGCGGGCGGCGGGAGAATTATAGCGGAAAAATGCGGCGGCGGACTTTTTTTTCGAATTTGCAAAAAAGAGTTCCATTCCTGCGTAAAGCAGGAATCTCCGCCGTTTTTGCGGAGACGGATAACGGCGAGGATTCCTGCTTTCGCGCGAACTATTTCACCCCCCGCCAAAGGCGGAGGGTGAAAAGGCAAGGCGAAAGCGGGAATGAATGACGGCGAGGATTCCTGCTTTACGCAGGAATGGTTATGTTGGTCATTCTGGCGAAAGCCAGAATCCAGCGTCTTTTTCCCGCAAATGGAAAGACACTTGATTCCGGCTTTCGCCGGAATGACCAACGAGAGAACGGCGAGGATTCCTGCTTTCGCAGGAATGGTATGACTCTTATAAATTGCGGCGGCGTTTCAGCCGCGCGGGTGGTGTTTTTTGTGCATTTCGCCGAGGCGGCGGGCGGCGATGTGCGTGTAAATTTGCGTCGTGGAAATACTCGCGTGTCCGAGCATCATCTGCACCGCGCGCAAGTCGGCGCCGTGATTCAAAAGATGGGTCGCAAACGCGTGGCGCAAAGTGTGCGGCGACGGCGCGCCGCGTATGCCCGCCAAACGCGCATACCGCCGCACTAAAATCCAGAACATCTGGCGGCTCATCGCCGCGCCGCGATTGCTCAAAAAAAGCGCGTCCGTCGGACGGCGCAAAAGAAGCGGGCGCGCCGTTCGCAAATATCGTTCCAGCAGCATCGCCGCCGTTTCATTAAACGGCACGACCCGCTCGCGCCCGCCCTTTCCCGTCACCTGCAGACAGCCGGCGTCCGGACGCGGCGCGCCGGTTTCCAAGCCCACCAGTTCCGACACCCGCAGCCCGCAGGCGTACATCAATTCTAACATCGTCCGGTCGCGCAGTCCGGCGGCGACGGCGACGTCCGGCGCCCGCAACAGACGCTCCACTTCCTCCTCGTTTAATTGTCCGGGCAGCGGACGGGGACGGCGCGGCGACGCGATTTGCGCCGTCGGATCGTCCGCCCGCGCCCCGGCGTCCTGCAGGTGGCGGTAAAACCGCCGCATCGCCGACAACGCCCGCGCAGCCGAAGCCGCGCCGAGTCCGCGCGCGCCCGCCGCCGCCAAATGCGCCCGAATGTCCGCCGCCGAAGCCGCGCAAAGACGCCCGCCGCGCGCCGCCAAAAACGCCGCCAGCGCGCGCAAATCGGCGGAATATGCAGCCGCCGTCTTTTCCCCGCATCCTTCGGCGAACAGCAGACGGTGGCGAAAATCTTCCAGCGCGTTTTCGTCGTTCATTTTGTTCATCGCGCTTCGTGTTGCAGCAGCGCGTTTTTAATATGTACGCCGTTTCGCGCGCCCATAAATCCGCCCTGTCCGTCCGCCGCGACAATCCGGTGGCACGGCACCAGCAGCGGCAGAAAATTCACGCGGCACGCGCCGCCCACCGCGCGCGGCGAAGAACGAATCCGTTTTGCAATGTCGCCGTAGGTGCGCACTTCGCCGCCGGGGACTTCCATCATCGCGGCGCGGGTCCGCCGCTGGTGCGCGGTCGGCGCGGACAGCAGCGGCAGGTCAAAAATAAACCCGCGCGGTTTTTTCCAATACGCCCGCACCTGCCGCGCGGCTTCGGCGGCGAGCGGATTTTGCGGCGGCAACGGCGGCGCGCGCATCGGCAAATACTCCGTTTGCAGCACCGCGAAATCGTCGCAACACAATCCGAAGACGCCGAACGGCATCCGCAGTTTCAGATGCCACTGCGACATTTTATTCGCCGTCTTCGGCGCGCGCCTCCGCCAGCACTTCGTCGCGCCAGTAAATGTCGCTCTTGGTGATGCGCCCGTTTACGCCGATTTCCCAGCGCGCGCGGGTCGGTTTGTTGTAGTTGAAATACAGTTTGCCGTTATGCACCGTCCATACTTCGGGATCGCCGAACGCCTGCGCGTTCAGCGAGGCGGCGTAGGCGCAATAGCCGCCGTACTGCGGCGCGTATTTTTCCGGCGCCGCCAAAAACGCGTCCCGCCGCGCGGCGTCCGTAAACCGCCACGATTGTCCGTCGTATTCCGCCGTAAAGCGGGCGTCGCCGCGCACCGCCCCGCCGCCGTCAAAATACGCCACCACGTCGTAGCCGTCCGCGCCCAGCCCGCCGTCGTACGGATACCACACAAACTTTTCGTCCGCCGCCGCCAAAGGCGCGGCCGCCAGCAGCCACAAAAACGCCGTCAAAATTTTCCGCATCCGCATCGTCAATCCTCCGTGCAATTTTCTTTTGCGAATGCTATCACACCGTATTGAAAATTCGTACACCGCAAAACGCGCCCGCAAAAAAAACATATTGACAAAATCGCGGCGACCGCAAAGGCATATTAATAAAAATATGTTTGTAAGAATGTAATGCGGCGTTCGGCGTTTGTTGATAAGGAGAAAACAGTTTTATAAAAAATATTTCGCAAAAAATGCGGACGTATATCGCAAACGCGATTCTGAAATTGCGATAAATGCGTCATAGAAACAGAATCATCGCCGCCGTCAGGGCGAGCAGCGCGCCCATCACGCCGTTGAACGCCGCCCGCGCCCGCGGCGTTTTGAGAAAACGCCCGATGCCCGCGCCGAACGCCGCCCAGGTC
>JBPCXA010000081.1:0-7458 GCA_051008975.1 Gammaproteobacteria bacterium
TACGAAGCGTGCGCACCATTTGGCGAAGGAATCGCGGGGCGCCAGAGTGATATACCTCTCCTTGGTCGTTGACGAGCACCGCAGCGTCGAGGATCCCGACATCAGCACCCGTCGTGCGCCCGGTCCGTCGAGCCGACCACAACGAAGCGCGTGAGTCTTGCGGTGGCGTCGCTGACAACGGTGTGAACAGTACCAATAAAGGACCCCGCTGCAAGCAGACGGGGTCCTTTATTTTCGACCGGAAATCCATAAATCACTCTGGCTATTGAATCCATTACATAAAAATCTCTTACTTGTGCGCTGTCAGGGACGGTGGTTATGAGCTCTGTGGGTCAGATGTTGTCGCGACGTTTAACACGGTCGTAGATAACACGTCCGTACCCACGCCAGAAATTTTGCAACAAAGGTGCCTCCATGCTTGCATCGTTCAGATAGAGCGTCGGTTCTCCGAAGGATTGGTAGCATCCTTGCGCATCCCTGTGGATTTCTTGCGTCACTACAGTCGGGGAGCGCGCTATGGAAAGCCCTTGAGTCACCCATACCTCTTTTCTCTTAGGATCGTCGCTCGGAAGCATTCGCTCCTGATCAACGTGCTGATAGGATATCCATGCCTCGATGCCTATAGCGATAGCAACAACGTGTTTCCCATCGTGAGCGGACATGGCGCCAATATTCTCTAGTAAATCTTGACGCGATTCTCTATCGTTGAACTCGTCGACTGCCAACACAAGAATCTCGGTATAATACGATGGTGGCGCACTGCCCTTCTCAAGCATGAGCAATACAACTGATGGCGCATGATGTTCTGAACCTATTTTGGGCATCAGAAGACTAATAAGCTCTAGAAAGCGTGTCTCCCACTCATCTTGAGGAAGGTAGGCATCAATTGCTTTCTGAAGTTCTTCGATATCGCGTTGCATTCGAATACTCTCGACAATTTCCAGTTCATGAGTTGAGATTGCAGATGTCATCACCGCTCCTCAATGTCGCGGTTGTTCGAGTACATCAAAATGTTCCAGTATTTGGCTGCATCAATACAGTTCCAGCACATGGGCGGTGACGCAGGGTGCGCGCTAGCGGCGCCCATGTCTGTACCTGTTACACCACACTCGACGCAAATGAGTTGACCGTCACTGGTGGTGTATTCATCCGCGAGTCGGTCAATGGCCGACTCAAGCAGTTCTGTGGGGTCCGGTATGTGCATAGTCGGGCCTTTATGAACTCTGCCCGAAACAATGGACTATCGCCGGAATTCCATTACCATCCCATGGGATATCAGTATCGAGTTCGACAATGGTCGCCCCCGCTTTTTCCGCTAGCCCTCGCGCGTCCTCAAGAGCCTCCTTACGAGTCGGAAATCCTTCGGTATGATGACCCTTAGATTTGTGGCGGACAGGCTTGTCTGGACTGTAGGGACCAGATAGCGGCGACTCAACAAACAAGATAGGGTGCCATGTGCTCGTTGCCTCGTTTTTCAACATGGCAACTGCTGGGTTGAAAAGCATGTAATCCATATGTCGTCTCTCCTGTACTTGCAGCTGGGCCTTTATGGATTGTCTCGCCCGAGGGCGTTGTGAGCGGCATCCATCGCTTCTTTGAAGGGCTGCCCCTGGCCGCGCTCGTCGGCGTCTAGGATGGCCCCAAGGATGCGTTCGAGGTATTCAATACGATTTGCGGCATTCTCAATCAACCCGCCAGGGGTTGGGCGAAGAGATCGCAAGCATTCAACTACGCGTTGCTCTTTATTCATGTCTTCTTCTCTCATCCCGGGGGTTATGCTGAAGTGGTCGCCGCATTCGCGCACTCCGCGTGAAATGGATACCAGCCCATAGACTCTTGTTCAGGAAGAGGCTGGTCATCGACATCATGGTACAGCCGCGTATCAGACGAGAGCTCCAACCAGACTGCATCTTCACGCGGGAGTGTTCCATCGCAGCCTTCGCATGTTACGTTTGATTCCATCGTTTTCCTGTCCCGCAATCGGGCCTTTATGAGCGATTCGCCGCTCGCCATTTTTCCATCGCCGCAGCGCATGCTAATGCTTCGGCGTACATCGCCTCAGAATCATCTTTGCCTGCGGCCTTTCGCGCCTCCACCCATGAACGAATCAAATCAGGAGCGGTGATCTCTCTAGCGAGAAGAATAAACATCGGCTCATCCCCTTCCGCGTTTGCGTAACAGTCATAGTCACCTGGTTTGTTCTTCGTTCCCATTGATGTGCCTCACTACCCGGGATTTACGGTGTATCTCGCCCAAGCGCTTTGTGAGCGGCGTCCATCGCCTCTGCGAAGGGCTGCCCCTGGCCTCGCTCGTCGGCGTCTAAAATAGCAGCGAGGATATGCTCAAGTTGAGCGATCCGCTCGGTGCCGGTACCGTACACGGCACGAATATCGGCGATAAATCGCTCGATTTCTTCGTGTCCACGCCCATGCGCTTCCCTACCTACGATCGTTCGGTCTAGATCGTCCCTCACAAATAGAGAGCCGTACGGATCCCGTTGGGCGGCTGTAACCGCATTTTCGACAGAGGGACATTCACGGAAGGTATGGTTATCGAACATAAACCAAAATTTCATGTGCTAGACTCGCCGCAATCGGGCCTTTATGAGCGCTTCCAGCGCCTTCTCCATCTTGAGATGCCTTCAGTCCGTGATTTCGGCTTCTGTTAGGCGGAGGGACCGTATGAATCCACATCTTCCCACCAGTCGGATGCCTGAGAAGATGAGCCCTGCTGGTCACATCATTCTTGCTCGACACGAGCTTTTCCACAAGGTATGCAAAGGGCACCGTCACACCCTGCTTCGTCTGCTTCCGTTTGTGAGATCTCTGCGAGAACTTTCTCGCAGTCATCGCAAGTAATGATATAGCCTTCGCGCTCACTGTTTCGGGTGATGGCCATGTTTCTCTCCTCTGCCCGCCGTCGTGGTGGAGTTATGGAGACCACTGGCACGAGTGTCCAATGGTTCCGCTGCAGTTCTTCTTTTTTAATAAACCCATATCCATCGTTCCAACTCAGCAAAGCCGGGTATCGACGGTCTGTTTCTATGTTTTTGTACAATCTGACGCCGTCTTTATTGAAGATGTCGTATTTCATCGCTCTGGCTCTCCATGAGAGACCAAGCCGTTCGCCAGCATCAATGGTGCTCAGACCGGCCTTGGTTCGCCATTGGCGCATGAGATCGGCAATAGGTTGTCGATTGCGCTTCATGTACTTTATTTTGTCACAACGGGTCGCTAAACCGGCCTTTATGAGTTATTCGCGCGGGCGTCTGCGACTGCAGCTTGCTCAAGCGCCCGCACCGGCCTTGAGACAAGCAAATCAAGCCTGATGCTCCCCATGATGTTAGCTATGGAATTCGCGGCATCGCTTGCGTAACTAAGATCTGTTGTCTTACGAAGACTTTCTGCCGCCTGGTCGAGACTTCGAGCGCAATCCCGAAAATACACTGCTGCCTTTTCGATCACTTCTGCCGTCGGCTCAACGTCAATCTTGTTCATGTCATTTACCCTGTATACACTTCTAACCGATGAACATCATTATACGGACATCTCCGTAGATGTCAAGTGGTTTCTTCGGCAATCAAATGCAGTAGGCCGCGCCTTGTAAGTTCGTCGGTTTGCCGTGTCCGGCCTTGCTCAATGTCCTCTATCGTACGTGACGATAGACCGAGGCGCTTTCCCGCCTCGACGGTATTAATGCCCAGCAGCGCGCGCCAGCTGCGCATCAGACTAGCTACTGTTTTCTTCTTTGGCATGGAATACAAAACCTGGGCTTTATGGTGCCTCACGCACCGGCCTGATTCGCGCCATACTGATCCGCGTACTCTGCAACTAGCGTATGCATGTTTTGGTTGCCGCCGATATTGAGGCAGAATCCTAGCTCACTTAACGAAAAGAAAAGGTCTGAACACTCCTCGCACATATAGTAAGGAGCAAGCGGAACTTCGTCTCCGTGTATGTTCTCTTCGATGTCTGTCCGCGGCCCACGTTGTCGTACAAATTTGGCACACGTAGAGCCCATCTCAACGAGCTCGTGACACGAACAACACCGCTTCCGGCGGGACGTGTTGAGCGTTGTATAGTCTTCCGGCACCCAATACCACCAGCCATCCTCGTAATCGATATCACAACTACAAGTGAGCGACATGTCTCTATCTCCTAGCCCACAGTCGGGGGCTTATGATACCTTCTGATTCGGGTGCTTTTTCGCTACTTCGACAGCAATTGCTTGCGCGAACCGTAACAGCTCTTCTGCGAAGTTCTCTAACCAAGCCGTAATTTCGTCTGCGCTGTCGGCGACATCCCCATGACGGAGCGCGGTTTGAAGCTCGTCGAGCATCTCCTTTTTCCCGTCCTGTTTCCCGTTCCTGTAGCTCTCATTCGCTATCGCCAGCACCGTCACAAAAACACACGCCATAAATATCATGGGTTCACCTATCATTTGATTGCTCCTCGCTCATCGTCTTATTTAGGGGCCTTTGTGATCTTATCTCGGAAGACCGTGAACAGGACAATCCATAGGGGCTCCCATATCGCACGCGCAAGCTGGGCTACGCTCAAACTCCTATTGGGTTGCGTCAGCGGCTCGCCATCGGCGGGGGGTTATGTCTCGTCTGCAACAAGCGTTATTTCGCCGCGCGGGCCGATAGGGCTCACCCGTACGCCCGATTGCCGCCCGCGCTCGCCAAGCGAGCCTCCGCATAAGCATGCATTGAGTCCGCAAAGCGCTTTACGGGACCGCGCGATTTGGTGTCTCGATAATGGGGTGTTGAGACTAGTCCTGATCGTGTGCTCGGTGCTATGAAAATCATTCCTTAGTGTAAATACCGGCATCTTGTTCTCCTGTCTCCGCAATCGGGGAGTTATGAGCGATGTAGCGCCTGGACGATTTCCCGACAGTCGCTAGACGGCTTCTGAATCGCCCTGATAGGCTTGGTCACAAACAAGTCGAGACGGATACCGCTCAAGACATTTTGAATGATAGTCATCGCTTGCGCGAGGTGACACCAATCTTGCTCGTCACTCAAGCGTTTGGCACACGCTTCCAAATCGTCCGCTTTATCCCGCAGCATCATCGCCGCGTTCCGAATCTCTTTCGCTGTTGGTTCTACGTTCATCGCCTCTCTCTCTTGTGTCTCACCATGACGGAGGGCTATGGTGTCCTAAAAAAGCATATCGCCATCGGCCTCTCTCAAGTCGTCGCCTTCTATCGGCGCGCTTACAGCGAGAGACATCTTAGCGACGCCATACACGACATGCACGTCGTCTTCAAAAGGGGGTTCACAACGAAATTTCTCCTTTCCCCAAAGTCTCGACACACTCCTTAGCCTCGTCTTCGTCCATAGGCATGTTCGGTCGTGTAAGCCAGGTGCACATGGACGACAGATACTTGATGTCTCCGTTTGGATGTCTAGCCGTGGGTACGTAGCCGATGCTATGAATCATTTTTCTATCTCGCAAAGAGGGGCTTATGTTGACTCGGGGTAGAGTGCTCCTTATTGAGATAAATTAGCTCTCTTCGAGGCAATCTCCGCGCGCAACACTGAGTCAATATGCGTCACAACACTATCTGTATTAGTTGTATCTTGTCCGTTCAATCCAGCCAATTCGATTACTCTCACTCCACAGTCAAGAACACTATGAGAGGCAGAATGCCCACCAAAGAACAATTGGCCTCTAGATGCCTCACCCAATGTCCATCCAGCGTCGCGATAGCACATTAGCAACTCATCTGTTGCATAACGATGAAATTCGCTACGGCTCTTCAATTCATCAACTACCTGTTGTTCAGCGGTAATCGCAGCAGATGCGCGAACGTGTCCTAATCCCACGTAGCCCGCCACAGGAACACAACAAATGCAAAAAAGTACGACCTTTATTCCGAAACTGAATCGTGTCTGGCTGACTAACAAAATCGCCAGCACCGTCGCAAAAACACCCGCCATAAATATCATGGGTTCACCTATCATTTGATTGCTCCTCGCTCATCGTCTTATTTAGGGGCCTTTATGAGTGGTCGCTAGAACGTTCGTGATTGGCAACCCAGTCGATGGCCGTCCACCACAAGACTCTTGCTCAAACGACTCTGTGGTTAATCTGCAGGGGCCTTCCGCCCCGTCGATGAAACATAGTCTAGCAAAAGCGGTTGCATATTTCAAGTACTTCAGCTACCATATTTTCTATGACAACGATAAAGAACGCGAGAGCGTACTATAGTCCTCTCAAAGAGACTGACGTTGCCAAGCAAAGAGAAGCCTGCGAAAGCTACGCCGAAGAGCGCAGATGGACGCTTGAGGAGTACGAGGAAGGCGCGATAAAGGGCAGAGATGCTCGCGCCGATGTGATCAAGGATCTGCGCGCAGAGGACGAAGTAGCGTTGCTCTACTCGCTCGAAGTCTTGCGGCGCTGGGTTAGAAGCGCCACAGCGGATTTCACGAGTGCGTTAGCTCGATTGTCAGCCCGCTCGGCGCTTGTCGTCGACGTCAGTCATGACGTCGATTCATCTTGCGCTGACGCTTGGGAGAAAAGAGTGAATGAAGCCATTCTACGTGTGCAGAAGGGTCGCGTCGTCCATCCTGATGCTGCTCGGGCCGGAGGCAAGGCGAGCTGGCATGCGCGGCAGGGTGTTGTGGCGAAATGGACATCTGATGAGATGGCCGGGCAGCGTAAACTGTATTGGTCCGTGTGGACTAACTTGGATTTGACGTGGGAACAAGCGCGCGCCCGTATGCCTGATGAACTTCAGGTAATGAGCTACTCGAGCTTACGCAGAATTTTCGACCGACAACGACCAGGAAAGCCAGGAAGCCCAGGTCGGCCAAACACGAAGGAATCCCCATGAAATACGCAGTCGGTGAAACTTACGAGCGTCCCACCCCTTTTCTCGTTGAAGATCGTGATCTTTTCGAGGTAGACGAAGAGGGGTTCGCAACAAGGACGATCAAGAGTTGGAGGCCGGGCGTACGAAACGTTAACGTTCTTCCTGATGATGTCGAGATGCAGTGGGATGGGATGGGTGAAGAGATTCGTCGTATTGTGGCGGTGGCCCGTCTTGAGGACGGAGGGGTGCGCATCCTTTATCGAAGGGCGTGGCGTCGGCCAGATGGCGGCACGTTTGGAAAGAATACCGTTCGAATGACGACACCCTCTGGATTTTCTGCGTGGCGAAACGGTAGTAATAGTGGTGTTGCTCAGGAAATTACGCGTCGTGAACAAAGGGCAGAGATGGAAAAGCAACTCATTGAGAGCTAGGGCCATACATTCAGTGCCATACACCGGGCATGGCCGGAACCACAGCGGTCGTTGCGCCGGCGCAGTAAAGCGAAACAAAACCAATGCCTCTCTTGCGACCTTTGCGAGTGGCAAGCAATACAATAGTGATTTGTCGGCGAGCTATAATATTGGTGCGCGCTATTGGTTTACTAAGCTGATGGGCGGAAACGACCCACAGACGGTTACG
>JBPCXA010000082.1:0-3328 GCA_051008975.1 Gammaproteobacteria bacterium
GTCGGCGCGCGCGACTACGACATTCAATGCAACTGGAAACTGTTGTTTGAAAACGCGGTGGAGTATTATCATCTGCCGTGGGTGCATCCGCGTCTGGCGAAAACTTCGCGCGTCGCCGATCATCACCGCTGGCAGGGCGATGGAATGTATTGCGGCATCTGCACTTCGCCGGTCACCGCCACCGACGATTCCGGATGGCTGTCGATGAAAAACGTTTCCGGGCTGACGGCGGAGGAAAATTGCAGCGGTTATTTTTTCGGAATGTTTCCGAATACGATCGTGTTCGTCATGCCGAGTCACGCCTTCGTCATTCGCGCCCGCCCGATGTTGCCCGGGCGCACCGAAGAAAACGCGTGGCTGCTCGCGCATCCGGAATGCACGGACGGAATGTCGGACGCCGCCGTGGCGGAGGTGCTGGATTTTTGGCACGAAGTCAATTTGGAGGATGTGGCGATTTGCGAACGGGTGCAGCGGGGAATATCCGAAACGCCCTATCCGGGCGGGCGGATGTGCTATCATTTCGAGGAGCCCGTACATCGTTTCCAAAACATGATCGCGGACGCGATGACCGGCGCGCGGCGGATTCCGAAGGGCGATTCCGCGTCCGCCGCCGCCTGATTTTTTTAAGGAGAACGACAATGACCGAACACCGTCTTTTTATCAACGGCGAATGGATCGAAACCGCCGAAAAAATCGCGAGCATTAATCCCGCCGACGAATCCGTACTCGGCGAAGTGTGCTGCGCCGGACGCGCGGAAGTGGACGCCGCCGTCGCCGCCGCCCGCGCCGCCGCAAACGGCGCGTGGAAAAACGCCGCCCCGTGGGAACGCGGACGCGCGCTGATGAAAATCTCATCTCTGATACTTGAACGCGCGGACATCCTCGCCGAAATGGAAATGCGCGAAACCGGCAAGCCGGTCTCCGCCGCGCGCGGCGCGGTTCGTTCGGCGGCGCGCTATTTTGAGTTTTACGCCGGAGTCGCCGACAAAATTCAGGGCGCGACAATTCCGATCGGCGAGGGATATTTGGATTTTACTTTGCGCGAACCGCTGGGCGTCACCGCGCATATTTTGCCGTGGAATGTGCCGTTGAATATGCTGGCGCGCGGAGTCGCCCCGGCGCTGGCGGCGGGATGCACGGCGGTGGTGAAGCCGGCGGAACAGACGCCGCACGGCGCGCTGCAGCTGGCGGAAATTTTTTCGGCGGCGGGACTTCCGCCGGGGACGGTGAATATCGTCAACGGCGCGGGCGAGACGACCGGCGCGTTTTTGTCCGCGCATCCGGACATAGACGGGCTGACCTTCACCGGCTCGGTGGCGACCGGCGCGGCGGTGATGCGCGCTTGCGCCGAACATATCAAGCCGGTGGTTTTGGAGCTGGGAGGCAAATCGCCGCTGCTGGTGTTCGCGGACGCCTCGCCGGAAACGGCGGCGCGCGAGGCGTGCAAGGGAATCTATTCCAACACCGGACAGTATTGCGACGCGGGTTCCCGCCTGCTTTTGGATTCGCGCATTCACGACGCGGTGATGGAGGAATTAATTTCCCTCAGCGCGAAAATGCGGACGGGAATGCCCGCCGAAGATCCGGATATGGGTCCGCTGATTTCCGCCGAACAATACGCGCGGGTGACCGAATATATCCGCCGCGGAACGGAGGGCGGCGCGACTTTGGCATTGGGCGGCGGGCGTCCGGCGGGATTGGCGAAGGGATATTTTGTACAGCCGACGGTGTTTGACCGGGTGGATCCGGCGGCGGACATCGCGCGCGAGGAAATTTTCGGGCCGGTGCTTTCGGTGTGCGAATTCGCGGAGGAGGAGGAGGCGCTGCGTTTGGCGAACGGCACCGATTTCGGTCTGGCGGCGGGCGTGTTTACGCGCGACATCGGACGCGCGCTGCGTCTGGCGAAGGGATTGGACGCCGGCACGGTGTATATCAACGAATACTTTACGGGCGAAATGGCGTCCCCCTTCGGCGGCGTCAAAAAAAGCGGCATCGGCCGCGAACGCGGCTTGGAAACGCTGGCGAACTATACGCGCGTAAAAAATGTCGTCGTCAACATCGGGGCGTGAACGACATAGAATCTCTTTGGAGGCGGGGGTTATGACGACAGCGGAAAAGCCGATTCGGCGATTGTATACCGGCGACAACTTGCCGGTGTTGCGGTGCATAGATTCGGAGACGGTGGATTTGATTTATCTCGATCCGCCGTTCAACTCCGGCAAACAGTGGGCGAAACCCATCGGCGAGGGCGACCGCCGCGCGGTCGCGTCGTTCAAGGATACTTGGGAATTGTCCGACACGCATGCGGACGAGGAGTACGCGTTGAGTTTGTCGTATCCGCAGACGATTCCGCTGATCGACGCGCTGCATGAAATTAACGGCGGTAGTTGGAAAGCGTATCTCATTTATATGGGCGCGCGGTTGGCGGAAATGCGCCGCATTCTCAAGCCGACCGGCAGCATTTATTATCACTGCGATCCGGTGATGTCGCACGGCGTCAAATTGCTGATGGATGCCATCTTTGGCGGACAGTTCGGCGGAAAATCGGGCGGAAATTTTCGCAACGAAATTGTCTGGTGTTATTCGGGCGGCGGTGTTTCTAAACGCGATTTTCCCCGCAAGCACGATGTTTTGTTTCGCTATGTTAAAACGGGCAATTGGCGTTATTCCGCGGAGTATAAACCCTACAAGGAGAACACGCGGCAAGTCGGCAAACATAGTACTTATTCGGGCGGACATGATATTGATCTGAAAAGAGGAACGCCCGTTACTGATTGGTGGACGGATATTAAAACCGCCACCGGCTGGTCGCCGGAAAAAACCGGCTATCCGACTCAAAAGCCGCTCGCGCTTTTGGAACGAATCATCAGGGCGTCTTCCGACGAAGGCGATTTGGTTCTTGATCCGTTTTGCGGTTGCGCGACAACTTGCCTCGCCGCCGAACGATTGGGGCGGCGGTGGATTGGCATTGACTTGGCGGAAGAGGCGGCGTCTCTTGTCGTGGAGCGGTTGAAAAAAGACGGCGAGGGGCGTCTGGAATTCGCCGCGTACGAGGTGGAGCATTTGCGCAAACTTCCGAAGCGGACGGATCTGGGCGGGCTGCGTTCGGACGACGCGATATTGAAACCGCGTCTGTACAAATTGCAGAACAAAATCTGCCTCGGCTGCGACAACGAAACGCGCGTCGAACTGATGGATTTCGATCATATCATCGCAAAAAGCCGCGGCGGGCAGGATGTGGACGACAATATCCAGCTGCTCTGCGGCAACTGCAATTCCATCAAGGGCGACCGCGGAATGCATTATTTGTGGCGGAAAATTTTGGAAC
>JBPCXA010000083.1:0-4354 GCA_051008975.1 Gammaproteobacteria bacterium
CGCGGCGCGTCGAAACGCGTTTTCCCGATCCTTCGGCGAATCCCTATCTGTGTTTCGCCGGGCTGATGCTCGCCGGGCTGGACGGCATCAAACACAAAATCGACCCCGGCCCGCCGAGCGATTTTAACTTGTATCACACTTTCCGCGGCGGCGACGGCAAGATCAGAAAGATCGGCGAGTTGTCCGGCTCGCTGTCGGACGCGTTGGACGAATTGGACAAAGACCGCAAGTTTCTGACCAATTCCGGCGCGTTCGCCGACGACTGCATAGACGCCTACATCGCCCTGAAACGCGAGGAGGTCGTCCGTTTCCGCGCCGCCCCCCAGCCGATCGAGTTCGAAATGTACTATTCGTGCTGAACGGCGCGCTCGCCATCGCCGCCGCCCCAAAAAAATCCCCCGAATTCGGGGGATTCTTTTATCAAATGACAATCGCCTTAACGGGCAACGAAAACGGTCCGCGCCCCGCCGAATTTTCGTACGCGATTCGCAGATACACATTCATTCCGACTTGGGCGGCGGCAAACATAATCGTAAATCTGCCGTGTCCGGCGGTTAATAGCGCGAAACCGTACGCCATTTCCCGCACTCCAAATCCAAAGTGCCGTTCCTGCGGAAAGCAAGAAAAGCCGTTCCATTCCTGCGGAAAGCAGGAATCCTCGCCGTTCTCTCGTTGGTCATTCCGGCGAAAGCCGGAATCTAGTGTCTTTCCATTTTGCGGGAAAAAAGACGCTGGATTCTGGCGTTCGCCAGAATGACCAACATAATCATTCCTGCGGAAAGCAGGAATCTCCGCCGTCATTCATTCCCGCTTTCGCCTTGCCTTTTCACCCTCCGCCTTTGGCGGGGGGTCAAAACTCGCAAAGCGAATTTTGGGGGGGTGGAAATCCGCCGACTCTGTACCGCCCCCCGCGATTTCGCCAACGCGAAATCGCACCCCCTCCGCAAGCGGCGGGGGGTGAAAATAGTTCGCCGCCATTCGGGCCACACTCACGCCGCCATTCCGGCGAAAGCCGGAATCTCCCTCGGCGAAAAAAAAGAGACGTACCATTCCTGCGAAAGCAGGAATCTCCGCCGTTTTTTCGGAAAAAAGGCAACGGCGAGGATTCCTGCTTTCGCAGGAATGGAACTTTCTTTTTCGGACGAAAATCCGGTATACTTTCGCCTGCCCGCATTTTTAGACGGGCGGAATCCGAAAGGGAGTCCAATGAAAATCCTGCTGTCGTTTTTCATCTGCCTCGCCGCCACCGCCGTGCTGTCGGCGATTGCCTCACCCGCTTTTGCGCACGAATTTCCGGAGTTTGACGGAAAATCTTGCGGTTCTTTTAACAACGACAGCGATGAATCAAAATTTTTTGATTGCCTTCATCAAAACATCGCCATGCGGGATCCGCTGTATCATGCGGCATTTCACGGCGATGCTGCCGAAGTCAAGCGTCTGCTTGACGGCGGGGCGGATCCGAATTCGGCGGATGGTGCTGGCTACACGACTTTGATGAGTGCGGCAAAGGACGGGAATTCCGAAGTCGTCAAGATTCTGCTGTCGGCGAGTGCGAATCCGAATGCGACGGACAAGAACGGCTACACGGCTTTGCATGATGCGGCGAGGGAAGGACATGCTGAAGTCGTCAAGATTCTGCTGTCGGCGAGGGCGGATGTGAATGCGGCGAGCAATGGCGGCTACACGGCTTTGCGTTTGGCGAAAGAGGAAGGGCATTCCGAGGTTGTCAAGATTCTGCAGGTAGCGGGAGCAGAATCTGCTTTCGCATCCGAATGCCCGCTGTGCGAACCGTCGAGAAGCGGCGATTTGACGGAAGTCAAGCGTTTGCTTGACGGCGGTGCCGATCCGAATGCGGCGAATCAGTGGGGCGAGACGGCTTTGATGAGGGCGGCGAACTATGGAAAATCCGAAGTTGCCGAGCTGCTGCTGTCGGCGGGTGCGGATCTGAATGTAGCGGATGGGACCGGCAGGGATCTTTTGATATTTGCGGCGAATCGAGGACATGCCGAATTTGTCGAAGTGTTGTTGTCGGCGGGTGCCGATCCGAATGCGGCGGATAAGGGCGGTAGGACGGTTTTGATGTGGGCGGTAGGAAACGGGCGTTCCGAAATTGCCGAAATGCTGTTGTCGGCGGGTGCGGATCCGAATGCGGCGAATAATGACGGCTTAACGGTTTTGTCTTTCGCAGAGCGAAGCGGGCAGACCGCTGTTGTTGGATTGATAGAATGCTATAAATCCGATTTGACGGATTTGCCGCCCGAAGTGTATGCCGACCGCAAACTGATAGAGGTGGAGCGGCAACTCGGCGAGGCGGAGTATGCCGCCGCCTTGATTGCGATGGATTTTATCGCCTGTTATAGCGGGCGGCACGATGTCGCCCTGCCGGCGGAGTTTTATTTTAAGCAGGCGCAAATATCGCAACTCGCCGGCGACGGCGAGGGGGCGAAGGCGGCGGTCATCCGCTATTTGAAGGAGGCGGGGCGGGAAGGAGAGAACTATGTTGCCGCCCTGCAGATGCTGGACGAGTTGGAACAATGACGGGCAAAGCGGCGTTTGTCGTCTGCATCCTGTGCGCATTTTTGTTTGTTTCGCCCTTGTCGGCGACGGGCAAGCCGAGAAGCAGTTTGCTGCTGCTGATTGATTCGTCTGGCAGCATGGGCAATGAAATCGGAAACGGCAATTCGGACATAAAGATAGAAGCGGCGAAAGCGGCGGCGCAGGCGGCGGTTGCGCAGGCGACGCAAAAAGGACTCGTGGAGGTCGCCGTTTTGGCGTTTGAGGGCGGTTGCGACAATCCCGTGCCGAGGCATTTGGATTTTACGACCGACACGGACAAGTTAATCCGTTTTATCTGGTCGCTGAAGCCGGGGGGCGGTACGCCGATGGCGGAAGCGGTGTTGTTCGCGAATGATTTTATGAAGCGCAACGGCGTTGCCGATTCTACTTCGCAGTTAATTGTTTTGCTGGCAGACGGGCAGAACGGCTGCGGGGATGTGCATGCGGCGATGAAGACGCTGCAAAATAGCGGCGTTATTTTTCGCCATGAAACCGTGGGTTTCGGGATTGATCCGCTATCGCAAGCGGCGGAGGATTTGCAGCATATCGCCGTGCAGACGGGCGGCATTTATCATCATGCCGATGATGCGAATCAGTTGGCGAATGTCTTTTTGGATTTGGTGAATACGCTGACGGTGCTGGATATTGTCGGCAAGACGGGCGGAATCAGCCCCACGGTCAATATATCCCAACAGACGGTATCGGTGCAAATCCAGAAGAAAAAAGGGATTACGCGACAATTGCTTGACGGTTTGAAACTGCCGTAGCAACAAAGAAAAAGGGCGGTGGAATGTCGCTCTTTGTTATAATTACGGAATGCATTCCGGCATCGCGTCCGCCGCGGATATTGACAATTGCGTCGTCGTGTCCTGCGCGGGCGGCGGCAAGACGACGAAATTAATCGACCGGCTGATGTCGCTGCTGCGGCGCGGCGCGGCGCCGGGCGAAATTTTAATTATTACTTTCACAAACAAGGCGGCGGCGGAAATTCGCGCGCGCCTGCTGGCGGAGTTGGAAAAGGCGGCGCGCGACGATTCCCAAATGGCGGCGTTGCGGCGGCGGATTTTGTTGTCCGCCGCCCCGGCGGACGCGTTGTCGGTGCATACGTTTCACGGCTGGTTTTTGACTTTGCTGCGGCACAAACCCGGCGGTTTTTTTACTCCGCCGAATGTCTGCGATTCCGTCGCGGCGGTGTTTGAAGAAAGTTGGCGGCGATGGCAAAGAAAGGCGGAAATCGCGCCGTCCGCCGCGTTGAAAACTGTACTGCGCGAATTGACTCCCGCCGCCTTGCGAAAGATGTGCGAACAATTCCGGGAACATCGCGCCGTTTACGAAATTTGTACGCCGTCTCCGTCCGTTTTTTCCGATCCCGAATCCGATTCTTCCCAAGATGAAGAACGAATGCGCGAGTTGCGATTCGCCGCCGGCGCGTTTGCAAAATGTTTCGCGGGCGGCGGCAAAACCGCGGCGGACGTGCGGGCGGCGGCTTCGCGTCTGGCGTCCGGCGAAACCGGGCCGGCGGAGGAAAAAACATATTTTCTCACCGCCGAAGATTCCGTCCGTTCCGTTTTGGCGAAGCATGCCGAAAAGATCGGATGCGTTTTGCAGTTGCAGAACATTGCGGACGCGTTGATCGATTTTTTCGTCCGCGAAGAACAACGGCGGGCGAAGGAATTTAATTCCGCCGCGCTGGAAGTGTGCGAAGATTTTTCGCGCGAATGGGACGCGGTTTTGCGCGCGCGCAACGAAACGACCTTTGACGATTTGGAATTGCGGGTGCGAAAAATGCTGGAAGGGG
>JBPCXA010000084.1:0-23752 GCA_051008975.1 Gammaproteobacteria bacterium
TTTGCGGACAATGCTGAATTTGGCGGTATCCGAAAATATAAAAAATCCGCCATTCCGGCGAAAGCCGGAATCTCTTTGCGCGAAAGCGCAAACGATTCGCCTTCGGCGAATGAGATTCCCGCGTTCGCGGGAATGGGACGGGGGGCAAGAATGGGACAAAATTAACCGCGTCGTTGGGCGAAATCGCGCATGTATTCCGTCAGAACGCGGACGCCGGCGACGGGCATTGAGTTGTACAAAGACGCGCGGCAGCCGCCCAAAACGGCGTGTCCCTTCAATCCGACCATTCCGTTTTCGCGCGCGCCCGCCAAAAATTCCCCGGTCAGGGATTCGTCCGGCAGAAAAAACGGGATGTTCATCCGCGAACGGCATTCGCGTCCGACATCGTTGCGATAAAAACCCCCGTCAATGCATTCGTACAGCAGGCGCGCCTTTTCGTCGCTGCGGCGCGCCATTTCCGCCGCCCCGCCCTCGCGTTTCACCCATTCCAGCACCAGACCGGTCATGTAAATGGAAAACGTCGGCGGCGTGTTGATCATCGAATCGCGTTCCATTTTTTCGCGGTAATTCCACACCACCGGCGTCTGCGGGCGGGAATTGATCAGCGATTTGCGGACGATGACGATTGTCAGCCCCGCCGGACCGAGATTTTTTTGCGCCCCGGCGTAAATCAGCCCGTAATCGGCGATATTCAGCGGGCGCGATAAAATGTTGGACGACATGTCCGCCAGCAGCGGCGCGTCGGAAGACGGCGGACGCGGAAACTCCACGCCGTGAATTGTCTCGTTGTCGGCGTAGTGCAGATATGCCGCATCCGCCGCCGCCGGCGCGATTTTTTCGGGCAGGGAGGTATAGCCGCCGTCCGCCGTGTCGCCGACGATTTGGACGCGGCAGTATTTTTTCGCCTCTTCGGCGGCGCGCCGCGACCAGTGTCCGGTGATCAGATAGGCGGCGGTGCGCCGTTCGTCCGGGATTAAATTAATCGGCGCCATCGCCGCCTGTCCGGTCGCGCCGCCGGTCAAAAACAGCACGGCATATTCCTCGCCGATGCCGAGAAGTTCGCGCAGCAATGCGTGCGCGCGCTCGTAAATTTCCATGAACGCCGGACCGCGATGCGAGATTTCCATCACCGAAGCGCCCTCGCCGCCGTAGGACAAAAATTCCTCGCGCGCGCGCTCCATTACTTCGTCGGGCAGCCCGCACGGGCCGGGACTGAAATTGTAGGCGCGCTCCATTTCCGTATTATAAAATGCGGCGGCGAAAAAACGATCCCGCGACAATCCGAAAATTTATTTTTGGCGGCGGCGGAACGATTTCGCGCGGCGGGTACGCGGGGACGGTATAATTCGGATGTCGCGCGCTCTCAAAAAATCGGCGGCAATGTCGGCGCGGCACTACATCACACGGCATTGTCGTCGTACCTTTTTCGCGCCCCGGACGGTTTTTGTCCGCGAACGCGTTTATAAAACGCCGAGCGGCGCGCTATTTTCGCAGTCGGTTGAGCAGACGGGAGAGGGCGTCCAGCGAACCGTAGTGGATGACGAGTTTGCCGCCTTTGCCGCGGTGGCGGATTTGGACGCGCGCCGACAGTCGCGCCGACAATTCCGATTCCAAACGCCGCGTGTCGCCGTCCGGCGAGTTCGCGGATTCGGCGTTTTTGCGCGCCGCCGATTGTTTGCGCGTTAGTTGTTCGACCGCGCGCACCGATAATTTTTCCGCCGCGATTCGCCGCGCCAGCGCGAGTTGCCGCTCCGCCGGCAGAGACAGCAGGGCGCGGGCGTGTCCGCCGTCCAACTTCGCCTCTTCCAGCATTTGCAGCACCGGCGGCGACAGCGACAAAAGACGCAAAAGATTGCTCACCGCCGCCCGCGATATTCCCAAATGCGCCGCCGCCTGCGCGTGCGTCATTTCCGTCTCCGCGGTCAGCCGCGCGAGTCCGCGCGCCTGCTCGGCCGGATTCAAATCGGCGCGCTGGATATTTTCCACCAGCGCGAACAACATCGCCTCGCGGTCGGAAAGTTTGCGCGCGATAATCGGCACTTCGGCGAGACCCGCCATTTGCGCCGCCCGCCAGCGTCGTTCTCCGGCGACGATCTCAAAACCGCCGCCCGCCGGACGGACGAGAATCGGCTGAATAATTCCGCGGCGGCGGATGGAATCGGCGAGCGATTCCAACTCTTCCGGCGCGAAACGGCGGCGCGGCTGCCCCGCCCCCGGACGCAGTGTATCGACGGCGACCGCGCGTACGCCGCCGCCCTCCGGCGCGGCGGAAGCGCCCAATAATTCGTCCAGCCCGCGTCCGAGTCCGTGTTTCATGCGAAACGCGCCAGAAATTCGTCGCCCAACTGGCGGTATCCCTCCGCGCCCGGAGAACGCGGCGCATACCGTAAAACCGGCAATCCGTGGCTCGGCGCCTCGGCGATCCGCACATTGCGCCCGATCGCGGACGCGAATACCTTGTCGCCGAAATGCTTCACCAGTTCTTCGGAAATGCCGCGCGCCAGCAAATTGCGCCGATCCAGCATCGAACGGACGATGCCGGCGACCGACAAGGACGGATTCCAGCCGGCGCGCAGCCGCCGCACCGTCGCCGCCAAATCCGACAATCCCTCCATCGCAAAATACTCGCACTGCATCGGAATCAGTACATGCTCGGCGGCGACCAGCGCGTTCACGGTCAGCGCGCCCAAGGACGGCGGACAATCAATAAGCGCGAAATCAAAACTGTCGCGCAACGGCGGCAGGGCGTCGCGCAAACGCCGCTGCCAATTTTTTTCGCCCGCCAATTCCATTTCCGCGCCGGCGAGATGCATATTCGCCGCCAAAAGCCAGTAGCCGCCGGACAAGGAATAAATCAATTTATCGCGCGCCGGCGCGCCGTCCAAAACTTCGTATACGCCGCCGGCGATGCGCCATTTTTCCACGCCGCTGCCGGAAGTCGCGTTTCCCTGCGGGTCGGCGTCTATCAGCAGAACCCTTTGTTTTAATTCGGCGAGGCGCGACGACAAATTCAAACTCACCGTGGTTTTGCCGGTGCCGCCTTTTTGGTTGATGACGGCGAACACTTTCATATCCGCCGCCCGCGCGCCGTCCGCGCGCGCAAAAACACCGCCAGCAACGACAACGCCGCCGGCGTCATGCCGCCGATTCGCCGCGCCTGCCGTACGCTGGCGGGACGATGGCGGACGAACAACTCGCGCGCCTCGTGCGACAATCCGCCGACCGCCGCGAAGTCAAAATCGTCCGGAATGCGCATCGCGTCCTCGTCCCGCGCGCGCGACAAATTCGCCTCCTGATGCCGGATATATCCGGCGTACTTAAACCGCGCCTCCATTTCGGCGACATCGGCGGCGGCGGAAAGCGGCGCGTTCTCCAATCCGGCGTAGGAGTTTTCGGGGCGGCGAAGCCACGCGGCGGCGGTTTGCGGCGCGTCCGGCGGACCGACAATCGCCGTTTGCAAACGGCGCTCCTCCTTTTCCAAACGGTCGCGGCGGGCGCAAAATAATTTCCAGCGCGCGTCCCCCACCAGATTCAACTCCCGCCCGCGCGGCGTCATACGCAAATCGGCGTTGTCCTCGCGCAAAGACAGGCGGCACTCGGCGCGGCTGGTAAACATCCGATACGGCTCGGAAACGCCGCGCCCGGTAATGTCGTCAATCAGCACGCCGATATACGATTCTTCGCGGCGCGGAATCCACGGCGGCGCGCCCCCCGCATGACGGGCGGCGTTTATTCCGGCGACCAGCCCCTGCGCCGCCGCCTCCTCGTAGCCGGTGGTGCCGTTGATTTGTCCGGCGAAAAACAGTCCGGAAATCGCGCGCGTCCGCAGACACGGCGACAACGCGCGCGGATCGAAATAATCGTATTCCACCGCGTAGCCGAAACGCAAAATGCGCGCATTTTCCAAACCCGGAATCGCCCGCACGAACGCCGCCTGCGTCTTTTCCGGCAGCGCCGTGGAAATGCCGTTCGGATAATACTCGCGGGCGTCCGCGCCTTCCGGCTCCAAAAAAATACGGTGTGAATCGCGCTCCGGAAACCGCGCCACCTTGTCCTCCACCGAAGGACAATAACGCGGTCCGGCGCCGCCGATGGCGCCGCTGAACGCCGGCGATTCGTGCAGCGCGGCGCGAATAATGTCGTGCGCCTGTTCGGTCGTCCGCGTGATGTGGCACGACAATTGCGGCGGATGACGGCGGGCGTCCCCGACGAAAGAAAACACCGGACGGGGCGAATCGCCGCGCTGCTCTTCCAAGCCGGAAAAATCAATACTCGCGCCGTCCAAACGCGGCGGCGTACCGGTTTTGAGACGCCCGACCGGTAAATTTAATTCCCGCAATTTTTGCGCCAGCGCGGAGGAGGATGAATCGCCGAATCGCCCGCCCGGCGTTTGTTTCGCGCCGGTATGCATCATCCCGCGCAAAAAAGTACCGGCGGTCAGCACCGTCGCCGCCGCGTAAAAACACTCGCCGCCGGCGCGCACGCCGGCGACCGCGCCGCCGCGAATAATGAGATCGTCCGCCGCGCATTCCAACACCCGCAAAGACCGCGCGGCGGCGACCGTTTTTTGTACGGCGCGGCGATACAACGCGCGGTCGGTCTGCGCGCGGGTGGCGCGCACCGCCGCGCCGCGGCTGCCGTTGAGACGGCGGAATTGCAGCCCGGAATCGTCCGCGGCGAGCGCCATCGCGCCGCCCATCGCGTCAATTTCCTTCACCAGATGTCCCTTGCCGATGCCGCCGATCGCCGGATTGCACGACATTCTCCCGATCGCCGCGGCGGAATGCGTGAGCAGCAACACCGTCGCGCCGACTCGCGCAACGGCGAGCGCGGCTTCCGTTCCGGCGTGTCCGCCGCCGATGACGATCACCGAAAATTTCGCCGCCATAACGGGAATCATACCCTACGCGCCGCGTTTTCCGCAAAACGCAACGGCGCGGCGAAGCGCGTTTCCGCCCGGACGCCGTCCGTTGCGGCGCGCTATAATTCCGCCGATGCGGTGTTTGTATTATTTTTCTTGGCGGCGGGAATGGCCGGCGGCGGCGATTGTCGCGGCCGTCCTGTCCGTCGTGTATGGAATTTCGATGCCGCCGGGCGTGACTTTTGAAGATACCGGAATGATCGCCGCCGCGTGTTTCCAATTCGGAATTTTGCATCCGCCGGGCTATCCGCTGTATGCAATGCTGTGTCCGTCGTTCGCGCATATCGCCGACGTGTCGCCGTTAAATCCGGCGCAGGCGACTGCTCTTTTGTCGGCGCTTTGCGCGGCGGCGGCGTGCGCGTTTTTTTACGAAATCGCGCGGCGTTTCGGGGCGCAAAAGGCGGTCGCGCTGCCGGCGGCGCTGACTTTGGGACTGGGCGCGCGGTTTTGGTCGCAGGCGATTATTCCCGAAGTGTATACGTTGAACGCGCTTCTGACGGCGGCGACTTTGGCGGCGGTTTTGCGGATAGTGCATTTTCCGTCCCGGTCGCGGTGGCTTTGGCTGTGTTTTTTGGCGGGATTGGGATTGGCGAATCATTGGCCGCTGTATGCGTCCGCGGCCCCGGCGTTCGCGTTGTTTCTGGCGGGCGGGCGGCGGCGTTGGCGTCCGCAAATTCGCCCCGGCGTCGCCGGCGCGGCGATGTTTGCGGCGGGATTGTCGCCGTATTTGTATTTGCTGCTGCGTCCGCATTGGGGCGAAACGCTGTCCTTGACGCCGCCGCCGGAAAATTTTCACGAATGGATCTCGTATATTTCGCGCGAAATTTACACCGCAAAGGACGCCCTCCGTATTTCGGACGGCGCGGACTGCGTTCGTAGCGCGCTGTGGAGTTTGCGGCTGCTGGCGAACGAATATACCGTAATCGGCGCGGCGGCGGCGGTAATCGGCTTTGCGATGTTTTGCCGCCGCCGTCCGTTTTTGCAGTCGCTGGCGGTGTTGTACGGAGTCGCCTCGGCGCCGTTGCTGGCGGGATATTTATGTTTTGACATTGATGAAGGAGTGACGAAAACGACTCTCGCCGCCTATCCGCTGCCGGCGGCGATGTTTGTGATGCTGTGCATTACGGCGGCGTTGAATCGTATTCCGGCGCCGGGGCATATTGTCGCGGCGGCCGCGCTGGCGGCGGCGACGGGCGCGTACAATTGGGCGGGAAACGACCGCAGCGGCGATCGCTTCGCCGAAGAATATGCGGCGGCGGTTTTGGATTCGCTGCCGCCGAATTCCGCGTTTGTCATCGATTCGGACTGGAGTTTTCCGGTGTTTTACCGCCGCCACGCCTTGGGCGTACGGCGCGATGTCGTCGTCGCCGGCGATTTGACGCTGCCGCCGTCCGCCGCCGGGCGGCGAATGTTTAGCGCCGACTATGTCGCGGGGGAAAGGTTTCGCGACTGGGGCGTAATTCAGGAATTATTGTCCGGCGGCGCGGCGGAGTTTCGCCCGATTCCGCCGCCGTTGATTCATTTTTATCGGCGTCTTTCGGAACGGCGCGCGGTGTTTTACCGCGAAACCCGTCAGTATGACAAAACCGCCGAGCTGCGCGCGTTGTTTGCGGCGGGGCGGGCGCTGACTTCCGCCAAAATTAAAAACGGAAATTTAACGCCGGAAGCCGAGAAAGCGCGGGCGGCGATTGTGCAAACGCCCGCGGGATTGTTCGGAAAATTGGACGCCCGCGCGCGCGGCGGCGTAGCGAAAATCCTCGAAATACGCGCGATGCTTTCGGTTCTGCGGCGGGCGGAAGAATCTTTTCCGCCCGCGTGGCGCGCGCAGTTGCGCCACCGCGAAGGCGTTCTGCACTTTCTGGCGGGGCGCAAACGGGCGGCGAAAGCGCAATGGCGCGAGGCGGTGGATTTGGACACGAAAAGCCCGGCGTTGATCGATCTGTTGCATTCGCTGGCGGCGGAACGGGAATGGCGGGAATATGGGCGTCTGCGGCGGCGGTTTTGGATGGTGGAAAATCCCGCGCTGCGCGACACGGACGCGGCGTGCGTCGCCGCGGGAATTTGCGCGGCGGCGGAAATCGGCGGGAATCGGTTAAAATGAACGGCAATGGAGACCGGACTGCCGGAAGTGCGCGCGCAAATAGACGCGGCGGACGACGAAATGCTCGCGCTGCTGCGGCGGCGCGCGCGTCTCACCGCCGAAGCCGGAAAAATTAAGCGGGCGGCCGGCGCGAAAGTTTTCGCGCGCCCCGAACGGGAGGCCGATATTTTGCGCCGCCTCGCCCCCGGCGGCGGCGCGCTCTCCGAATCTTCGGTGCGGACGATTTTTCGCGAGATTATTTCGGCATGTTTAGCGTTGGAAAAGCCGCAGACCGTCTGTTATCTCGGACCGCCGCACACCTTCACCCACGAGGCGGCGCGCAAACATTTCGGCGGCGGCGCGCAATACGAATCGGCGGAAACCGTGCGCGCGGTTTTCGCGCGGGCGGAAAAAGGATTGTGCGATTTCGCGGTGGCGCCGTTCGAAAATTCCGGCGAAGGGACGGTCGGCGATACTTTTGAGATGCTGATGGAAACGCCGCTGGCGGTTTGCGGCGAGACGACTTTGCGGGTGCGCCACAATCTTTTGGCGGCGGAATCGCCCGCGCCGTCCGAAATTAAGACGATTTACGCGCATCCGCAGGCGTTCGCGCAGTGCCGCCGCTGGCTGGGGGAAAACGCGCCGCGCGCCGCGCTGTTTCCCGCCGAAAGCAACGCCGCCGCCGCCCGCCATGTCGCCGAAAACAAACCTTCCGGGGCCGCCGCGATCGCCTCGCAGTCGGCGGGGACGCACTACCGATTGCAAACGGTCGCCGCCGATATTGAAGATTCCGCGGACAACAGAACACGTTTTTTGACGTTGGGAACGGAATCTCCCGCCCCGTCCGCCGCCGACAAGACGTCGTTCATTATGCACATGGCGGCGTCGGACCGCGCGGGAACTTTGTATCAACTTTTGGAGCCGCTGTCGCGGCTGGGCGTGAATATGACGAAGTTTGAGTCGCGTCCGGCGCGCGGCAAGTTCGGCGAATATTTCTTTTATGTGGACATAGACGGGCATCGGGAGGACGCGGCGGCGGCGCAAGCGTTGGACGAAATTCGCGGGCGGGCGGCGTTTTTGAAGGTGCTCGGCTCGTATCCGCGGGCGGCGGAATAGTGGGGCTGGCGCGCCGCGTCATTCCCTGTCTGGATATTGACGGCGGGCGGGTGGTGAAGGGCGTGCGTTTCGCCGATTTGCGCGACGCCGGCGATCCGGTGGAGACCGCGCGCCGCTACGATCGCGGCGGCGCGGACGAAATCGTATTTTTGGACATCACCGCGACTTCGGACGAACGCGGGATTTTGCGGGACGCCGTCCGCCGCGTGGCGGAGGAAATTACGATTCCGCTGACCGTCGGCGGCGGCGTCCGTTCTGTGGCGGATTTTGACGCGCTTTTGCGCGCCGGGGCGGACAAGGTCGCGATTAATTCCGCCGCCGTCGCCCGTCCGGCGCTGCTTTCCGAATGCGCGCGGCAATTCGGTTCGCAGTGCGTGATGTTGGCGGCGGATGTCAAAAAAGACGGACGCGGCGGCTGGGAAGTTTTCACCCACGGCGGGCGGCGTCCGACCGGCATTGACGCGCTGTCGTGGCTGCGGCGGGCGGCGGCGGCGGGGGCGGGCGAAATTTTACTGACCAGCATGGATGCGGACGGTACTTTGGGCGGCTACGATTTGCCGCTTTTGCGGGCGGCGACGGCGGCGGTGAATGTGCCGATAATCGCCAGCGGCGGCGGCGGTACGCCCGCGCATTTGGCGGCGGCGTTTTTGGAGGGCGGCGCGGACGCGGCGTTGGCGGCGAGCATTTTCCACGACGGTACTTTTACCGTCGCCGAAGTCAAGCGGTTTTTGGCGGCGCGGGGATTGGAAATTCGCGCGGCGGAGGAGGCGGCATGAAATGCGGCATCTGCATACTCGGCGAACTGGCGGCGCTGGCGGAGGCGCGCAAGACCGCCGATCCGGCGCGTTCCTACACGGCGCGGCTGCTGCGCGGCGACGAGGACGCGCTGCTCAAAAAACTCGCGGAGGAGGCGGGCGAGGCGGCGCTGGCGGCGAAGGGCGGGTCGCGGGAGAAACTGGCGGAAGAGATCGCCGATTTGGCGTTTCATTGCATTGTCGTGATGGCGCGTTATAATGTTTCGCTGGAAGAGGTCGCGGCGGCGTTGCGCGCGCGTCGCGGCGGTTCTGGACTCGCCGAGAAATCCGCGCGCCGGGAGGAATGACATGGGAACGTTCAGCGTTTGGCATTGGCTGATTGTATTGCTGGTTGTGGTGCTGTTGTTCGGCACGAAAAAACTGCGCGGTTTGGGCGGCGACCTGGGCGCCGCGGTGCGGGGATTCAAACAGGGGATGAAGGCGGAGGACGGCAAGGCGATTGAAGCCGCCGCCGAGGAGCGTCCCGCGCCCGACAAAACCGATTCCCGCGACCGTTCCGTCTGACGGCGGCGCGGCGGTTGATGTTCAACATCAGTTTCGGCGAGGTCGTTCTGGTCGCGGTCGTTGGGCTGATTGTCATCGGGCCGCGGCGGCTGCCGGAGACCGCGCGTTTTGTCGGGCATCTGGTGTCGCGGGTGCAGCGGCAGGTGGCGGGCGTCAAGGCGGACATCCGCCGCGAGATGGATTTGGAGGATCTGAAAAGTATTCAGCGCGAATACGAAAACACCGCGCGCGAAATCGGCGACGATTTTAAGACAAGCGCGCGCGAATTGCATAACGCCGCCGATTCCGTACGGACGTCCGTAGACGCCCCGGCGGACGCGAGCACCGGAACGCCCGCGCGTTCCGAAATTTCCGCAAAAGAACGCGGGCAGAACGCGGACGCGCGCGAAAACGTCGTTCCGCAAAAATCGCAAATTCCGCAAACGCCGTGGCCGACGAATCCGACGGGCGATTCCGCGGCGGCGGCGGAAAAGAACGCCGCGCAAATTCCGAATTCCGATTCCGAAAAAGATCGGAATGTCGCGGAAGTTTCGGACGCCGCCGCCGTCGAAAAAAATAATCGCGCGGAAGTTTCGGCGGCGGAAAATGCCGCGGAAGACGGCGCGCAAAAAACCGCGTCCGCGCATTCGTCCGCCGAAAAATCTTCCGCCGGACGATGAGCGGCGACTGGGCGAAGGACGGACTGCTCGGTCATCTGGCGGAGTTGCGCGACTGTCTCCTGCGATGCGTCGCGGTGCTGTGCGTTTTGATTTTCGCGCTGCTGATTCCGTTTGACGGCGCGCCGTTCGCCGGCGTTTTGTTTGAGCGGCTGGCGCTGCCGCTGTCGCGGACGCTGGCGGAGACGGCTTCGCCGGCGGGCGGCGGGCTGATTTCCACCGGCGTATTGGATCCGTTTTTGGTGCAGATTACGACCGCCGCGCTTTCGGCGTTTTTAATTTCGCTGCCGTATTTGTTGTTCGAGGCGTGGCGCTTCGTCGCGCCCGGATTGTATCGGCACGAAAAAAAACTCGTGCTGCCGCTGGTGGTCAGCAGCACGCTGTTGTTTTATCTGGGGATGCTGTTCGCCTATTTTCTGGTGTTTCGCACGGTGTTTCATTTTATCGCGGCGGTCGCGCCGGAGGAAATCGCGTGGACGCCGGACATTCTTAAGTTTTTCGGATTCGCGGTGACGATGTTTCTCGCCTTCGGAGTCGCGTTCGAAACGCCGGTGGCGGTGTATCTTCTGGTGCGCTCCGGAATCGTGGAGGCGGACACTTTGCGCCGCGGGCGGCGGTATGTGATTGTCGGCGCGTTCGTGGTCGCCGCGATTTTTACGCCGCCCGACGTGATTTCGCAATTGCTGCTGGCGATTCCGTGCTGGCTGCTGTTCGAACTCGGATTGTTTCTCGCGCCCCGCGGGGCGAAAAAGGACGCGAAAAAAACGGCGGACGCCGCCGCGGCGGAACGGAACGAACCGGAATGAACGAATCGAAACAAAACGCGGCGTTTTATGCCAAAATACGCCCGGGTTCCTTTTTGTATTTAATAAACTTCCGCCGGAGAAGCGCATGTCCGCATCCAGTCGTCCGAAAATTTTAATCGTCGACGACGAGGTCGGAATCCGCGAACTGCTGTCCGAAATTTTAATCGACGAGGGATACGCGGTGGTCGCCGCCGAAAACGCGGACGCCGCGTGGGATCTCCGCGTCCGCGAAAAACTCTCGCTGATTTTGCTGGACATCTGGATGCCCGGCAAGGACGGGCTGACGCTGCTGAAACAATGGCGGGACGCCGGACTGCTCGGCGTGCCGATCGTCGTCATGTCCGGCCACGCGACGATCGACACCGCCGTGGAGGCGATGAAACTCGGCGCGCTGGAAGTGCTGGAAAAACCGATCGCCGCCAACCGTCTTTTGGTGACGGTGCAAAAATCGGTGCGCGACGGCGAAATGGAACAGGGCAGCCCGGAAATTCAGCGCACGAATTTCGGGCGCACCGAAGTGATGCGGCGGTTTAAGACGCAACTATTAAAGGCGTCCGTCGGCACGCAGCCGGTGCTGATGGTCGGTCCGCCGAACGCCGGCGCGACGTTTTACGCGCAAATGTTCGCGCCGCCGCGCGGCGAAATCGTGTTTATCGACCGCAGTCTGCAGCTGCAGGGAGAACTGGGGCCGATTTTGCGCCGCGCCGCCGGCGGATTGATCGTCGTTAATTTAATTGACATGCTGAACCCCGCGCAGCAAAGCGGGCTGCTGGCGTTGACGCGGGAGGCGGCGCGCGTGGACGCCCGCGTCGTCGCCGCTTCGCTGGAAAGTCCGGAGACGCTGGCGGGCGACCGCGGATTTAACCGGACGCTGCTGCAGGCGTTCCGCCATGTCGTCCGGCAGCCGCCGCTGGCGGACTATATTGAAGACATTCCGTACACCGTGGACATCGTCGCCCGCCGCCTGACGCAAAACACCGGCATGTCCGCCCGCCGTCTTTCGCCGCCGGCGGTGGATCTTCTGGCGCGCCGCGAATACGAAAACGATTTTTTGGAACTGCAGTCGCTGGTGCGGTGCGCCCTGATGTACGCCGTCTCCGACCAGGTGGACGCCGAAAACGTGCGGACGGCGATAGACCAGTTCTCGCTCGGCGCGTCTTCCCTCACCCGTCTCGTCGGCGGCGACATATTTTCCATGAGCCTGCGCGACGCCCGTCTGGCGTTCGAGAAGGAATATTTCCGCCGCCTGATGGAATTCACCGAAAACAACGTTCAACAGGCGATACAAATTTCCGGGCTGGAACGCACCTATTTGTATCGCAAACTGAAACAATACAAGCCGGACTGACGGGGCGCGCCGGTTTTCCGCCGCCGCCCGCGCCGGGAACAATCGCGCGCATTCCGGCGCCCGCCGGGGCGGGCGAATCGTTGGCGGTCGCGGAGTGGCATCAATCGCATCGGCGGCCGGTGCTGTGGCTCGTCCGCGACGCGCTTTCGGCGGCGCACGCGGCGGAGGAAATCGCCTTTTTCGCGCCCGACATCGCGTCCCGATTGCTGCCGGATTGGGAGATTCCGCCGTTCGCGCCGGCGTCGCCGCCGCCCGATTCGCAGACCGGGCGGATGGCGGCGTTGTCCGCGATGCGTCGCGGCGTTACCGTCGCCCCGGTGTCCGCGGCGTTGCTGCCGTATCCGCCGCGCGGATTCGTCGCCGCGCGGGCGATGAAACCGGGCGATAAAATTGATCCCGCCGCGTTGATCGCCGGGCTGGCGGAGTGCGGCTATGCGCGCGTCGACCGGGTTTTGGCGGCGGGCGAATTCGCGGTGAACGGCGGGCAGATGGATATTTTTCCGCCTACCGCGGCGGAACCGTCGCGGTTGGTTTTGGAGGACGACGAAATTGAACAAATCCGGACTTTTACGCCGGGCACGCAAATGTCGTCCGGGCGCGCCGAAGAGTTGCGTTTGTTTCCGGCCGGGGAGTGTGATTTGTCGGCGGCGGGAATCGCCCGTTTTCGCCGCGCCTTTACCGCGCGTTTCGGCGACATTGAAGATCCGCTTTTGCGGGCGGTTCGCCGCGGTACGCCGGCGCCGGGGATGGAGTGGTTGCTGCCGCTGTTTTTTGACCGCATCGCGCGTTTGGCGGATTATCTCGCGGCGGATACGCTGCTCGTTTTCGGGCGCGGCGTCCGCGAATCGCTCTCGCGTTTTACGGCGCAGGCGGCGCGGCGGCGCGAACACGCGGAAGTGTACGAACATCGCGCGGTACTTCCGGCGGCGGAGGTTTTTTTGCCGCCGCAAGAATTATTCGAAACATTGTCGGCGTTCGCGGCGGTGGAAATGGAGGGCGAAACCGCCGCGCCGCCGCCGACGGCGATCGGTCCCCGCCGCGCCGATTCGCATGCGGCGTTGAAGGATTTTTTGCGCGCGGCGGCGGGGCGCGTCATTCTCGCCGCGGACAGCGCGGGGCGGCGCGATTCGCTTTGCGCCGCATTGTCCGGGGAGGGATTGCAACTGCATACCGCCGCGGATTTTTCCGAATGCGGCGGCGGTATTTCCCTGGTCGTCGCGCCGTTGCGCGGCGGGTTTTCTTTTCCGCAAATTACCGTGCTGACCGAGGCGGAAATTTTTGACGTGCGGCTACCGCCGCGCCGCCGCCGATTAAACGCCGCCGCGCCCGCCGCCGAAGAACTCGTCGCCGGAGACGCGGTCATTCACCGCGATTACGGAGTCGGGCGATACGCCGGAATTGCCGAAAAAACGTCGGGCGGCGCGACCGGCGAGTTTTTGCAAATTGAATATGCGGACGGACAGCGGTTGTGGCTGCCGGCGGCGCATTTGCATTTATTGTCGCCCTATCACGGCGAGCCGGCGGAATTGTCGCGGCTGGGCGGAAAACAATGGAAGCGCGTCCGCGCCCGCGCCGAAAAAAACGCCCGCGACACGGCGGCGCGGCTGCTGGCGATGCAGGCGCGGCGCGAAGCGGGCGGCGCAATACGCGGCGCGCCGGACGACGCCGTTTTGGCGCGTTTCGCGGACGGGTTTCCGTTTGAAGAAACGCCCGACCAGGCGTCCGTCTGCCGCGACGTGTTGCGCGACATGCGGTCGCCGAAACCGATGGACCGCGTCGTCGTCGCCGACGTGGGTTTCGGCAAGACCGAGGTGGCGATGCGCGCGGCGTGCGCCGCCGTGCTGTCCGGCGCGCAAACCGCGATATTGGCGCCGACGACATTGCTCGCCGAGCAGCACGCGCGTACTTTCGCCGACCGCTTCACCGGATTTCCGGCGCGCATCGTATCCCTTACGCGTTTGTCCGGCGCGCGCGAAAAAAAGAACGCGCTGGCGGAAATCGCCGACGGCCGCGCCGACATCGTCATCGGCGCGCACGCGTTGCTGGCGAAGGCGGTACAATTTAAGCGGCTGCGGCTGGCGGTGATTGACGAGGAACACCGTTTCGGAGTACGGCAGAAGGAACATTTTAAGATGCTGCGCGCCGACATGGACGTGCTTTCCCTTTCCGCGACTCCGATTCCGCGCACGATGGCGATGGCGATGGAGGGGGTGCGCGATATTTCGGTGATTGCCACGCCGCCGCCGTCGCGTCTGGCGGTGCGCGCCGAGGTCGCCTCGTTTTCGCGGGAGTTGGTTGTGGACGCGTGCGAGCGGGAACTTTTGCGCGGCGGGCAGATATATTTCGTGCATAACGAAATTCGCGGTCTGCCGGAAATGGAGGCGCGGCTGCGGGAATGGCTGCCGGCGATGAAGATTGTCGTCGCCCACGGCGGAATGCGCGCCGCGGAAATGGAGCGGACGATGCGGCGTTTTGTACGCGGCGAGGCGGACATGCTGCTGGCGACGACAATCGTGGAGAGCGGTCTGGACATCGCCAACGCCAACACGATTATTATCAACCGCGCCGACCGGATGGGAATATCGCGCCTGCATCAATTGCGGGGGCGGGTGGGGCGCGCGGGCGCGCAGGCGCACGCCTTTTTTTTAATTCCGCCGGAGGGCGCGGCGACCGCAAAAGGAGAGGCGCGTCTGGACGCGGTGTCGAATCGCGGCGCGCTGGGCGACGGATTGTTTCTCGCATTGCGCGACTTGGAAACGCGCGGGGCGGGGGAGATTTTCGGCGAGCGGCAGAGCGGCGATCTGGCGGCGGTCGGCTACGCGTTGTATCAAAAAATGGTGAACGCCGCGGTCCGGCAATTGTCGGGGGGGGGGGACGAAATGGAGACGGCGGTGGAACTGCCGAAGCCGGCGCTTTTGCCGTCCGACTACGCGCCTTCGGCGGGCGAGCGTCTGCGCTATTATCGCCGCCTTTCCGCCGCCGAAAACAACGCCGAAATTAACGCGGTGCGTCTGGAATGGGAGGATCGTTTCGGAAAAATCCCGCCGCCGGCGAATCGTCTTCTCGCGTGCCACAAACTGCGTTTGCTGGCCGGCGGGGCGCAAATAACGAAACTGCGCGCGCGAAACGGTACGGCGACGGCGGAATTCGCCGCTGAACCGAAGTGCCGCGAAATTTTAATGCAAAAGATCGCCGCCAAACAATGCCGTCCGGGCGCGGACGGCAGTACAATTTATATTGACAATTTGGACGACGACCCGGCGGTGTGCGCGGAACAATTGGAATCGTTTTTGCGCGATTTAATTCCCGCCGAAACGCGGAACGCGCGGGCGGGTCCGGTATAATTCGCGGAAAGGAGGGGCGGATGAAACGTCTTTTTATCGGCGACAATTTGCCGGTGCTGCGGTGTTTGGATTCGGGGATCGCGGACTTGATTTATCTGGATCCGCCGTTCAACTCCGGGCGGGATTATGTGCGCCCCATCGGCGGCGAGGGGCGGCGCGTGGAAGAGGCGTTCAAGGACACTTGGACGCTCTCCGACACGCACGAGGACGAGGCGTTCGCGCTGTCGCGGATGCATAAGGAGACGATGCATTTGATCGATACGCTGTCGCTGATTCAAGGCGGCGGCTGGAAGGCGTATCTGATTTATATGGGAATCCGTCTGGCGGAAATGCGGCGGATTCTCAAACCGACCGGCAGCGTTTGCTATCACTGCGATCCGACGATGTCGCACGGCGTCAAGTTGCTGATGGACGCGATCTTCGGCGGCGGGAACTTTCTGAACGACATTGTCTGGAATTACGACGGTCCGCAAAGCCCGTCCCCGAAGAAGTTTGCGACCAAGCACGACAACATTTTGCGCTACGCCAAAAACATTAAAAAAGTTTTCGCGTCCGCCGGCGACATGTTCGATCTGCGCGAAATCCGGGAACCGGAACTCGGCAAAAAATATAAAAAGGACGCGGGCGGTTATTTTTACGATCTGCCGCCCGGGGACTATGCCGAAGATTCCATTCGCAGAATGGAGGCGGAGGGCAGGGTGCGCAGAACGAAAAACGGCAAGGTGCGGATAAAGTATTATCTTGTCGAGAAACAAGGCGGCTATTACCGCCGCAAAAAAATTCCGAGCGTGTGGTTCGACATTCCTTCCTTGGGGCAGAGTTCGGGAAAGGAAAAAACCGGATGGCCGACGCAAAAGCCGGTCGCGCTTTTGGAAAGAATCATAAAGGCGTCCTCGGACGAGGGCGGCGTTGTTCTCGATCCGTTCTGCGGCTGCGGCACGACTTTGGTCGCCGCCGAAAAACTGAATCGGAAATGGATCGGGATTGACGTCTCCAAAAAAGCGGTGGACATTTTGTTCGACCGCATGCCGCTTTTTAAGAACGCGAAAGGCGGCGACGGCATAGAACGTTTCGAGGGCAAACTTCCGAAACGCGCCGACCTGCCGCCGCCGACCGACCGCGCGATTTTGCGCGACCGTTTATACGCCGCGCAGGGCGGAAAATGCGCCGCCCCCTGCGGCGAAAACGGCAAAGACGGACGCGAAATGGATCCGCGCGACATGGAACTTGACCATGGCATCGCCAAGGCGCGCGGCGGACAAAACGAGGATTCCAATATGCAGTTGCTGTGCGGCAATTGCAACCGCATCAAGGGCGCGGACGGAATGACGAAACTGCGCCGCCGCATTTTGGAAAAACGCACGCGCGAACAAATGACGGAATATAACCGCGAACGACGGCGGCTTTTGGACGGCGAATAACGCGGGCGCGCGCGGCGTAAAATGTTATAATGCCGCCGTGTCCGATATTCGCATCACTTTTCGCGGCGAAACGCGCGTTTTTCCCGCCGACAAAACCGCCGCCGAAATCGCGGCGGAAATCGGCGCGTCCGGAAACATCGTCGCCTGCCGGGCGGACGGCGCGCTGCGCGACATTTATCTGCCGCCGCCCGCCGATTGCGTTTTGGAATTCGTCCGCCGCGAAGATTCGGACGCGCTGGAATTAATCCGCCACGACTGCGCGCATTTGCTGGCGCAGGCGGCGGCGCAGTTGTTTCCGGACGCGATGCCCACAATCGGTCCGGCGACCGCGAACGGTTTTTATTACGACTTTTACCGCGAAACGCCGTTTACGCCGGAAGATTTGCATTCGCTGGAAACGCGGATGCGCGAACTGGCGGCGCAAAAAATTCCCGTGCGGCGCGAAGTATGGACCCGCGACGCGGCGCGCGCGCATTATCAAAACCGCCCGTTCAAATTGGAACTTCTGGACGCGATAGACGATGCGGCGGAAATTTCTTTTTATCGGCAGGGCGATTTTTTGGACTTGTGCCGCGGTCCGCACATGCGCCACACCGGCGACGCCGGCGCGGCGTTTAAGTTGACGCATGTCGCCGGAAGTTATTGGCGCGGCGATTCGCGGCGCGAAAGTTTGCAGCGAATTTACGGCACCGCGTGGCGGGACGGCGGGGAGTTGCGCGCGCATTTGCGAATGCTGGAAGAGGCGGCGAAGCGCGACCATCGCAAACTCGGACGCGAAATGGGACTTTTTCATTTTCAAGAGGAAGCCGCCGGAATGGCGTTCTGGCACGACCGCGGCTGGACTTTGTATCGTCTTTTGGAATCGTATATGCGCCGCCGCCAGCGCGCCGCCGGCTATTCGGAGGTGCGGACGCCGCAGCTCGTCGACCGCAAACTCTGGGAGGCGTCCGGGCATTGGGAAAAATTCCGCGAGAATATGTATGTCGCCGAAAACGAGGACGCGCTGCGCGACTATATGGAAAATCCGCAAGGCGCGCGGGTGTTCGCGCTGAAACCGATGAACTGTCCGTGCCATGTGGAAATTTACAAGCGCGGCGCGAAAAGTTATCGCGACCTGCCGCTGCGGATGTCCGAATTCGGCTCCTGCCATCGCGCCGAACCGTCCGGCGCATTGCACGGACTTTTGCGCGCGCGCAATTTCGTGCAGGACGACGCGCATATTTTTTGCGCCGATTCGCAGATCGCCGACGAAACCGCCGAGTTCGTCCGGCTGCTTTCGTCCGTCTACGCCGACTTCGGTTTTGATTCTTTCCGCATCCGCTTCGCCGACCGTCCGCCGGTGCGCGCCGGCGAAGATTCCGTCTGGGATCGCGCCGAAGATGCGCTGCGCGCCGCCTGCGAAAAGGCGGGCGTGGCGTTTGAATTAAATCCCGGCGAAGGCGCGTTTTACGGACCGAAACTGGAATTCGTTTTGCGCGACGCCATCGGGCGCGAATGGCAGTGCGGCACCTGGCAGGTGGATTTTGTTTTGCCGGAACGCCTCGGCGCGGAATATACCGCCGCGGACGGAAAGCGTCTGCGGCCGGTGATGTGTCATCGCGCGATCGTCGGTTCGTTTGAACGATTCATCGGCATACTTCTCGAACATCACGCCGGGCGGCTGCCGTTCTGGCTCGCGCCGCGACAAATCGTCTGCGCGACGATTGTGTCGGACGCCGATTCGCACGCGCGTAAAGTTTGCGCCGAATTGCAAAACGCCGGGTTGCGCGCGGTCGCGGATTTGCGCAACGAAAAAATTCATTACAAGGTGCGCGAACATTCCGCGGCGAAAGTGCCGGTCATTCTCGCCCTCGGCAAGCGCGAAGCCGAAAACGGCGGCGTGTCGCTGCGCCGCTTGGGCGAAAACAAAAACACCGCGATGCCGCTGCAGGAGGCGGTGGAAATTTTGCGCGAAGAATCGCGTCCGCCGGCGTGAACGGCGTCGTCGTTTGCGAAGGCGGATGCCAGTGCGGCGGCGTGCGTTATACAATTTCCGCCGCGCCGCGGGCGTTGTATGTCTGCCACTGCCGCCATTGTCAAAAACAATCCTCCTCCGCCTTCGGAATGTCTTTGATGGTCGCGCGCGGCGCGGTTAAATTTAACGGCGCGTTAAAGTTTTACGCCGCCGCGGGCGAAAGCGGCGCCGAAAAAACATGCGCGTTTTGCGGCGAATGCGGCGTCCGGTTGTATCACGATTCGGGGGGCGATTTGATCAGCGTCAAGGCGGGAACTTTGGGCGATACTTCGGCGCTTATTTCGCCGCGGCATATTTGGACGAAACGGGCGCAGCCGTGGCTCGCGCCGCTGCTCGCGGAATCCGAATGTTTCGCGGAAGAGCCGCCGGAATAAAAGATGGAGTTTTCCGCCGACTCGTTCTCCGCGGGCGAATGGATTTTTTTCACGGCGACCGTGTTTGGCGCGTTTGTTTTGCGCGGATTTGTCGGACTCGGTTCGTCCGCGCTGTGCGTTTCGTTGTTTACTTTTATTATGCCGCCGTCCGCGGCGGTGCCGTTAATTTTGATGCTGGAAATACCGGCGAGCATTCTGCTTTTGCCGGACGCGCGGCGGCATGCGGACATTAAATGGTTGACGCCGACCGTCATCGGTGTGTTTATCGGCACGCCCGCCGGGCTTTGGCTGTTGTCGGTGCTGCCCGAAAAAACGGCGCAAGTTTGCGTTTATGCGCTGGTCGCGTTTTTTGTTTGCGCGAATTTTTTGCGGCGCGAAAACTCCCTGCTGTTTGCGGCGCCGCCGTTTGCAGTCGGCGTCGTCGCCGGTGCGGCGAACGGCGTCGCCGCCGTGGCGGGAATGGTCGTGGCGGCGTTTTTGCTCGCCTCTTCGCGTTCGCCGCAAACAGTGCGGGCGTCCGTCAATTTGCTGTTCTTTTTTAGCGATTTCTACGGATTGCTTTGGGGCGTCGGTTTGGGGCTGCTCGGTTTCGCGCACGGTTTTTTGTTTTTGGCGGCGTTGCCGCCGCTTGTCGCCGGAGTCGCGTTGGGCGCAAAATTATTCTCCCGAAGCGGCGGAAAACGCTACCGCCCGCTGGTGCTGGGAATAATATTTTTCATTTGCGCGACGGGGTTTTTACGCCTGCTTTTTGCGGCGGACAAATAACCGGCGCGGCGGCGCGAAGAAAAAACGGAGTTTGCGAACAGGCGGCGAAGCGCGCGGCGTCCGCGCAATATGCAATAAAAAAACTGGTGGAGGCGGGGGGAATCGAACCCCCGTCCGCGAGTCCTACACAGCCGGCGACTACATGCTTAGTCTGGCGTTTTTTGTCTCACGCGAAAAGCGCCCGCCAAACGGGGCGAAACTCGCGCCAGCCGGCTGAATTTAACCGCTTCGCCCGTCGGCGCGGCGAGGCGGCGAGTCCGCTGCATAACTCCACATTCCGAATCGCGGACGCTTCGGTGTGAAGGCGTTACCGGTTTTTAGGCGGCAAACGCGAAACGCTCGTCATTGGCGTTTATATTTTTTGTCGGAACGGTTTTACAAGGAATTCCGCCTTGGCATGCTCCGTCTGTTTCGTGACCCACGTCAAAGCCCAAAGTGCGCCCCCGTGGATATTCGTATTATACCGCCGCCGCCGCGAAATTGCAAGCGGCGGACGAAAAAAAACGCCGCGATGTTGTTTTTTTGCGACATTTCTCAAACCCGCTCCTGCAATTGCGCCAGAATCGCGGGGTTTTCCAGCGTGGAGGTGTCCTGCGTGATTTTTTCGCCCTTGGCGATGGCGCGCAAAAGGCGGCGCATAATCTTGCCGCTGCGCGTCTTCGGCAGATTGTCGCCGAAGCGGATTTCTTTCGGCTTGGCGATTGCGCCGATTTCCTTCGCCGTCCACTCGCGCAACTCCGCCGCCAGCGCCGCCGCCGCCTCGCCGGACGGACGCGCGGCTTTTGGGACGACAAAGGCGACGATCGCCTCGCCGGTCAATTCGTCCGGGCGTCCGACGACCGCCGCCTCCGCCACTTTCGGATTGGCGACGAGGGCGGATTCAATTTCCATCGTGCCGAGGCGGTGTCCGGAAACATTCAGCACGTCGTCCACCCGCCCCATAATCCAAAAATAGCCGTCCTCGTCGCGATACGCCGAATCGCCCGCCACATAAAATTCGCCGCCCGCCACCGTCTTCGGATAATAGGTGTCGAGATAGCGTTCGTGGTCGCCCCAAATCGTCCGCAGCTGCGACGGCCACGGCTTTTTGATCACCAAAAACCCGCCCTTTCCGGGGCGCATTTCTTCGCCCGATTCGTCCACCACGGCGGCGAAAACGCCGGGCAGCGGCAAAGTGCAGGAGCCGGGTTTTGTCGCAACCGCCCCCGGCAGCGGCGCGATCATGTGTCCGCCGGTTTCGGTCTGCCACCAAGTGTCCACAATCGGACACCGTCCGCCGCCGACCGCCTCCCGATACCACATCCACGCCTCCGGATTAATCGGTTCGCCGACGGTGCCGAGAATGCGCAGCGAAGACAAGTCATATTTTTGCGGCAAATCCGCCCCCGCTTTAATCAAAGAACGAATCGCCGTCGGGGCGGTGTAAAAAATAGTCGCGCGATGCTTTTGCGCGATTTCCCAAAACCGCCCCGGATGCGGATGAGTCGGCACGCCCTCAAAAATAATTTGCGCCGTCCCCGCCGCCAAAGGGCCGTAGGCGACATACGTATGCCCGGTAATCCAGCCGACGTCGGCGGTACACCAAAACACATCGTCCGGGCGGCAGTCAAACACCCATTTCATCGACAAAATCGCCCCCAGCAAATAGCCGCCGCAGGAATGCTGCACACCCTTCGGCTTGCCGGTGGAGCCGGAAGTGTACAAAATGAACAGCGGATCTTCGGCGTTCATTTTTTCCGGCGGACAATCGCTCGATTGATTCCGGACGATGTCGTCCCACCAGACGTCGCGCCCCTCGCGCATCGTAATTTTCGCGCCGGTGCGCCGCAAAACGACGACTTTGTCTACGGGCGCCTCTTCCAACGCCTCGTCCACCGTGTTTTTGAGCGGAATCGCGCGTCCGCCGCGCATGCTTTCGTCCGCCGTGACGACAATTTTCGCCCCGGCGTCGACGATGCGGTCGCGCAGCGACTTCGCCGAAAATCCGCCGAACACCACCGAATGCACCGCGCCGATTCGCGCGCACGCCTGCATACACGCCACCGCCTGCGGACGCATCGGCATATACACGATAACCCGGTCGCCGCGCGAAACGCCCTCCGCCTTCAACGCGTTCGCGAATTTGCATACTTCCGAATGCAGTTTGCGGTAAGTCCAAATTTCGACTTCGCCGCCGTCGTCCTCAAAAATGATCGCCGGCGAATCGCCGCGCGACGCCAGATGCCGGTCGAGACAATTCGCCGACACGTTCAATTCGCCGTCCGCGAACCATCGGTGCGCCCGCCCGTCGCCGCATTCGTACACCCGCGAAAACGGCGTCATCCATTCTATTTCGGCTTCGGCGCGCCGCCGCCAAAATCCCTCCCAGTCCTCGGACGCCTCGCGCGCCAGCGCGTCGTAGGCGGCGCGGCCGGCAACGGCGGCGGAAAAATTCGCGGGCGGCTCAAACCGCCGCGTTTCCTGCAAAACGGATTCTATTTCGGACATAACGTCTCCTCCTCTTTCGCAATGCACCTTATCACAATTCGCCGGAAATCAAACGCCTTCAATTATGTTCACCGATTCGCCGACGGAGACGCGGTCAAAAAGTTCGATAATGTCGCGGTTGCGCATACGGATGCAGCCGACGGAGCCGGGCGCGCCCATTTTCGCCGAATCGGGCGCGCCGTGGATATAAATATACCGCCGCATCGTATCCACTTCGCCGCCGCGGTTTTTGCCGGTTTCGCAGCCGCGCAACCAGAGAATGCGCGTCAGAATCCAATCGCGGCGCGGCGATTCTTTCGCCTGCGGCGCGTATATTTCGCCGGTCGGACGCCGCCCGACAAACACCGTATTCGCCGGCATTCCCGCGCCGATTTTGGCGCGCACGATATGCAGTCCGCGCGGCGTTTGATAACTGTCGCGCCGTTCGCCGGCGCCGTTTTCGGCGGCGGAGACGGCGTAGCGGACGCCGCCGAAATCCAGCGTCTGCGCGGCGAGATTGACGACGATTCCGCTCACCGCCGCGCCCGAAAAAAATCCCGCAGCAACGCCGCCGCCTCGTCCGCCAGCAATCCGCCCGCCGCCGCCGTCCGATGATTCAACAGCGGATTGAGATGCGCCGAAGTCGCGCCGCCGAACGCGCCGGTTTTGGGATCGACGGCGGCGAACACCACCGCGCGCAAACGCGCATGAAACGCCGCCCCGGCGCACATCAGACACGGCTCCAAAGTCACCGCCATCTTGCATTCCGGCAACCGATAGTTTCGGCGGGCGGCGGCGGCGGCGCGCAGCGCGATAATTTCGGCGTGCGCCGACGGATCGCAGTCGCGTATGACGCGGTTTTCGCCTTCGCCGACGACGCCGGAATCGTCATACACCGCCGCCCCGACCGGCACTTCGCCGTCCGCCGCCGCGCGCGCCGCCAGCCGCAGGGCGCGCCGCATCGCGCGCCGGTCGCCCTCCGAAAACTCCAAATCCCGCACCGATTCATTATAATCTCTCCCGCTATTTTCGCGCCTACGGCGCGGAGATTCCGGCTTTCGCCGGAATGGCGGTGCTTTTTGTCTTTGCGGACAATACCGAATTTGGCGGTATCCGAAAATA